>CANBAL010000004.1 GCA_947366545.1 uncultured Clostridia bacterium
GCTGGGTTCAGAACGTCGTGAGACAGTTCGGTCCCTATCTATCGTGGGCGTAGGATATTTGAGTGGGGCTGTCCCTAGTACGAGAGGACCGGGATGGACATACCAATGGTGCACCTGTTGTCACGCCAGTGGCATAGCAGGGTAGCGATGTATGGTTGGGATAAATGCTGAAAGCATCTAAGCGTGAAGCCCACCACAAGATGAGATATCCCATAGCGTAAGCTAGTAAGAACCGTTGTAGACTACAACGTTGATAGGTCGGAGGTGTAAGCACAGTAATGTGTTCAGCTGACCGATACTAATAGTTCGAGGGCTTGATCACGGATAAACTTAGCCTAAAGTTTCTCAACTTAATTATGTAGTTGTCAGGGTTTTAAACTCTGCATAAATAAGGTTATTTCAAACGAAAGTTTGTAGTAATACCATTTCCAGTGGCGATAGAGAAGAGGATCCACCTGTACACATACCGAACACAGAAGTTAAGCTCTTCATCGTCGAAAATACTTGGCTGGTGACGGTCTGGGAAGATAGAACACTGCTGGAATTTGTTGAAAGCACGCGCATGAGCGTGCTTTTTTCGTAATAATCAGAGACCGCCTAAGGCACTGTCATTTCGACCGTAGTGGAGAAATCTATTCCACTTCTTTCAGTAAATGCAATATATCAAGTTGTAAAACTCTTGCAATTTTGTATAAAGTAAAAACACTGCAATCGCCACCATTCGCGAGTGCAAGGTATTGATAAATCGAGATATCGCATTTTTCACAAAACTGAGATAAACTTAATCCCGTGGTGTTAATATAAATTCTTACAAGTTCCTCTCTAAATCTTATTTTAATCATAATTTACTCCTGTATTCAATTTGTATACTATATTATAGTCGTCAATCTGAATATTGTCAAGTAAAAATATTCAATTTGTGTTATAAAATAATTATGGAATTCGGGAAAAGATTAAAAGAACTAAGATTAGAGAAAGGTGTATATCAGAAAGAAGTTGCTGAAGCGATAGGTGTAACGAAGGGTGCATATGGTAACTATGAGAATGGACATAGAGAGCCAGAATATGCAATACTTGTAAAACTTTGTAAATACTTTAAAGTTTCAGCAGATTATTTGTTAGGTTTAGAGGACTAAAAGCATAATTCTTATTATGCTTTTATTTATCATTTAACAATTTTTTACATTTTATTTTAAATTAGGTATTGAAATTATTATTTCATTGTGCTATACTATTGCTAGTTATGGAGGGTTTATGTCAAAGAATTTTCTTAAAATCTTATCAATTTGCGCTTTCGTAGTAATCCTGCCGCTTGCAATTCTTGCCACCGCACTTTGCGTGACTGAATCTCAAGCATACTGGGTTAAATTATATGTAGACGGCATTACAGAAGGACAGCCAGCTACAAGCGTGCTTATTAATGGTAAAGAGCGTGAAAAGAATGAACTTCGCGTTCAAAAAGGTAGCGAAGTTATAATCACTTTTGAGGGCGAGGCATATGACTTTGATGGTTGGTATGAAGGTACCGATAAAACTTATCAAGGAAAGAATAAAGTTGTTGCCGATAAAAATCATGCAACCTATTCATTTAAACTTGAAGGTGCCACCGAACTTACTGCAAAATGTAATGTAAAAACCTATACCTTTACTTTTGGCGGCAATTATAATGATGGCAGTAAAATTGAAGATGTTGTAGACGGAAAGACTTTTGTCTATGGTGATGCACTTCCTGAAATTTCACCAATAGGGGAAGGAACAGGAATAGCGTTTAGCGGTTGGATGCTTAATGAAGAGGGAAAAGTAGAAGGCCCTTATAAAACAGCCACTTATACAGTGTCTGGTGCTCATGAACTCGTTGCAAAATGGGATAATGAAAAACAAGTATCTTATTATGATGCAGATAAAAAATTAATTTCTTCTTCAGCATATACTCAAGAAGAGTTTAATGCTTTTGAACTTCTCACCGCTGAAGATGTAAAAGCAAATATTAAGGCAGGCTATACCTTTGTTGGCTGGACAGATGTTAATGGTAACCCAGTAGACATTGAAGCATTAAAAACAAGCTTTAATACAAATAACCTTGATCTTTATCTGAAAGTTGAAACCATTTCATATAGACTTTCTGTAAAATATAACCCAGTAAATAAACTAAATAAGCCAAATACAGAAATTACTTATAATGTTGAAACTGGTTTTAGTGCTTATAATGTAGAAAGACTAAGTTATACCTTTGTAGGACTTAACTATAATGATACACTATACACTCAAACTGAAGATAAGAGCGATTATAAGAACGGCTCTACAAGTTTAGGTACAGTACTTGTTTCTAATAATGTGCTTGACGCAGAAGTTACAGCAATCTGGCAGGCAGATTATAGCAAGATTAAGTTTGAAGTATATGGAGCTGATCAATCAAATAAATATGTTCAATATATAGAAAATGGTGTAAGAAAAGATCTTAAATTTGAAGCACTTTCTGCTAAGGTTTTCGAATTTATAGATGAAGCAGGATATTACGATATGGAAGAATCTGTATACGATACTATTGTTGGACAATTAGGCACTATATATGAAAAGGGTACAGATAAAAAGGTTACAATAGATTATTTTGAGGTGCGTTGGAATGGAGGAAGTAAAACAACGCGTGAGATCGATGGTGATCAGGGACCACTCAAAAAGACATTTGAACTGTTAATTTATGAACTCACACATGATAAAAATTTCACATCACTTGATGAAACTTTCCTCATTACATTCTACTTTGCATAATAAAAGAAAGGGTAACCCCTTTCTTTTTTGTTGTTTCCCAGCATGTGTGGGAGTTATATCAAGGAAATGCGAATTTCAGACTATTTATTTTTGAAATAGAGGTGGGAGTTATAAGCGCAGTGTGGCTTTGCTAGTGCGAGCCAAGCTTTTATCACCCACCAGCCCTTGCTCACGCAAGCGTTTTTACTGGCGTAAAAAAAGACGCTTTTCGCGTCTTACTGGTGGGAGTTATAGGGCTCGAACCTATGACCCTCTGCTTGTAAGGCAGATGCTCTCCCAGCTGAGCTAAACTCCCATTGCATAATTGATGCTCTTTTAATATATCAAATAAAATTCTTATTGTCAACAAAAATTTAATAAAATATAAAAATATTTTTACGCTGTTTATGCGTGAAAACTTTAAAAATACAATACAAAAAGTTTGTTTTTGTTGTGAAATGGTATATACTATAACCAATATGAAATATTTTAAAAAACTTAGTTTAATGTTTGTATGTGTTTTAACTCTCCTCACAGGAGTGCTACTTTTGTCTAGCACTCCTGCGGGGGGGGGATTTTAGAGCCCGATAATTCACAAGAAGAGTTATTGCCACCTAAAGAGGATGCAGACGCGGGCCTCACTGGAACCATCGGTGGTTTTTCTATGTTGAGAGATCCTATCTCTTGTATTGCAACCCTTGCACAGTACCCTTCTGGTGGTGGCATATGCTGGGAAAAAAATAAGTCTTCAAGTACTGCAGAATTCTCATGGGTATCTGCTGCTTCGGGAGAGGCATTGTCCCGTTCAGGTGTTTTGCTTGAGCGTTGGTTTTATGTAAAAGTACCTACTGGTTATCATTTATGGAATTGCTTTTTGAATAGTGGGGGAAAGTTAACAAAAGATACTACCTCCGCTACTGAATTTCGAGACAATGATTTTGATGCGTTTACGGCAGTTATGCAAATGGATAATCTCGGAAACGGGATTTATTGTTGTAAATCGGGCTATAAAGTTGGGGGAAGTAAAGACTGGTGGCAAGGCGTTGCAGTTATAGAAAATAATCAATATAGTATTAATTATGATATGGATGGTGGTTATTGGCCACATTCGTCTACAAGTTATCACCCAAGAAGTGCAACCTATGATAAGGCAATAAATATTGAGAATCCAAGCCGGATTGGGTACACATTTGCAGGGTGGTCTGCAAGTGGTATTAATACAAGTTATGCAAAATATGGTGCTTCGTCATCTTCTTGTACTACTAGCTGGTCAACTACATCAACAAAAGTCTCCTCAACCTATTTTATAAACCTTACCTCAGTATACAATGGCTCGGTCACTTTTACCGCCAATTGGACTGCTAACACTTACTCAATTTCATATAATCTTAATGGCGGCACTTGGAAACATCCTTCTACATCTTACCATCCAACAAGTACCACTTATAATACAGTTGTTAACATTGAAAATCCAACTCGTGCGGGTTATACTTTTGCGGGATGGTCATCTGGAGGCTCAAATTTTTCATCTTCAGCTGAGTGGGGATATTCTTCAACTTTGGTTACCAATTCTTGGAATGGGACACCAATAGGACCTTATTTTAAAAACTTATCTTCAACAAATAATGGCTCAGTCACGCTCACAGCCAACTGGACGCCAAACACATATACTGTTAATTTAAATCCAAATGGGGGTAGTGGTGGATCCAGTAGTGTCACGGCGACTTATAATAGTTCACTGTCAACAATTACCATACCTTCAAGAACAGGTTATACTTTTGCAGGATACTATGATACGGATGCGTCAACTGGTGGCAATCAATACATTTCTTCAACTGGTGCGGGGACAAAAGCTTGGAATGTAACAGAGGATTTCACACTTTATGCTCGTTGGACACCGAAAACATATACAGTCACCCTAGATGGTAATGGCGCTACAACAATGGGGACGACAAGTGTGACAGCCACCTATGGGGAATTCCTACCTTTTGTTAATGTAAAACTGCCACTGCGTAAAGGTTATTATTTTGTAGGTTATTATAGTAATCCCACAAGCGGTGGAACATATTACTGCAATGCCAGTGGCACACCTATGAATAAATGGTTGCAAGATTCGGATGGTACAATCTATGCCCGTTGGGGTGCAAATTCATATACAATTGCGTATAACCTTAATGAGGGCACTTTTGGTGCAGCGCATCCTACATCTGCAAATTATGACGAAGTAATAGAAATTTCAAATCCAACGCGCGAAGGGTATAACTTTGTTGGTTGGTCTGCAAGCGACTATTTAGATGTAAGCACTGCCCGATTTGGAGATAGCGAAAATCCAACAACTCCATGGAATAACGCATCCACCAAGGTTACAGCGACATACTTTAAAAACTTAAAGTCCGACAATGTAACTACTAGCGCTGTCACCCTTACTGCCCACTGGCAAGAAAAGACATGGATAGACGACGAAAGTTATTATTCCGCCTCGCTTAGTGGACAGGGTACTGAAACAAGTCCTTATTTAATCACATCAGCGAAAGACCTTGCATATCTTGCAAAACAATCACAAACAAACACCTTTGCTGGCAAATATTTTAAACAAACTGCTGATATAGATTTAAAATCACACCTGTGGCAACCAATAGGATTAAACAATAGCTATGCTTTTGCTGGCAATTATAATGGAGAATTTTATAAAATATACAACATACGAATAGATACGACATCTAATGGTGTTGGTTTGTTTGGAAAAACATCTAATGCAAAGTTA
This sequence comes from uncultured Clostridia bacterium, assembly GCA_947366545.1. GTDB lineage: Bacteria > Bacillota > Clostridia > Christensenellales > UBA1242 > Caccovivens. The sequence goes on from CANBAL010000004.1 coordinate 5,513, forward strand.
ACAAACATAAGTATTCAAAATATGGAGGTAAAAGGAAGCGTTGCAAGCGTCGGTGCAATTGTGGGCTTCTTTAATAATAATTCATTAATAGCCAATTGTGTTGTGGATAATATAACGATACAAGGTACAGATCAGATTGGCGGAGTGGTAGGATGTGCTTTCTATAGTGAAATAAAACAATGTGCCGTAATGCGAAGTGAATTACATGGAGCGACAAATGTAGGCAGTATATTAGGCGATGGTTACAATTCTAGTTTAGTAGACTGCAATGCCGTAAATATTATAATAACTTGCACCACTGGAGGGGTAGTGTGTGATAATACGGCGACGCAAGGTGAAATAACAATAGCTTCAACCTATGGCTCTGGTACGCTCAACGGTACCGAAACCAAGGTAATGTATGGCGACTCTTCCGCATGGACAAACTGGTCACTTGTGCCAAATGTAAACGGCGGGCTGCCAGTACAAAAAGGGCTATATCATATCGGCGGCTTTACAAGTTCACAGGAGGTGTACAATTATCTCACAGGACAAGGTTATACGGTACAATAAAAAAAGTGGCTCAGCCACTTTTTATTTTGCTTTTTTAGCAGGTTTTTTAGTTGGTTCTTCTTTTTCTTGAAGTTGTTTTAAGATTTCTTTTAAAAGATACTCAGTGGAGTTGTGGTATTTTTCTTCTTCTGCAAGTCTTTGTTTTTCAGCCTCTTCTGCCTTTGCAAGTTCTGCTCTTCTTGCTTTTTCATCGAGGTATGCCTTCACAGCTTCTTTGTCTTTAAGGTTGATGCCTTCTGCCTTCATTTCTTTCTTCATTTCTTTTGTAATTTTTGGTTTCATAGCATTACCCGCTTCCTTAAGGAGTTGGCTACTCTTCATTGCTACTTTCAAGATAATGAATAGTGTCATAGCAATTATTAAGAAATTAAGCACTGCTGAAATGAATGCACCCCAGTTGATATAGATAGCATTTTCAAGTGGGTTTGTCGGATTGTTTCCAGGGATGAGTATTGTTACTGCGCTTTCCAGTCCGTTTTCGCCACCACTAATGAGTGAAAGTAGTGCGTTAATCAGTGGCATGATAATTTGATTTGTGAAAGCCGATACAATCGCATTGAAGGCACCGCCTACGATAACGCCGACAGCCATATCAAGAATATTGCCGCGGGTAATAAATTTTTTGAAATCACTAAAAAACTTTTTCATATTTCCTCCTTTTTACGACAATATTTTAAATAAAATTAAACAATAAATCAAATAAATTTAAGTGGTTTTTAAAAACTTTTTAAATTGCACAATAAACGAAGGCAGATAATATTATGATAGTGAGGCTAATAAGCCTTTTGGAGAATACACATGCCATGTAATTTAAATTTTAACGAGTGTAGATCTGGTCCACACTATCCCACACCAATCTTCACTTGTCGTGAGCAATTATTAAGGTTATTAAATACATCTTCAAACACAGTAATAAACCCAATAGTACTAGCGACTTGGGCATTTTTAAATTTTAATCCTATGCAAAATGTCCCAAGCGGCGGGAATGTTGGATTAACCCTTGCCTCCAGCATCGGAGATGATATAACGCTCGGCGTTGGCGATACGATTAATTTAAAAAGCGGAACATATAGAATAAATTATGCAGCAAATGGAGGTATACCATCAAACGGGACGCTAACTCTTGCAGTGTACAATGGCGGAGTTATCTTGCCGGATGGGGTAGCCACGGTAAGTGGTAGCGTCGGCTCAAATGCAAATATAGCAGGTGATACGGTGATAACAGTGCCAACGCAAGGGACAACACTGACCATACGCAATAACAATTCGGTAAATGAAATCATAAATTCAGGAAATGTATTTATAACTAGAATAAATTAGAAAGCCCTTTGGGGCTTTACATAAACTTTGACAACTTTCCACTCAATTTTCTAATAAAAAACAAATTTGATTGCCTAAAAGGAAAAGTTTGGTGTATACTTATACTATAAAAGTGAGAAGGAGGGGAGTATGAAAGCGCAGCAGCAGCCAAGATTTGAAGAAAGTGACGCATGTGTATTTTTTAGGGCATTTGAACTTACTGGTGATCCACAACTTGCAAGGCAGTTTTGCAAAAGCATGAAGATATGGAATAAGACTCTCCTTGAAGAAGCACGCAAAAGGGGAACGGAGAGAGAATAGGTATGGCTTCCACAAAAGTTAAGGCATTGGTAATTGAGTCCAAAGATTATAAAGAAAAGGACAAGCTGGTCACCCTTTATTCGCTTGAGCAAGGCAAGATAGTTTGCATCATGCGTGGGGTGCGTGGCGAGAAGGCGAAACTAAAATCAGCCAAAGAACTATTCACCTTTGGCGAATACATAATTGAGGATGGAAAAGGTTTTAATATTATCACACAAGCTGATGTGATAGATTCGTTTTATGGACTCACAAAAGATATAGATAAATATTATGAAGGATGTGCAATAATAGATATTTTAAAGAAAATATCCACTTTTGAGAGCGAACCGGCGTTATTTATTGAAATTATCAAGTGTTTGCAGGCATTATGTTATAATAATGTTAGAAAATATTATTGTATAAACAAATTATTAATAAGCGTATTTAAGGCACTTGGCTATTCATTTATTACAAATGAATGCTCTTCATGTAAGGCAAAACTAGGCGCGATAAAATACTTCAATTTGGAGATAGGTGAGGTTGTTTGTCCAAGTTGTAAAACCGAGACAAGCATACATCTAAGCGAAGGTTGTTATAGCGCACTAAAAATACTCAGCGAAATAGACTATGAAAAGCTTTCCACTCTTAAACTAGGCGGCGACTCTGCAAGGGAGTGCTATCACCTCTTAGAGAAGAATTTTGAGTGGCGTACTGGCAGCCGATTTTTACCAATTCCAACCATATAATATCCCTAAAAAATTAGGGATTTTTTATTGCAAAAATAATTTAAATTTTCTCATAAAAACCCTTGACAAGGGGAGAGGGATTTGTTAAACTATCTATGCTGTGAAATATGGGTTGAAATATGAGGTTACTTTAATTACCAGCAATTAAAGAGAACTCATATGGACAAGTTCGTGGCAGTGACCGCGGGCGACTAATCATAAGTCACATTTTTTAAAGTCCGACAGCGCGAAACGCACGGGAGCGTGTACCGTAGGTTCGTAAGGCATGGATGTGATGATTAGGCAGGCTATTACAGGAGGTAAATTAATTAATGGCAACACAAAAAATCAGAATCAAATTGAAGGCCTTTGAGCATTCCCTCATCGATGAAGCGTGCAAGAGAATAATTGACACTGCTGAGAAGAGCGGAGCAAAAGTATCAGGGCCAATACCACTTCCAACAGATAGGGAAGTAGTAACCGTAATTCGTTCACCACACAAACACAAAGACAGTCGTGAACAATTTGAGTCAAGGACTCACAAAAGACTTATTGATATTTATTCACCATCTACCAAGGCAGTTGACGCTTTAATGAAGATTGACTTGCCAGCAGGTGTTGATATAAAAATCAAACTGTAAGGAGGAAGAAATGAAAAAAGCAATAGTTGGAAAGAAACTTGGCATGACTCAAGTCTTCACTCCAGAAGGTTTAGTTGTACCAGTTACAGTAGTGGAGGCAGGTCCTTGCCCAGTTGTTCAGATAAAGAATAACGAAAAGGATGGATATGACGCAGTAGTAGTTGCGTTTGAAAAACAAAAAGCATCACGCGTAAACAAACCAAGTGCAGGGGCTTTCAAGAAAGCTGGGGTTGAGACCTTCCGAATGGTTAAAGAATTAAGATTTGAGAATGCAAGTGAATACTCTCTCGGCCAAGAAATCAAATGTGACATTTTTGCAGAGGGTGATAAAGTAGATGTTACTGGCACCACTCGTGGTCGTGGATTCACAGGCGTAATTCAAAGATGGAATCAACACAGACTTAAAATGACTCACGGTACTGGACCTGTACATAGAGAAGTCGGCTCTATGGGCGCAAACTCTACTCCATCAAGAGTGTTCAAGAATAAACATCTTGCAGGACACTATGGTGTTGAGAGAGTGACAATACAAAACCTTGAAATTGTTAAGGTTGATACCGATAGAAACATCTTACTTGTAAAAGGATGTATTCCAGGGCCTAAGGGCAGCGTGGTAACAATCCGTGAGAGCAAGAAGGCATAAAGGAGAAAGACATGGCAAAAGTAAAAGTTTTTAATATGCAAGCCCAAGAAGTTGGGACAATGACACTTTCTAAAGACCTTTTTGAAGTTGAATATAACGAACCACTTATTCACGAAGCAGTGGTAGCATACAATGCAAATCAAAGACAAGGTACAAAAAGCACTCTTACAAGAAGTGAAGTAAGAGGAAAGGCGGCAAAGCCTTGGAGACAAAAAGGCACAGGTAGGGCAAGACATGGCTCTAGAAAAGCTCCACAATGGACAGGCGGCGGAATTGCTTTCGCTCCAAAACCAAGAGACTTTTCAAAGAAGATGAATAAGCAAGCAAGACGCTACGCACTTCTGTCAGCACTTAGCGAGAAGGTAAGACAGGGACAGGTAACAGTGCTTGATAAGCTTGCATTCACCGAAGCAAAGACGCGCGAAGCACAAGCATTTGTAGACGCATTCAAATTTAATGGCAGCGTACTTGTAGTCAATGACGCAAATGACGCCGTAGTTAAAAGAGCAACTGCAAACCTTGCAAACCTTGATATTGAAGAGGCTGCAAACATAAATGTTTATGAAGTTGTTGCTTCAAAGAACATAGTACTTACTCAAAGCGCAATAAAAACAATCGAGGAGGCATACGCAGAATAATGGAAGCACATGAAATAATAAGAAAACCACTTCTCACCGAAAAAAGTTATGCCGGAATCGGCAATAAAGTTTACTCTTTCGTAGTTGATAAGAGGGCAAACAAGGTTGAAATCAAAAACGCTGTTGAGTCACTTTTCGGTGTTCAAGTTGAGAAAGTAAATACCTGTATGGTAAAGGGACATAAGAAAGTCCAAAACACAAAGGCTGGAAGAACAGAAGGAAGAACTCAAGATTACAAGAAAGCAATTGTAACCTTGAAAGAGTCTTCAAAAACAATCGCGTTCTTCGATAGCTTATCTTAATAGGAGGTTAGGTCACTATGGCAATTAAAATGCATAATCCCACTTCAGCCGGAAGAAGATTCTATACGACCTCTTCCTATGATGAAGTAACAAAGAAAACACCTGAGAAATCACTTCTTGCAAAGAAAGATAAAAATGCTGGAAGAAACGCATCAGGAAAAATCACCGTAAGACATCAAGGCGGTGGAAACAGACAAAAATATCGTATCATCGATTTCAAACGCAATAAAGACAATGTACCTGCAAAGGTAGTGGGAATCGAATACGATCCAAACAGAACTGCATATATTGCACTTCTCAGCTATGCTGATGGAGAGAAGAGATACATCATCGCCCCAGTAGGACTCAAAGATGGCGACATCGTAATGAGCGGGGAGAATGTAGAAATAAAAGTCGGAAACAATCTTCCATTGTCTTCAATCCCAGTAGGTACATTAATCCATAATATAGAACTTGAGCCAAATAAAGGTGGCCAACTTGCTCGTAGTGCGGGAAGTGAGGTACAACTTATGGCTAAGGAAGGAAAGTATGCAACCTTAAGACTTCCAAGTGGAGAAATGAGAAAGGTACTTTTAAACTGCCGTGCTAGCATAGGAACAGTAGGTAACCTTGATCATGAACTTGTTTCACTTGGCAAGGCTGGAAGAAAGAGACATATGGGCGTAAGACCTGCCGTTCGTGGTGTGGCTATGAACCCTAACGACCACAAGCATGGTGGTGGTGAAGGTAAAAGCCCTGTTGGTCTTAAGTCACCAGTTACTCCATGGGGAAAACCTGCCCTTGGATACAAGACAAGAAAGAAGAAAAATCGCTCTAACCGCTTAATGGTTAAGAGAGTTAATTAGGAGAGACAAGTATGAGCAGATCATTAAAGAAAAAGCCTTATGTTCATCCAAGTTTGATGAAAAAAGTCAATGAAATGACAGCGTCTGGCGTTAAAAAGCCAATAAAGACTTGGTCAAGGGCATCTACAATTTATCCTGAATTTGTTGGCTTTACATTTGCAGTACACAATGGAAAGAAACATGTTCCAGTATACTGCACTGCTGACATGGTAGGACATAAACTTGGAGAGTTCTCTCCAACAAGAACCTATAAAGGTCACACAAAAAAGGCATCAGCCGCAGGTAAGAGATAAGGAGGGAAGAAATGGCTACAAGAATTAGACAAAAAGCAGAAAAAAGACAGAAAAATAAAGATACCCGTCCTTATGCAAGAGCAAATCATGTAAGAATGAGCAGTTCAAAGGTGAGAATAGTTCTTGACTTAATCCGTGGCAAAAAGGCAAGCTACGCAGTAGCAATGCTTGAAAATATGCCAGACAGCACAGCAAAGGAGACACTTAATGTACTTAAAAGTGCTATTGCAAACGCTGAAAACAATAAGGGTATGAATGTTGAGAATTTAGTAGTTGCTGAGTGCTATGCAAACGGCGGCCCAGTTCTCAAGAGAATACACTATGCAGGCAAAGGCTCTGCCAATAGAATACTCAAAAAGACTTCACATATCACAGTAGTGCTTGATGAAGTGGTAGGAGGTTAAGAATGGGACAGAAAGTTAGTCCAATAGGACTTCGTATCGGAATTAATAAGGATTGGAATTCTACTTGGTATGCTGATAAGGCTACCTTTGCAGCAAATCTTAAAGAGGATCAAGAGATTCGTAAATTCTTAAAGAAAAAGTATGCCACAAGTGCTATTTCAAAGGTTACTATTGAAAGAACTGAGGGCAAACTTGTTATCAATATCTTTACTGGCAAACCAGGAATGATAATTGGTACAAAAGGTGCTGGAATTGAAGTAATCAAGAAAGAAATTTCAAAGATGATTCGCCCAGTAAAACTTCTTGTAATCAATGTTAAAGAAGTTAAGAAAGTAGACCTTGACGCTCAACTCGTTGCAGAAAGCATTGCTTCTCAACTTGAAAAGCGTGTCGCTGGTAAGAGGGCATTAAAGCAGGCTCTTCAAAGAGTAATGAAAGCTGGCGCTAAGGGATGTAAAGTACAAATCAGCGGTGTACTTGCCAAAGCAAATGACAAGGCAATGACTGAAAAGTATATGGAAGGCAGCCTTCCACTTCACACTCTTAGGGCAGATGTTGATTATGGTGAGGCAGCAGCCTACACAATGATCGGAAAAATCGGCGTAAAATGCTGGATTTATAAAGGCGATATTCTTGGCGGGAAAAAGTCTTCTAATGCAAAAGGAGGGCAAGAATAATGTTAATGCCAAAGAGAGTTAAAAGAAGAAAGGTTTTTAGAGGCAGAATGACAGGTAAGGCTACAAGAGGCAACACTCTTGCTTACGGAACATATGGCATCATGGCTATGGAACCTTGCTGGATAAAGTCAAATCAAATTGAGGCCGCTCGTATTGCTATGACTCGTTATATCAAGCGTGGTGGTAAGGTTTGGATTAAGATATTCCCAGACAAGCCAGTATCAAAGAAAGCCATCGGAACTCGTATGGGTTCTGGTAAAGGTGCACCAGAGTTCTGGGTAGCAGTAGTTAAACCAGGCAGAGTTCTGTTTGAGATTGAAGGAGTGGCTGAGGATGTTGCCAAAGAGGCATTAAGACTTGCAGGTCACAAACTTCCATGCAAAGTAAAATTTGTGAAGAAAGAACAAAACGAAGGTGGTGTGAAAGATGAAAATTAGTGAAATCAAGACCCTTTCAATCGGGGAGTTAAACGCTAGACTCAAAGAATTAAATAGCGAATTATTTAATCTTCGTTTTTCTCACGCTACCAGAAACCTTGCAAACCCAATGCGTATTCATGAATGCAAGAAGGAGATAGCAAGAGTAAAAACTGTAATAAGAGAAAAGGAAATTGCAGGAGGAAACGATGGGAAATAGAAATTCAAGACTAACCAGAGAGGGCATAGTAGTCAGTGCTGGAAAAATGAATAAGACAGTAGTTGTCAATGTCGTTTCCAGAGTAAAAAGTCCAATCTACAAAAAAGTCGTACAACAATCAAAGAAATTCAAAGCTCACGATGAAAACAACGAGTGCCAGATCGGTGATAGAGTTCGCATTATGGAGACAAGGCCACTTAGTAAAGATAAATACTATCGCGTTGTAGAAATCGTAGAGAAAGCGAAGTAAGGAGGAAAGGATGATACAACCTCAAACAAGATTAAAGGTAGCAGATAACACAGGCGCAAAAGAGATTATGTGCATACGCGTACTTGGCGGATCATATAGACGCAGTGGAAATATCGGCGATGTAATCGTAGCATCAGTTAAGAAAGCGATCCCTGGTGGCACAGCCAAGAAGGGAGATGTTGTGAAGGCAGTAATCGTGCGTACCACCAAAGGACTTCGCAGACAAGACGGCTCACACATCAGATTTGATGACAATGCTGCAGTAATAATAGACAATCAAAAACAACCAAAAGGAACTCGTGTATTCGGACCAATCGCGAGGGAACTCCGTGATAGAGGATATATGAAGATTATCTCTCTTGCACCGGATGTTATATAAAAGGAGCAGACTATGAAAATGGCGATAAAGAAAGGCGATACAGTAGTCGTAATTGCTGGAAAAGAGAAAGGCAAGAGTGGCAAAGTAATCGATGTATATCCAGATTCAAACCGCATACTCGTTGAGGGCGTAAATCAGGTTAAGAAACATCAAAAACCAAGATCTCAGCAAGATAAAGGTGGAATTATCACAAAGAACGCACCATTTGAAGCATCAAATGCAATGGTAGTTTGCCCAGTATGTGGGAAGGCCACAAGAGTAGGCCACACAACAATCGAGGGAGAGAAGGTCCGTGCTTGCAAGAAGTGCAAGGGCTCACTTGATAAGAAATATGTTAAACAGTCTAAGAAAGAGGTGAAGAAGGCATCTACAAAGAAGGTAGAGGCTGAAGAGGTTAAGGCTGAGGCTAAGACAAAAGCACCTGCAAAGAAGACAACAACCACTAAAAAGTCGACAAGTACAAAGAAAGAGAATTAGGAGTAAGACATGGCAAAAGAACAAAACAGAATTGCAGTTATGTACAAAAATGAAGTAGTTCCTGCACTTGTTAAAGAATTTGGCTATAAAAATCCAAATGAAGTACCTAAACTTGTAAAAATTGTACTTAATATGGGACTTGGCGATGTTAAATCAAACTCAAAAAGTTTTAACATAGCGGTGGACGAACTCACAGTAATTGCTGGACAGAAACCAGTAGTTACAACTGCAAAGAAATCAATATCTAACTTTGGACTTAGAGAAGGCCAAAAAATTGGTGCAAAGGTAACTCTTAGAGGAGATAGAATGTATGAATTTTTTGACAGACTCACAGCGATAGCACTTCCAAGAGTTAGGGACTTCAAAGGAATACCTGAGAAGTCATTTGATGGCAAGGGAAATTACTCAATGGGAATCAAAGAGCAATTAATTTTCCCTGAAATCGTATATGAAAAAGTCGAAAAAATCAGAGGTTTTGATATAACATTTGTGACAACTGCTAAGACAAACCAAGAGGCAAAAGCACTTTTAAAGGCACTCGGATTGCCTTTCGCAAGATAGGAGAAAAGATATGGCAAGAAAAGCATTAAAAGTAAAACAGCAAAGAACACCAAAGTATAAGACAAGAGCTTATACAAGATGTAGTCTTTGTGGTCGTCCACATTCAGTACTGAGAAAATACGGAATCTGCAGAGTATGTTTCCGTGAACTTGCAAACAAAGGTGAGATACCTGGCGTTAAAAAGGCAAGTTGGTAAAAGGAGGGATATATGTTAGTTACAGATCCAATCGCAGATATGCTTACAAGAATCCGCAATGCACTTAGTGCAAAGCATGAGGAAGTAACAGTACCTGCATCAAACGAAAAACTCGCAATAGCAAAGATTCTTCTTGACGAAGGATACATACTTTCATTTGACAAGACAGAGGAAGGAAGCAAAAAGAATATTGTTATCAAACTCAAGTATGATGAAAGTGGAGAGAGCGTAATTCAAGGTTTAAAGAGAATATCTAAACCAGGACTTCGTATATACGCACAAAAAGATAAACTTCCAAAGGTTATAAGCGGACTTGGAATCGCAATTATATCTACAAATAAAGGAATTGTTACTGATAAAGTGGCAAGAACGCTGAATGTAGGTGGCGAAGTTCTCGCTTATGTATGGTAGGAGGGCGATATGTCAAGAATAGGAAAAAAGGTTGTCGTAATGCCAGCTGGTGTAAGTGCTAAAATGGAGAACGGACTTCTTACAGTTACTGGTCCAAAGGGCACACTCAGTCAAGAGATCGACAATGTTATCAAGACAAATATCAATGGACAAGAACTATCTTTTGAGATAGCAAAAGAAACTCCAGATTCAAACGCAAAACACGGACTATATAGGGCGCTTGCTCACAATATGGTGGTAGGTGTAAGTGAAGGTTTTAAAAAGACCTTGCTCATCTCAGGTGTAGGTTATAAAGCAAATGTGTCTGGAAATAAGCTTGTTCTCAACTTAGGTTTCTCTCACAATGTTGAGGTTGCAATTCCAAGTGACTTACATGTTACCTGTACAAGTGCAACTGAAGTTGTTATAAGCGGAATCGACAAACAAAAAGTAGGCCAGTTTGCATCAAATGTGAAGGCATTAAGGCCGGTAGAGCCATACCACGGCTATGGAGTAAGATATTCTGATCAAGTGGTAATAAGAAAAGTCGGCAAAACAGCAGGAAAGGGTAAAAAGTAGGAGTTAAGAGATGATTAAAGTTAAAGATAAGAATGAAGAAAGACTTGTTCGTCATAAACGCGTAAGAGCAAAACTCTCTGGTACAACCGAAAGACCTCGTCTTTGCGTATACAGAAGTACAAGCCAAATTTACGCACAAATCATAGACGACTCCAAAGGCACAACACTTGTTAGTGCATCTACTCTTGACCCTGAGGTTAAGAACTCACTCGAAGGCAAATCTAAAACTGAGCAAGCAAAACTCGTTGGAGAGATGGTTGCAAAGCGTGCTTTAAAGAAGAAGATAAAGGAAGTTGTTTTCGATAGAGGCGGTTACATCTATATAGGAAGAGTTCAGGCTTTGGCTGAGGCGGCCAGAGAAGCCGGACTAAAGTTTTAGGAGGAAATCATGGCAAGTAACGAAGAAGTAAAGCAGGAACAAACCGAAGAAGTTGTAACCAAGGAAAATGTTTCCAAAAAGCCTTTTAATAAAAAGGGTAACGATAGACGCGAACGCGCACCAAGAAGAGAGGAAAGCGAGTTCGATAAACGCGTAGTTTCTGTAAGAAGAGTAACAAAGGTAGTTAAAGGCGGCAGAACTCTCCGTTTCTCAGCACTTGTAGTTGTAGGGGACGGCAAAGGTAAGGTTGGTCTTGGACTAGGCAAAGGCAGAGAGGTTTCATCTGCAATCGAGAAGGCTACACTTGTGGCAAAGAAGAATATGAAACTCATTCCTATCGTGGAAGACAGCATTCCACATGAGACAGTAGGAAAATTCTCAGCAACAAACATCCTCATGCTTCCAGCTAAGCAAGGTACAGGAGTTATTGCTGGTGGTGCCGCTCGTTCAGTATTAGAGCTTGCAGGTATACACAATATTGTTACAAAGATACACGGTTCTACAAACAAAATCAACTGCGTTAAAGCAACTATGAATGGTCTTTTATCATTAAAAACTAAGGAAGAGATTGCTGCTAGACGCGGAAAAAGTGTTGATGAGATTTAAGGAGATAAGTTATGGCAGAGAAAAAACAAAAAATGCTTAAAGTAACCTATGTAAGAAGTGCAATCGGTTACAATAAAAAGCAATCTAAAATAATTGAGGCTCTTGGTCTTACAAAACTTAACGATTCTAACATCCTTCCTGATAACGCAAGTGTTCGTGGTAGTATACATCATGTAGCACACCTCGTTAAAGTGGAAGAAGTTAAGTAGGAGGGAAAAATGGAATTAAATAATTTAAGACCTGCCGCTGGCGCAACCACCAAAAAGGTTAGGGTTGGCAGAGGAATCGGCAGTGGAATCGGCAAAACAAGTGGAAAAGGTCATAAAGGACAAAACGCTCGTAGTGGCGGTGGAGTTAGACCAGGCTTTGAAGGCGGCAATATACCTCTTATCAGAAAGGTAGTAATCCGTGGCTTCAACAACAAAAACTTTAGAAAGAATTATGCCTGCGTAAATGTAGGCGATCTCGAAGCATTCGAGGCAAATGCAGTAATTACAGAGGAACTTCTGTATGAAACAAGATTTATTGGTAGACGCGAGTCTCATGGACTTAAGGTTCTTGGAAACGGTACACTTACAAAACCTCTTACAGTAAGGGCAAATAAGTTTACCGCATCCGCAAAGGAAAAGATTGAAAAAGCCGGTGGAAAAGTAGAGGAGTTATAATGTTTAAGACAATAATTAATGCATTTAAAATCAAAGACATTCGTAAGAAGATTTTAATAACATTATTGTTATTATTCATTTATCGTGTAGGATGTTGGATACCAGCAGTCGGCTTTAAGCCTGATGCAGTTATTGATACCACAAATGGTGGACTTTCAATATTCAGTCTTATGAACCTTGTAAGTGGTGGTGCATTGTCCAACTGTTCAATTTTGGCTCTTGGCGTCACACCTTATATCACAGCATCCATAGTCATCCAACTTCTCACAGTGGCAATTCCACCTCTTGAAAGACTTGCAAAAAGCGGAGAGGATGGAAGAAGAAAGATTAACCTTTATACCAGAATTGCAGCCCTTGTGCTTGCACTTGCACAAAGCATCGGTATCGTTGTTGGTATGAACGCTTTTGACCCAAATGCACTTTGGGTAGGCGCTCCAACATGGCTTATCGGTATAGGACTTGTATTAATTCTTACTGGTGGTGCAATGTTCACAGTGTGGATTGGTGAAAGAATTACCGACCTTGGAATAGGAAACGGCATGAGCCTTCTTATCTTCGTAGGTATACTTTCTTCCGCAGCATCTGCACTTGGACAAGCATTCAAACTTGTAGGAGATAATATCAATTATCTTTGGTATATTGTAATATTTGTAGTTGCAGTTATCGCAATCTTTGCTCTTATCGTCTTTGTTGACGGGGCAGAGCGTAGGGTGCCAGTACAATATGCAAAACAAATGAAGGGAAGAAAGATGTATGGTGGACAAAACACCTACATTCCAATCAGGGTAAATGGCTCAGGAGTTATGCCAATAATCTTGGCAAGCACCTTCCTTACCTTCCCACAACTCATCATCAGCATATTCTGGCCAAATGTAACATGGTATCAAGAATGGCTAGGTACAAACTCATGGTTATACATCGTGTTGACCGCTGTGTTTATACTTTTGTTCTCATTCTTCTATGCAAAAATTACCTTTGACCCAAATGATATCAGTAAGCGTATACAACAGCAGGGTGGTTTCATCCCAGGCATTCGTGCAGGAAAACCTACTGCGGAGTATTTAGGCAAGATTTCGGGAAGGATTACACTTTTTGGTGCTATCTTCCTTGCTGGCATTGCACTCATTCCATCTCTTGCCTTCAAGGCAATCGGAGATGCAACAGGTGCAGGCATACTTATCAATGCTTTCAGTGCAACAGGACTTATGATTGTTGTTTCGGTGGCACTAGAACTTGATAAACAACTTGAAGCACAAATGCTTATGAGAAACTATAAAGGTTTTCTTAACTAAATAGATTGTTAATATTGTGTTTCCTCGATTACCCGAGGAAACACAATAAGAAACATTTGACCATCACCTTGGGTCGTTAAATAAAAAGGAAAATCATCCATTTAAGACTTCGCAGGACAACTAAATTTTATTTGGACTGGAGATTTTTGTAGCGAAAGGACTTGTCCGCTCTCAAAAATCGGAAGGACACTTTAATGGAAGAGGACTGGGTGGAGAAACCAATGGAGCAGCGGTTAGACTTGTTGACAAGTCGTGTCCGCGTTCGCGTAATTGGTGTCTGTCCCAATTTAAGGAGGCCGAGTGAATATTATTCTTTTAGGTCCACAGGGTAGTGGGAAAGGGACAATCGCCAGAAGTCTTGCAAAGGATTTCGGCCTTATACCTATTTCCACTGGCGATTTATTCAGAGAGAGTATAGCAAAGAAAGGAAAGTTAGGGCTTGAAGCACAAAAATACATGAATAAAGGAGTGTTAGTGCCACTTGATCTTACTATAAAAATCTTGACATCTCGTATAAATCAGCCAGACTGTCAAAAAGGAGTAATTTTAGATGGCTTTCCACGGTCATTAGACCAAGCCAAAGCACTTGAAAAAATCATCAAAATTGACTATTGTATCAACATTGACCTTCCACATGAAGAATGTATAAGGCGTGTACTTGAACGCAGAATTTGTCCTAAGTGCCATCAAGGATACAATATTAATTGGGTGAAGGATAATACTTGTCCAAAGTGTGGAAGCAAACTCGTCCAACGGGATGACGATAAGTTGGAGGCAGTAAAAATTCGTCTGGAAGTTTATGAAAAGACGACAGCACCACTCATAAACTTCTACAGTGATAGGCTTTTGAAGATAAGCGGACTCGGCTCGCCCGAGGATGTGTATAAGCCTGTGAAAGCCTTTCTATCAAAATTAGGAGGAAAAAATTGAGAACATTGACTCCAGCGGAGATAGTACTTATGCGTAAGGCCGGCGCTCTTACAAGGGATGCATTAAATTATGCTGAGACTCTTGTAAAACCGGGTATTTCGACATATGAACTTGACAAATTGGTAGAAAAGTTTATAATAGATAGTGGTGGAACTCCCTCATGCCTAGGTTATGAAGGATATCCTGCAAGTATATGCGCTTCTGTCAATGAGATGGTTGTGCATGGCATACCTTCCAAAGAGGTTATCTTAAAGGAAGGGGATATCATAAGCGTAGACCTATGCGTGACATATAAAGGCTATATTGCAGACGCCGCAAGAACCTTCCCTGTTGGAAGAATATCCTTTGAAAAAGCAAAACTGATCGAAGTGACAAAAGAATGTTTTTTCGAGGGTATCAAACATTTACAGGTAGGGCATCGGCTAGGGGAACTTTCCCATGCTATACAAGTGCATGCTGAAAAAAACGGTTATAGCGTAGTGCGTGAACTTGCAGGACATGGCGTAGGAAAGGAAATGCATGAGCCACCAACCATATGTAATTATGGTAAAGAGACAAGCGGGCCTATGGTAATAGAAAATGTTACCCTTGCGATAGAACCTATGATTAATATGGGGCGCAAAGAGGTTTGGCTGCTTGAAGACGGCTGGGGAGTAATTACTCGTGATGGAAAGCCTTCCGCCCATTACGAAAATACAGTTTTAGTTACTAAAGACGGCGTAGAGATTTTGACCATTTAGGTGACACATGAAGATAGGAAAAAAGGTCAAAGCGCTAAGAGGTAAGGAAAGCGGAAAGGAGTATGTAGTTGTAAGAGCGGACGAAAAATATGTCTATCTTGCAGACGGGAAAAGGCTAAAAGCCGAAAAACCAAAAAAGAAGAGCCTACAACATATTGTATTATGCAACGGCGAACTGCCCCTATATGAAGGTGAATTACTGGAAGAGAGGGTGAATGCAAAAATTAGAAAATTTTTAAAGGAGTGACAATGTCTAAAGAAGATGTAATTGAATTCGAAGGAATCGTTGAAGAAGTTTTACCTAATACAACCTTTAGAGTAAAGCTATCCAATGGACATGTTATCACAACCTACATTTCTGGCAAACTTAGAAAAAACTTTATTAAGGTGCTAGAAGGTGACAAAGTCAAAGTCGAGATGAGCCCTTATGACCTAACAAAGGGCAGGATTACTTGGAGAGAAAAAGGTTAAAAAGGAGCCAAAAATGAAAGTTAGAGCATCTGTTAAGCCAATGTGTGATAAATGCAGAGTAATCAAAAGGAACGGTAAAGTAATGGTTATCTGTCCTAAGAGTGCAAAACATAAACAAACACAAGGTTAATAAAAAGAAAATGGAGGAGAAATAAATGGCAAGAATTGCTGGTGTGGATTTACCTAGAGAAAAGAGACTGGAACTTGGCCTTACATATATATATGGAATTGGCAGGGTAACATCCAACAAAATTTGTGAAGCCACTGGTGTAAGTGCTGACATAAGAGTAAAAGATCTTACAGACGATCAAGTGGCAAAACTTCGTAATTATATTGAACACAATGTAATTGTTGAAGGTGAACTTCGTAAAAAAGTCGATATGGACATCAAGAAACTTAGTGAAATAGGTTGCTATCGTGGTGTTCGTCACCGTAAAGGGCTACCAGTAAGAGGACAAAACACTCGTAATAATGCGAGAACAAGAAAAGGTCCTAAGAAAGTCGTTGCTGGAAGTTCAAAGAAAGGTAAGTAAGGGGTAAAATATGGCACAAGCTAAGAAAACTACAACAAAAACAAAGAAAAGAGTAAGCAGAAATATCTCTGCTGGACAAGTTCATATTAAAACTTCTTTTAACAATACCATCGTATCTTTTACAGACTGTGATGGCAATGTGCTTTCATGGTGTTCATCTGGAAAACTTGGACTTAAGGGTTCAAAGAAAAGCACCCCATTTGCAGCACAATCATGTGTTGAGGATGCAGCAAAGGTTGCTAAGGAACATGGAATACAAAGTGTAGAAGTATTTGTAAAGGGACCAGGCAGCGGGCGTGAACTTGCTATTCGTTCCCTTCAAGGATGCGATCTTAATGTAACATTAATCAAGGATGTATCTCCAATCGCTCATAACGGTTGCAGACCTCCTAAAACAAGAAGAATTTAAAAGGAGAAAACCAAATGGCAAGAACAATAGAACCTGACTGCCGTCAATGCAGACGCGAAGGTTGCAAACTTTTCCTTAAAGGCGAAAGATGTACAACCAAAAAATGTGCTATGGAAAGACGCCCAGTTATACCTGGACAGCACGGAAATTCTAGAAGAAGAGTAACTTTTTCTGAATATGGTAGCCAACTTCGTGAAAAGCAAAAAGTAAAGAGAATGTACGGTGTGCTTGAAAGTCAGTTTAGAAAATATTATGACGAAGCAGAAAGAATGAAGGGCGTAACTGGTGAAAACATGTTATCCCTCATCGAAAGACGCCTTGACAATGTTGTTTATAGAATGGGAATTGGTGCAAGCCGCAGCCAATGCCGTCAAATTGTAAATCATGGTCATATCACTGTAAACGGAAAAAGAGTAAATATTCCTTCTTATTCTGTTAAGGTTGGCGATGTGATTGCAGTTAAAGAGAACAAGCAAGATCTTGAGTTCTTTAAGGCAATTAAGGGCATTAAAGTGGTAATGCCAAAATGGCTTGAATTTGATACCAATACTTTAACTGGGAAAATCGTTGCACTTCCTAGTCGAGAAGATATTGATGCTGATATCAAAGAACAACTTATCATCGAATTGTATTCGAGATAATAATTGGAGGGCGGAATAAATGATGGAAATGGAAAGACCTAGAATTACCTGTGAAGAAACTGATAACGGAAGTTATGCAAGATTTGTAGTTGAACCTCTTGAAAAAGGTTATGGAATTACACTTGGTAACACCATGAGAAGAACTCTTCTCTCAGCACTTCCTGGTTCAGCACCTATTGCTATAAGAATAGCAGGCGTTGCACATGAATTTTCTACAGTAAGAGGGGTTACTGAAGATGTTGTTGATATCATCCTTAACCTTAAATCTTTGGCTGTAAGATGCAATAATAAAGATAGAGATTTTGTAACATACCTTCGTATTAGAAAGAATACCCCAGGTGAAGTTACTGCAAGAGATTTTGAGAGTAATGACGAAGTTACTATTCTTAATCCAGACCTTCACATCTGTACTATGGATGAGGGTGCAGTGCTTGATATGGATGTTATGATTGGAAATGGACGTGGATATGTTCCAAACACTGTAAATAAAACTAAGTTTGACAATATTGATTTTATTGCAATGGATTCAATTTTCTCACCTGTAAAGAGAGCGAATTTCAATGTTGAAAGTACCCGTGTTGGACAAAGCGTTGACTTTGATAAACTTACAGTAGAAGTTGAAACAAATGGAACTACATCTGCAAGAGAAATCGTTGCACTTGCAGGAAAGATTATCGTTGAACATATTGGATTGTTTGTTGAACTTTGCAGCCAAATGAGCAATATGGACATATTAGTTTCAAGAGAGGAAGATAAGCAAACTAAACTTATGGAACTTCCTATTGAAGAAATGGATCTTTCTGTTCGTTCCTATAACTGCTTGAAGAGGGCAGGAGTAAATACTATGGAAGACCTTCTTAAAAAATCTAGAGGAGATATGTTAAAGGTTAAAAACCTTGGTATCAAATCTATCGACGAGGTCATTCAAAAACTTGAAAGTTATGGACTTTCACTTCGTAAAGACGAAGACTAGTTAAAAGGAGAAAAATATGGCTAACGAGAAATTAGGCAGACCTTCTAAAGAAAGAACAGCACTCCTTCGTGGACAAGTGACTGACCTTTTATGGAATGGTAGAATAGAGACTACTCTTGCTAAGGCAAAGTCAGTTAGAAGTAAGGCAGAAAAGATTTTAACACTTGCAATCAATTCTTATGAAGACATTGTTAAGGTACCTAAACAAATCAAGGATGACAAGGGTGTTAAAGTAAAAACAACAGTATCAAACGATGGACCTAAGAAATTGCAAGCACGCAGACAGATCATGGCTTACCTTTATGACAAGCAAGAACAAAGAAAACCAAAAGAATCTGTTGAAGCATTTGCAACAAGAACTGCAGGAATCAATCATCCACTTCTTGAGAAAATCTTTAATGTATATGCACCTAAGTATGCAGGTAGAGCAAAAGAAGTAGGACAAGGCGGTGGCTATACACGAGTTATCAAGCTTGGACAACGCCGTGGCGATGCTGCTGAAATGGCAATAGTAGAGTTAATTTAAAAAAAGTGCAAAATAATGCACTTTTTTTATTTTTATATAAATTTTTGTAATATTTCTTGACAAACTCCCCCCCCCGTGTATAATTAAATTATAAAAGAGGAGGAAAAATGGAAAAGAAAAAATATTTTACTTTAAGTGCGGGGATTATGGGTACCGTTGTACTAAGCATTCTTACTATTTTGCATATACTATTTGGGGCAAGTGCAATAGATGCTGCTAATTATGGTGGGATGTCTGCTACCGGCTTGTTAACAACCATAGGAGTGTTATATATAGTGTGTGGCATTATTGAGTTTACTGCTATTGGACTTAATGGTGCGTCAATCGCAGCATACAAACCCGAAAAAAGAAATAAATATAAAGCAACTTTAATTACTACTGTTGTATTTAACTTTGTAATTATATTATTTAGTATTATTTTATATATCTTAGCTACTGCTGTTTGGCTTTTAATAGTTGGATTAATCCTTGATTTAGTACTTATTTGTGCAAATGTTTTCTATATTATAGATTTAGCACGCAAAGAAGTACCACAAGATGAACAAGAAGAGCAGGTGGTCAAAACCGCTGCAACTCAAACGGCAGTTAAGAAACAAGCGCCAACCAAGGAAGAGCAATTACTTGCAGAACTTGAGAAACTTGTATCTTTAAGAGAGAAACATATTCTTACTCAAGAAGAGTTTGACAAGATAAAAGCACAAATTATTGCAAAACATATTTCAGAATAAAAAATCACCTCATGTGAGGTGTTTTTTTATTGCCATTTCCAGTCGCGTATCTCTGGCATATCAATGCCAAACTTGTGAATATAGTCTTTATTCTCTTGCAGTTTTGCTAAAGCGTAATTATAAATTTCATTATATTTTGACTTTGGGAGGTCAAGATATTTTATAGCTTTTATAAGTTGATTATATCTATCAGTTTTATTTAACGCCCTCATGTCAAAGGAGGTGGTTATTGTGCCCTCCTCATTATAGCCTGAAACATGAAGGTTGCGATTTTTACGATTGTAGGTGAGTTGGTGAATAAGGCGAGGATAGCCGTGGAAATTGAAGATGATTGGTTTATCGGTAGTGAACAGCTTATCAAACTCCTTATCAGTAAGCCCATGAGGATGCTCCTTATTTGACACGAGTTTCATAAGGTCTACCACATTTATAAATTTTACATTGAGGTTTGGCAGTAATTTTTTGAGGAGGGTGACGGTGGCAAGTGATTCCACAGTGGCAGTATCTCCGCAAGATGCTATCACTAAATCAGGGTGAGTTGTATCATTCATGCCAGCCCATTTCCATTCGCTGACACCTTGTGCGCAATGCTTTTTTGCCTCATCCATATTGAGCCATTGATAAGTAGGGTGTTTAGAGGCCACTATTACATTGATATAATTTTTGCTTTTTGCACAATGGTCATAGCATGAAAGCAGGCAGTTTGCATCAGCAGGCAGGTATACTCTTACGATATCTGCCTTTTTGCTTACAATATGGTCAACAAAGCCTGGGTCTTGATGAGTAAAACCATTGTGGTCTTGTTGCCAAACATTACTTGTGAGAATTAAGTTTAAAGAAGAAATATCTGCACGCCAAGGAATTTCGTTGCATACTTTCAGCCATTTTGCGTGCTGGGCAACCATGCTGTCGACCACGCGTATGAAGGCCTCGTAACTATCAAACATACCATGTCTTCCAGTAAGGAGGTAGCCTTCAAGCATGCCTTCGCACATATGCTCGGAAAGGTAACTATCTTGTATTCTGCCGATAGGTGCAAGTTTCTCATCAGTGGAAAGTGTAGGCATATTAAAAGCACGATTTTCCACTTCAAAGGCTTTATAAAGACGGTTACTCATTGCTTCATCTGGACTAAAAATGCGGTAGTTTTTATTTTTCTTATTCAGCACAAAGAGGTCACGAATATATCCGCCAAGTTCCAGCATATCTTGTGCGATTACTGTGCCGTGCCCTTTAAACTTAACAGCATAGTTTTCAATAGGTGGTGTGATGAGGTCTTTAAGTAGTAGTCCACCATTAGTAACGGGGTTTGCAGTCATGCGTTTATTGCCTTTTGGCAAGATTGCGGTTATTTCTTTTTTGAGTTTATAATCTTTGTCAAAAAGTTCGTCTGGCTTATAACTTAAAAGCCACTCTTTTAATATCTCAATATTTTCTTCTTTATCCATATTGACAGGCACTTGGTGAGCACGGAAAGAGCCTTCCACTTCTTTACCGTCTACCATTTTTGGCCCTGTCCAGCCTTTTGGTGTACGCAGAATTATCATAGGCCATTTTGTGACCTTACCAGTTTTCTTTATTTCTTGGATGTCTTGTATGACGCTGTCCATTGCCGCTGCCATAAGAGCATGCATTTTCATAGGGTCGCTGCCTTCTACGAAATATGGTTTATAGCCATAGCCGTCAAAAAGGTGTTTTAATTCGCTTTTGCTTAATCGGGAAAGCACGGTTGGGTTAGAGATTTTATAGCCATTTAGGTGTAAAACAGGAAGCACAGTACCATCGGTTTTGGGGTTTATAAACTTATTACCAAACCATGAATTTGCAAGAGGGCCAG
Organism: uncultured Clostridia bacterium; assembly: GCA_947366545.1. Classification (GTDB taxonomy): domain Bacteria; phylum Bacillota; class Clostridia; order Christensenellales; family UBA1242; genus Caccovivens. The sequence goes on from CANBAL010000004.1 coordinate 27,030, forward strand.
TTTCTGCCTCTCCGTCACCAACTATACAAGTGGCGATAAGGTCGGGGTTATCAAGCACGGCACCGAAAGCGTGAGAAAGGCTATAACCAAGTTCACCACCTTCATGTATTGAGCCTGGAGTTTCGGGAACGCAGTGACTGCCAATTCCGCCCGGGAAGGAGAACTGCTTACAAAGGCGTGTCATTCCTATTTTATCTTGAGTGATTTCTGGATATACAGAAGAATATACTCCTTCCAAATAACTATTGGCAACCAAAAAGTTTCCGCCATGACCTGGGCCGGAAATCAAGAACATATTTAGGTTGTATTTATTTATTACGCGGTTACAATGTGCGTAGACAAAGTTTTGCCCTGGCACTGTGCCCCAGTGACCAACGAGTTTGAGTTTAATATCTTCCTTACAGAGGTCGTGGTCGCGTAAAAGTGGATTTTGTAAAAGATATAATTGTGCGGCTGACAGGTAATTTGCGGCACGCCAATATTTATCTAATTTACTAAAATATTCGGGGGTGGAAAATTTATCCATATTAACTCCTTATGGGTTTATTATAACATATAAATTTCGTTTTAATAAATCTTTTTAACGCGAGGCGCTATATTAACAAAAAATTCGGCAAATAGATAGGCTGACAGTTTCATAATATACTATAAGAGGAAATATGGAAACTATAAAATTTGCACCTTTAAATCGTAATTATTGGTATAGAATTGTGGATGAAGGCCTTGAGTTATGGATGAAAGACAGGCGTGGGGTTAATCAAATAATTTGCAAGGCACCGAAAGATTCCTTAGAGCTTATTGAAGATATAAAATTAAACTGCAGTGAAAGTTTAAGAAGTGAGATTTGTGAACATTTCCTTACTGATGTAAAAGTGCTGTTATCACGAGCAAATCCAAAGATTCTAGACAGGTTGCCTGCTTGGATTTTTGCAGACCCTGACAACATAAGAAAAGGGTACGAAGGGCTTGAACGATACTATGTAAAAGAGGCCAAATACATGGTAAGTCAAGGGTATGAAAACAGCACAGTGATAACCTATCTATTTCTAACTAAAGAGCATTGCATAGACAAAATTAAGAAAAAAGTGGACATTTTAATAAGAAAATATCAAAAAGAAGCGGCAAAACTGGTAAATGTTGAAATAGAATGCTACAAAAAATCGTGGATTAAAAACTATTTTCCTGCCAAATATTTTAGTGGCAATTTTAATCTTTTGATTAAAGAGCGAAGCATTGATAGAAAAATGGAGGACATGGTGAAGGATGTTATTCCGCGTCTTGATGTTTTTCAAGAGGAAAATTTGCAAAAAATACGAGAGTTTAACGCGGTGGAGCGTCACTCGAAATGCCCTAAAATGATTAGGCTGAGTGAGGACGAATGGTAAAAGAAATTTTTAAGTAGTCAAAATAAAATTTGACTATTTTTTAAAACTTGGTATACTTAAATAAGGAGATGAAAATGATTCTTTTTGGTGATTATCATACACACAGCGAATATTCCCGTAATGGACATGGCAAAGGTACAATATTTGAAAACGCAAGCGTGGCGCAGCAAAAGGGCCTAAAGCAGATTGCGATTACCGACCATGGCTTTAATCACAGGCTCTTTGGCGTGAAAAGAAGGGATATTCCTGATATTAAAGAGGATATTTTGAACGCAAAAGAGGTTACTGGTGTGGATATTCTTTTAGGAATGGAAACAAACCTCATTTCTCAAAATGGAGATATAGATATCAAGGAAGAAGATTATGAGTTTTTGGATGTGCTTTTAATGGGCTTTCACAAAATTGTGAAAATGGACAAGTTTAATGACACCATGAAACTTAGTCTTGCAAATATTTGTACGGGAGCATTTGCACCAAGCAAGGAGCTTATAAACCGCAACACTACCGCCTTTTTAAAGGCGCTTGACAAGTATCCTATTGATGTTATAACACACCTTAATTATGGCTGTCCGACAGACACCCTTGCGGTGGCAAGAATGGCTAAACAAAAAGGCACCTTTATCGAGCTTAATGGAAAACACATTTGTTTCACCGATAAAGAACTTGACATAATGGCAGGGGAAGGGGTGAAGTTTATCGTCAATTCTGATGCTCACAGACCAGACAGGGTGGGTGAGTGCAACAGAGCGATGAACCTTATATTTAAACTAGGTATTCCGCTTTCACAGGTGGTAAATATAGACAAATTACCAAAATTTCATCAAAAAAGAGGACAAAATTGAGCTTTTCACGAGAATCTAAGTTGGAAATATTAGAATGTGAAATTGAAGGCGCAGACGAGAGCCTTGCCTTTTTGTCTGGACTTTTTCATGCATCGGGGCAGATAACCAAGAATGCAGAGGGACTGCGAGCAGACATTGTCACCGATATTAAAGAAATTTTTGATGTAACAAACAATATCGCAAAAAGGCTTTATGGCGGGGAACTCAAAATTGAAATAAGCGACGACTATATTATAAATAAAACGGCTTATTACCGAATAATGTTTCCTTACTACGTATCTACCCGAGTGCTTCAAGATTGCGGACTTCTCCGTGTGGGGCAGGAGGGGCTTGAACTTATTTATAATATTGACCAAAATATCGTTGCTGACGAGGAAACAAAGCGAGCCTTTATTAAGGGAGCGTATGTAGGCTGCTCAACCTCAAGTATAAAATTTAGTGAACTTGGCTCACAAAACAACACTACTGGTTACCATATGGAATTCGCATCGCACAACAAACTTTTCCTTGAAGATTTAAAAGACCTTTTAAGTCAATTTAACATTGCTGCCAAGTTGTTTGAAAGAAAAAGCATATTTGTGCTTTATCTTAAAGATAGTGAAACCATAAAGGACTTGCTTGCCCTTGTGGGAGCGGGTGAAAGTGTAATGAACCTTGCAAACGAAATGGCAACGCGGGGGTTACGCAATACAGTAAACAGGCAGGTAAACTGCATAAATGCAAACATCAACAAAACGGTGGAGGCAAGTCTTCGTCAAATAGAGGCCATCAAATATATTGATAAGAAAATCGGGCTTGAAAGTTTGCCAGAGGACCTTCAAGATGTGGCGGTACTACGCCTTGCAAACCAACAGGAAAGTATGGAGGAACTTCTTGCCCTCTCGACTATAAAACTTACCAAAAGTGGACTAAACCACAGATTTAGAAGGCTTATAAAAATTGCCGATACCTTAAAAAAAGATTAACCTAAGGAGAAATAATGAAAGAGTTCGTACATTTGCATGTTCATACAGAGTTCAGTCTACTAGATGGACTTGCCCGTATTAAACCACTTATTAAGAAAGTTAAAGAACGCGGTTGGAAAGCAATCGCTATCACTGACCACGGCAATATGTATGGAACTATGAGATTTTTTGAGGCCTGTGTAACCAGTGGCATTAAGCCAATACTTGGCGAGGAGTTTTATATTTGCCATGATATGCACTCTCGTTCCAACAAGGGGGATACGGGGCACCTTATTCTTCTTGCTAAAAATAATACTGGTTACAAAAACTTGTTAAAATTAAGTTCATTGGCTTTTATTGAGGGAATGTATTACAAACCTAGAATTGACTATAATTTACTGGAAAAATATAGTGAGGGAATAATCTGTCTTTCGGCCTGTCTTGCGGGGCATATTCCTCAAGCAATTTTAAGGCATGACTATGATGAGGCTGAGAAAAAAGCACTTTGGTTTAAGCGGGTGTTTGGCGATGACTTCTATCTTGAAATACAGGATCACGGATTGGCTGAGCAGAAAGAGGTGCTTGTAAAGCTTACCGAAATGTCCAAAAAACTTGGCATTAAACTGGTGGCGACAAACGATGTGCATTATCTTAACAAGGAGGATGCAGAGCTTCAAGACATCTTGATGTGCGTGCAAATGGGAAAAACAATAGATGACCCTGACAGAATGAAATTTGAAACTCAGGAGTTTTACCTTAAAACTTATGAAGAGATGCTGGAAGCACTGCCAGGGTATGAAGAGGCACTTGACATTACCAACGAAATTGCTGACAAATGTAATATCTCTATAAAAACAAAATCTTTGAGAGAAGCATTTGAAGCGGGAAATTCACTTGTACCAGAAGAAGACCGACTTGGTGCCACAGAAAACTTTATTCCCGCCTATGTTCCAGATACGGGTGAAACCACTTTTGAATATCTTTCGCGTATGGCGTGGGAGGGGCTTTATCGTAATTACAAAGTGGTGCCCGATGAGTACAAAGAAAGACTTCAAATGGAGCTTGATGTCATAAATCGTTTAGGCTATGTTGAATACTTCCTTATTGTTTGGGATTATATCAATTTTGCAAGGCAAAACGATATTTCAGTAGGCCCTGGGCGTGGCTCGGGGGCGGGCAGTTTGGTGGCATATACCACTGGAATTACGCAGGTTGACCCTATGAAATATGACCTTTACTTTGACCGATTTATTAATCCTGAGCGTGTATCTATGCCCGACTTCGATGTTGACTTTTGTAGGGACAGGCGTGGCGAGGTTATTGATTATGCTAAGCGTCGTTATGGCGAAGACCATGTTTCTAACATTGTTACTTTTGGAAATATGCAAGCGAAAAATGCAATTCGAGATGTTGCGAGAGTGCTTCGATACCCTCTTGCGGAGGTTGACAAGATTACCAAAGAAATCCCTGCCAAGGCACCTAAAAAACCGCCAGTGCTGGGGGCATATTTTGGTACCACCGGTAAGGAAGAAGATAAACAGTATATGATTCAAGAGCTTCGTCAAATGTATGACGAAGATGAAATGGTCAAAAAGATAGTAGACATGGCAATAAAACTTGAAGGCGTGCCAAGAAATGTGTCTATGCATGCAGCGGGGGTGTTGATTGCACCAGAGCCAGTTGATACCTTCGTTCCTATGGCTAAAAGCGGGGAAGATATTGTAACGCAATTCGATATGACAGAACTTGAACACCTTGGACTTCTTAAGATGGACTTCCTTGGACTTCAAACTTTGGATGATATTCACAAGGCAATACAATATGTTAAAGAAGACCATAATGTTGTCATAGACTTCACACAGATGGATTATGATGACCCTGCGGTGTTTGAACTTATCAGTTCGGGCAATACGGAAGCTGTGTTCCAGCTTGAAAGTGGGGGGATGAAAGGCTTTATGAAAGAGCTGCAACCAACCTGCCTTGAAGATATTATTGCGGGAATTTCACTTTATCGACCTGGGCCTATGGACTTTATACCTAAGTTTATTAAAGGTAAGAAAGACCCTGAGCATGTGGAATATGAGGATCCTTGCCTTGAACCAATCCTAAGTACAACCTATGGATGTATTGTTTATCAAGAGCAGGTTATGAAAATCTTCCAGGTGATGGGAGGGTTTAGTCTTGGTGGTGCGGACATTGTGCGCCGTATTATGAGTAAGAAAAAACCAGAGTTGTTGCCACCAGAAGAGGACAAATTTATTAATGGTTGGGTTGATCCTGAAGGTAAGAAGAATCCAATCTTAGGTGCGATTAAACTTGGACATGATAAGGATGTCGCAAAGAGAGTCTTCGATCAAATGGCTAAGTTTGCGGGCTATGCCTTCAATAAATCCCATGCTGCCGCTTATGCTTATGTCGCTTACCAAACGGGCTACCTTAAAGCACACTATGAGGTTGAGTACTTAACCGCAGTGCTTAATACAAGAATTTCTAACGCAGATTTGGTGAAAAAATACACAAATTACGCTAGAAAAGAGGGCTTTGAAGTATATCCACCAGATATTAACCGCAGCCGTACAGAGTTTAGAGTGGAAAACGGAAACATCCGCTTTGGTATCGGTGCATTAAAGCATGTAGGCACGGGAGTGGTAGACGCAATCATCAAAGAGCGAGAAGAGAATGGTGAGTACAAGAGTTTTGAAGATTTTGTAGCCCGAAATGTTGGTATTGTCAACAAACGACTTGTTGAGAGCTTGATTTTAAGCGGGACTTTTGATAGCTTTGGTTATACAAGAAGTCAATTAATGTCGGTCTATGAAGTGGTTATGGACCGTGCAAACCACGACAAGAAAAATAGGGCGACAGGGCAATTTTCAATGTTTGAAAGTTTTGAAGAGGTGGCCCAGACAGTGAACGCTGTTGAATATCCTAACATAAAAGAGTTTAACAAGGAAACCATTCTTAAAAATGAGAAGGAGTATGTAGGAATTTATTTGTCAGGCCATCCACTCGATGACTATTTAAGCAAATATGACGATTTCAACTTTACATCAGACATGATTGCTCAAGAAGACAGCGGTGACGAAATGATGGATGAAGAAAATCCAGAGGAAGTCAGCATGGAATTTGAGCAGGTGCATGACGGAGACAGAGTTGTTTGCGGTGGAGTTATAAACGCCATTAAAAAACTCCAAACCAAATCGGGAAGCATGGCTTTCGTTACGGTGGAAGATATATATGGCACATTCGATGTTATGTTATTTCCTAAACTTTACACAAAGTACAAGGAAATTATTGTCGAGGACAATCTAATCACTGTAAGAGGAAGGGTGTCATTAAGACCTGGGAAATCGCCTTGTATTGTTGCCGAATCAATCACTCCTTGGGTGAAGGTGGAGGACGCTAAGGCAAGGGGAGTTAGAAAGGTTTACCTTCGTTTTGACACAAAAGACATTGATGTTTATGACAGGGTGAAAAAAATACTTTCCTCTTATCCTGGGGAGAGTGAGGTGATCTGTAAATGTACTTCCTCAAACAAGGCCTTTGCTATTCACATTAATGTTGACATCAACAACTATCTTGAAAACGAACTTTGTGGTCTGCTTGGTGACCAAAATGTTATAATAAAATAATTGAAGATTAATATGCCAAAATGTAAATAATTTTGTTAATTTTCTTGACAAATATGGTCGGCTATGGTAAACTTGCCATAGTCGATGCGTGCGGGTGTAGTTCAGTGGTAGAACACTAGCCTTCCAAGCTGGTTGCGAGGGTCCGATTCCCTTCACCCGCTCCACGAGCTTCCGTAGCTCAGCTGGATAGAGCAATGCCCTTCTAAGGCAGAGGTCGAAGGTTCGAATCCTTCCGGGAGCACCAATATGGTGGTCGTAGTTCAGTTGGTAGAACGCCAGATTGTGGCTCTGGAGGTCAAGAGTTCGATCCTCTTCGATCACCCCATATTATTTTTAGCGTGGATTCCCATTGTGATGGGGTGTCGCCAAGCGGTAAGGCATTGGACTCTGACTCCAACATTGCGTAGGTTCGAATCCTACCACCCCAGCCAAGCGAAAAACTGCGTTTGGGCGGGCTTACCTTTGGCAAGACACAACCTTGTAAAAATTCAATAATAGCACCTCAGCATATGGCCTACTAGCTCAGTTGGTAGAGCACTTGACTTTTAATCAAGGGGTCCCGGGTTCGAGCCCCGGGTAGACCACCATGGGGTGTCGCCAAGCGGTAAGGCACAAGATTTTGATTCTTGCATGCGTAGGTTCAAATCCTGCCACCCCAGCCACATAAAAACGACGATGATTTTATCGTCTTTTTTATTTTGTTATAAAAGAAATTTATTATATAATAAACGCATGGAACTAACTTTTGAAGATTTTGTACAAATGGAAGAAATAGATAAACAGTACTTCCCTAAGGAAAATATTGCACCAGCAAGGGAGTCATTTAAATGGTATTTGGCAGACCCTAATTCTTGTGTTGTGGTAAGAGATAGGGGAAAAGTTGTTGCTTATATAAATATACTTTCTCTTAAAAAAGATATTTATGACAAGGTGAAATACAACAAGATAAATGAAAGTCAAATTGTAATGGAAGATTTGGAACTTTCTAGTGAAAAATATTATAATTATCTATATTTTCCTGTTATTGTGGTGGACAAAAAATATAGAAACTTAAAAACGCTTATGATATTGTTAGAGGCTACTAAAGAAAAAATAGGCCAAGTGCTAGAAAAGGGTTTTGAAATAAAAGAAGTGATGGTGGACTGCTCCACAAAAGAGGGAACAAAAATATCACAAAGAATTTTAAAATTTAAACCGTTTATGCCAACCTCGCATAATTCGGTTATACATATCTTAGATGGTAAAAGTTTTATAGAAAATTTGAAATTGGAGAAATTATAATGGATTTTAACAAAATATTAGAAAATAAGGAAAATACATTTAATTCAAAGGGCGAAAATGTGCATATTGACAGCCTTATGATTTATGACAACGGACAGCATTTTGAACATTTTTTTAAACCAGATGGTTTACACGAAATGAGAAGTATCAGCAAGCTTTTTATAGCCCTTGCTTACGGAATTGCCATAGATAGAGGGATGATTTCTCTTGATGAAAAGGTTTATCCGCTTTTAAAAGATTTGGTGGACATTGCTACAAAGGGAAATCTTGAAAAGATAAAGGAGTGGAAGATTAAACATCTTTTAACTTATACTTGTGGCTATGCAGAACAGATGTTTTCTGAAAAATTTATCAAAAATGTAAAAGACAACAATCATTTGAATTATGTTTTAAATTACCCTATAACTATGCGGGGGGGGAGAAGTATACTTACAATAATGCTGATATCTTTTTGCTTTCCGTATACTTTCAAGAAAAGTTTAATGAGAATATCAAAGACTTTATAGTTGGAGAAATCTTTAAACCTTTAGGAATAGAGGAATATATTTGGGAAAATTATGGAAAATATTGTCCTGCTGGCACGGGACTATATATTTCACACCATGACCTCTTTAAGGTTGGACTTTTAATTTTAAATAAGGGAAATTATGAAGGGCAACAATTAATTTCTAAAAAATATGTTGAAAAGATGTGCTCATGTAGACTAAAAACGCCTTACGCAGTTAAGCCAGCAAGAGTGTTGCCAAAGGAAGGCGTTGGTTATGTAATGCATATTTCACGAGATGGATACTCATTTAAAGATGGAACAAATGGGCAGTATTTAATTGTGAATTTCAAGAAAAAACAACTTATCACAATACTTGCAAGCGAAAGTGAAATGAGTTATGTGACCGAAATTTTAAGAGGCGAGATTTAAATTTATTGAAAAAACCTTTACTTTTTTAGAAAACAATGATAGAATATAACTATCCATAAAGAGTGTGCGAGGGACAGCCCCATTGACCACACAGCAACCTGTCAGGGTTTTCAAAAAATTTATTTTTAAATTTTGGGGAAGAGATAAGGTGCTAAAGGCTGAATGATGGGTGGATTTGATTGCTAAATTTTACCCATCGATTTCGATGGGTTTTTCTTTGCTCTCTTTATGGAAATTTATTTTTATAGGAGAGGAAAAAATGAAAAAATTTATTACATGTGAGTCGGTGGGAATTGGGCACCCAGATAAAACCTGCGACTATTTAGCAGACGCATTTTTGGATGAGGCGTTAAAGAGTGACCCACAAAGCCAAATGGCTGTGGAGTGTGCCATAAAAAATGACAAACTTTTTATCTATGGTGAGGCCACAACTAAGGCAAAGATAGACTACGAAAAAATTGCCAGAGAGGTCTTAAAAGACATAGGCTATACAAACACTTTTAAGATAATTAAAGAAATAAGTGAGCAAAGTCCTGATATTAGGCAGGCTGTGGTGAAGAGCAATTTATGTGCCAATGATCAAGGTATGGTGTACGGCTATGCCACAAATGAAACGCCGGAGTTTATGCCGTTGCCACTTGTTATTGCACACAAGATTATGAGGAGATATGAGGATTTTCGCAAGGAAAGTGATAAGTTTTATGCAGATGCAAAATGTCAAGTGACGGCGGTGTATGAAGATGATAAACCTATAGAGATAGACACCGTACTTATAAGCGTATCACATAGTAGTGAGGTGAATTATGGCGATATTTTGCGAGAGATAAAAGAAAAGGTATTGAATGGCGCGCTTAGTGATTATAAAAATTTAATAACACAAAACACCAAGTATTTGATTAATCCAAGTGGAAAATTTACCATTTGGGGAAGTTTTGGTGACAGTGGTTGCGTAGGGCGTAAAATTGTTGTTGATACCTATGGCGGTGTAGGGCGTGTAGGCGGCGGATGTTTCAGTTCTAAAAACGCGACAAAGGTGGACAGGTCTGGTGCTTATTACGCAAGATATGTTGCAAAAAATATAGTAGCACATGGCTTTTGTGACAGGTGTGAGGTGTGCATTTCTTATGCTATTGGACTAGAAAAGCCTATTGCAATTAATATTGAGTGTTTTGGCACAAACAAGGCTACACAGGAGACTATTCAAGAATATGTAGACAAAAACTTTGATTTTACATTGGAGAATATGATAAGAGAACTAGATTTATTAAAGCCGATATACAAGGCGACTGCTTGCTATGGACATTTTGGCAGAAAAGAATTTAGTTGGGAGAGAATAAAAGATTAGTGCGTAATATCAATAATTAAGGCCATAATTTTATAAATTTCTACTTTACATTTATGAATTTTTGTGATATAATTCGTTAGAAATTAAAAATTGAGGTGAAGTGTTATGATGATTGAACCATCTATTGATGTACTTGTAAGCAAAACTGGCGGTAACAGATATGTGCTTTGCAGCGTGGTTTCTAAGCGCGCAAAGGAAATTGAAAGCGTAAGAAGGCTTGAACTTGCTGACCAAGATAAAAAAGCAATCAGTATTGCTTGTGAAGAGATTGCTGAAGGTAAAGTAAAACCAAGTGCTTTTTAATGACAAAAGTAAAATAATGTGGTAAAATCTATTGTGTAAGCAATAGATTTTTTGTTTAAAGGAGGGAGGGTGTACGCTGAAGTAATCATTGACCAAGATGCCAAGGCACTTGATAAAGTGTTTGAATATATTGTACCAGATGATTTGCCTGCACGCGTAGGTATGCGTGCTATTGTGCCTTTTGGTGCGAGGTATATTCAAGGCTTTATTGTTGCCTTAAAAGAAAACTGCGATTATGATAAAAGCAAATTGCGTGCCATTTCCTCTCTAGTTGAGGACTTTTCTGCAATAAAACCTGAAATGCTTTCACTTATGAAGTTTATGGCGGAAAAGTATCATTTGAAACTTGCTTCTATTTTAAGATTATTCTTGCCAAGTGAGATGAGGGAAGGCAAGGTTAAAGAACTTTTTATTACAAAGTATATTCTAAATAGTGAGGCTGATACTACATTATCAAAATCAGCAAAAAAACAACAGGAAATTGTAGATTATTTAAAAGAAAATCTTTCTGCCACCTCAAGCGAACTTAGTGAAAAGTTTGGCGCGAGTGCGGTGAAAGCACTGGCTGAGAAAGGGATTATACTAAAACAAAAAGAGCAGATAAATCGCACCCCTTGGATTATGCAAGAGGGATTTAAAAAAGTGCAGTTAAATCCTATGCAGCAAAATGCGGTGGACACTATACGCGAAAACAAAACCTATCTACTTCATGGTGTGACGGGCAGTGGTAAGACCGAGGTGTATATGCACCTTATTGAGAAAGAACTTTCGAAAGGCAAAAATGCGATTATGCTTGTGCCTGAAATTTCGTTGACACCTCAGATTATGGCAAACTTTAAGTCGCGATTTGGGGACAGCGTTGCACTTCTTCATAGCGGGCTTTCTGCGGGGGAACGCTTTGATGAATGGAAAAGGCTTTTTTCTGGGCAGGCACGCATTGCCATTGGTGCAAGGTCTGCAATTTTTGCTCCTCTTGAAAACTTAGGAATAATCATTATTGATGAAGAGCATGAGCAAAGTTATATTTCCGAGTCTAATCCAAGATACAACACACATGATATTGCAACCTTTAGGGCAAAGTATAATGCTTGTCCATTACTTCTTGGCAGTGCTACGCCAAGTGTGGAGAGTTACGAAAAGGCGAAGAAGGGGGAGTACACTTTAATTGAACTTCCAGTGCGAGCCAACGGCAAAGATATGCCAAAGATACAAATTATTGATATGATAAATGAACTGCGGGCGGGAAACACAGGAATCTTCTCTTCGCAGCTTGTAAGTGACCTTGCAAAAGTGATTAACGACAAAAAGCAAGCTATGATTTTTATCAACAGGCGAGGATATGCCTCTTTTATGAGATGCCGTGAGTGTGGGTACATTGCAAAGTGTAGCGATTGCGATGTCAGCCTTGTATACCACAGGGAAGACAACCGCCTTAAATGCCATTATTGTGGCAAGCAGTTTAAGGTGCTTGACAAATGTCCACAGTGTGGCAGTGAGAATATTAAGCAGGGTGCGGTTGGCACAGAGAAGGTGGTGCAGGAACTTCGCAACATCTTTCCAAATGTGAAGGTCTTACGAATGGACAATGACACAACCTCCACCAAAAATGCACATCAAAAAATACTTAATGAATTTAAAAATACCCTTCCTGCTATCCTTGTGGGAACACAAATGATTGCAAAAGGGCATGATTTTGAAAATGTTGTGCTTGTGGGTATTGTGGATGCCGACCAAAGCCTATATCAAACGGACTACCGCAGCACCGAGAGAACCTTCCAACTTATCACGCAGGTTTCTGGGCGTGCGGGGAGAAGTCAAGATGAGGGAAAGGTTGTGCTTCAAACTTATGCACCAAGACATTATGTATACAAATTTGCATCCAACTATGATTACAAAGGTTTCTTTAAAAAAGAGGAGAATATACGCGAGGTTGCCTCTTTTCCACCTTTTTCTCGGATTATACGCGTACTTTTTGCAGATACCGATGAAAATTATGTGCGAGACCTCTTGAAATTGTGTTATAATAATGCTATAAAATTAAAGGAAAAATATCCAAATGAGATAATCTATATGGATGCCATGAAATCACCAATCAAGCGAATGCAAAACAAATTCCGCTATCAAATTCTTATGAGGGTAAGACTTGAGTATGCCGACGAAATAGAAAAAGATTTGTTTGAGATTGTGGACAAGGCGTCCAAAAACAGCGTATTTTTTGAGATTAATCCGCAAAATTTAAGTTAGGAGAAAGGTATGGCTATTAGAAAAGTAGTAGGAAAGGACGAGGAACTTATTAGAAAGAAAAGCAAGCCGGTTAGGGATTTTGATGAAAACCTTGACCAGCTACTCGATGATATGTGGGAGACCATGTATGCTTTTGACGGAATGGGACTTGCAGCGGTGCAGGTGGGAATCTTACGCCGTGCCTTTATTATTGATGTGAACGGAAAGAAAATGGAGTTTATTAATCCAGAGATTTATTATACCGAAGGCGAATGGGTGGAAGAAGAAGGCTGTCTTAGTGTAGGGAAGTTCCATGGCAAGGTGAAAAGACCATACAAGATTAAAGTGAAGGCTGTGGACCGATATGGCGACCCTTTTAAACTTGAATGTGAAGGCTGGACGGCAAAGTGCATTTGTCATGAATGCGACCACCTTGACGGAATACTATTTACAGACAAATTGGAGAAGAAGTAATGAAGATTTTGTTTTTAGGTACCCCTCATTTTTCTCGCCTTGTGCTTGAAAAACTTTGTGCTTCAAAGCATGAGGTGGTTGGGGTGATAACTCAGCCAGATAGACCTTCGGGACGAGGACATAAAATGGTGGCAAGCGAAGTGAAAGAATATGCCCTTTCAAACAACATACCTGTATATACCTTTGAGCGTGTGAATAGAAGTATGGACGAGGTGAGAAAGATTAATTACGACTACGCCCTTACTGCGTCCTTTGGGCAGATACTTTCCTCAGAGTTTTTGGCAAACAGGCCATGTCTCAATGTTCACCCCTCACTTCTTCCAAAGTATCGCGGAGCGACACCTATTCAAACCGCACTTTTAAACGGGGACAAAGTGACTGGCGTTACCATTATGAAAATGGTGCGCGAGGTAGATGCGGGGGATATTCTGCTGCAAGAAAAATATGACATTTTGGATGAAGATACCACCGATACGCTTATGGAAAAGCTAGGTGTTATGGGCGGCGAAATGGCCGTGAAGGCTTTTGACCTAATTGAAAGCGGAAAGGCAAAATTTATTCCACAAGATGCTGAGCAAGCCACCTTTGTGAAGATGATTTCAAAAGAGGACGGCAAGATAGATTTTAACAAAAGTGCGAAAGAGATTGTAAATCAGTTTCGTGCCTATGGTAGCAAGCCAAGCGTATATTTTAATCTTGGCGAAGATGTGATAAAAGTGGGTGGAGTGAAGGATGCAAGCCTTGAGTTTAGTGGCAAGGCCGGAGAACTTATTTCCACAAAAAAGAGGCTTATCATTGGCTGCAAAAATGGAGCAGTGGAGATTTTATACGCTCAGGCACCTTCGGGGAAGATGTTAAAAGCACAAGACTTTTTAAATGGTTACCATTTTAAAGAGGGCGTAAATGCTGAGTGATTTATCATTAGAAGAACTGAAAAATTATGTGAATGAAAAGGGGTTGCCTACTTTTAGAGGCAGTCAAATTTTTGATGCGATTTACAATGGAAAGGCAATTAATGAAATCACAAACCTGCCAAAGCCGTTATTAGAAGAAATTAGCGAGGAGTACCCTAAATACAAAATTGTAAAAAGATATGAAAGTAAGGACGGCACGAAAAAGTACATAATTGAGTTTTCTGACGGCGAAGTGGTGGAATGCGTGCTTATGAGTTACAAATATGGCAACACGATTTGTGTTTCCACCCAAGTGGGATGCCGAATGGGTTGTAAGTTTTGTGCCTCTGGACTGAACGGACTTAAACGCAATCTATCAAGCGGTGAGATACTTGGACAGGTGCTGCTTGTAAACAAAGATTTGGGTGGCACAGTAAAAGAGCGTAAAATCACCAATATCGTGCTTATGGGTAGCGGTGAGCCACTTGACAATTACGACAATGTCATAAAGTTTTTAAGGCTTGTGACAAGCGAAAATGGCTTAAACATAAGTGACCGCAATATCTCGCTTTCCACCTGCGGGCTTGTGCCAGAAATTTATCGGCTTGCTGACGAAGGGCTTAATATTACTTTAACTATCTCTCTGCACGCACCTAACGACGAGATTAGGCAAAGAACAATGCCTATTGCAAACAGATATTCTATCAAAGAAATTTTGGATGCTTGCCGAAACTACATAGACAAAACAAAAAGGCGGGTGGCAATCGAGTATACACTTATAAAGGGTGTAAATGATAGCAAAGTCTGTGCGGAAGAACTTATAAGACTTCTTAAAGGAATGCTATGCCATGTGAACATTATTCCACTTAATTATGTGAAAGAAAGGGGACTTACTGCTGCTACGCGTAAAGAGGCATATCAATTTGTTGGCCTCTTAGAAAAAGGCGGACTTTCTGCCACCGTGCGCCGTACCATGGGCGAAGATATTGCAGGCGCCTGCGGGCAACTGAGAAACTCCTACATGAGAGGTGAGGCATGAAGGGACTTGTAATAAAAAAGAATGCAGGGCTTTATGACATTGATACCGGAAAAGAGGTGATAACAATAAAAGCCTCTGGCAATGTAAAAAAACAGGGGCTATATGTAGGAGACAGGGTTGAGTTTGATGAGGTGATAACAAGCACGCTGGAGCGTAAAAATAAACTTATTCGTCCGCCGCTTGCCAATCTTGACAAACTATTTATCGTTGCGTCTCTTGTCCCAAAGCCAGATTTTGTTTTAATAGACAAACTTATTGTATACTCCTTAGTAAACGGGATTGAGCCTATTCTTGTTATTAACAAAACAGACATAATGGAGAAGGACTGCCAAGAAGAAATAAAAAACATATACAAAGACGCAGTAAAGGTGATTTTGGTATCTGCCGAAGAGGGAGAGGTTGAAGAGCTTAAAAATGAAATAAGTGGCATCTCTGCCTTTGCGGGACAAAGTGCGGTGGGAAAAAGCTCACTAATCAACGCCTTACTTGGGAAGGAAAAGGCTGAAGTTGGCAGTTTATCAAAAAAGGTTGAGAGAGGAAAGCAGACCACAAGAATGACCTGTCTATACAAATGTAGTAGCGGGTATATTGCGGATACCGCAGGATTTTCACTGCTTGACGCCACACTTGTCCTTCCTATATCGCCGCAAGAGTTGGGGCGATATTATCCTGACTTTTTAAAATATTTGCAAAATTGCAAATTCCGCTCTTGTTTACATGAAATTTCTGGAAATTGTGGTATAATAGAAGGTGTAAACAAAGGCAAGATTAATAGAACAAGATATGAAAGTTATCTAA
This sequence comes from uncultured Clostridia bacterium, assembly GCA_947366545.1. GTDB lineage: Bacteria > Bacillota > Clostridia > Christensenellales > UBA1242 > Caccovivens. The sequence goes on from CANBAL010000004.1 coordinate 43,105, forward strand.
AAATACTAAGTGAATTAAAAGGAAAATAGGATGAAAAGAACTAATGTCTATATTTCGGTTTCTACCGACCCGATTGCAGATTATCAGGAAATAGTTGAGTATGCTAAGGAGCTTCAAGGGGAGGCGGACTTTATACACTGTGATGTTATGGACGGGCTGTTTGTGCCTAAAAAAACCTATGAGCAAACGGTGGTGGAAAGCATTAATCAAAACACACTTACTATGCTTGATGTACACCTTATGGTGAAAGAGCCGATGGAACAACTTGAAGGATACATAAGGGCGGGGGCCAACATCTTGACTGTGCATTATGAGGCGTTTGAGGACAAAGAAGAACTTACAAAAGCACTTAAATATATTCAAAGCAGAGGTGTCCTTGCAGGACTGGCATTCAATCCAAGCACACCTTTTAATGATGTCAAGTTATTCTGTTATGATATAGATTTACTGCTTGTGATGAGTGTTGAGCCTGGTGCTAGCGGACAAAAAATGCTGCCTAACATAACTTCGCGAATTAAAAATATTGTCGCGTTTAGGCAGTCGAATGATTTAAATTTTAAAATTGAAGTGGATGGCGGCGTCAACGACGAGAACTCTCAATCACTTATTGATGCGGGGGCTGACATGCTTGTTAGCGGTAGTTATATTTTTAAGTCAAAGGACAGGTGTGCGGCTATAAAACTTTTGAAAAGGATTTAAAGAATGATGACATTGCCGCAAAGTACATCAAAATAAGAAAATGTTTGGATGCATTGTGCCTTGCCATCGAGTTTTACTGTAAATACACTTGGATAGACATCTTTTATCACTCCGTTGATGGTGTCTATTTTTTTACGCCCTCTATTTATATTCATTTCAACGGTTGCACCTTTGAGCGCAGATATCTTTTGTTTGACCTCGTCAAGGCCTAGGGTTACCTTTCTCATATAATTCTCCTTGATAAAATATTGCCTTCTTAAAAATTTTTAAACATTTAAGTCATATTTGTCCCCCGTGGCGAGTATGATATACCGATATCGCAATGAGAGGGGGAATAAAATGGCATTCGAATCAAACAATTTTAATGTGGTGAAGAAAACCAAGTTACCAAAGAGTGAACTTAGTGTTGAATGCAACATCGCTTGCCAAATGGCAAAAATCCTTACTGTTTCCACCGTGGCAACCGTGGTTAGCAGCGAGGTGCTTAGTGGCAGCATCAATTATGCAGGCAACATTGATGTGAGAATTGTCTATATGACAGAGGACGGGGAGATTGGAAGTGTATCTTCAGCATGTCCTTTCACATCTAAATTTGAGGGCGACTATATTACAAGTGGGCAAAAAGCAATCATAAGTGTAAAAGTGATTGATAGCCAGATAGAGAATGTTGGCACTGACAATGTGCGCCTTGTATGCAATGTTGAGCAGTCCGGCGTCCTTATTTCTAATCAAGAAATTCATTCTATTGCATCGAGCGATCCCGATGTTTGCACAAAAACCGAAGAAATAGAGGTGATTAGATTTGTTGGTGAGGCAACCGAAAGCAGCGAGATAAAGAGTGAACTTCTTGTAAGAGAGCCTGTTAAAAAACTCATTCTAACAGAAAGCCAAGCACTTATAAAAGGTGTTGAAAGCGGAGTAAACTTTGTTTCAGTAACTGGAGAAGTGGTAACACGCTTACTTTATCTTACTGAAAATGACAAGTTCGAAACTGGTTATGTCTATGAAAGCTTTAAAGAAGAAATTGAACTTGAAGGTGCAACAAGGGACAGTCAAGTGGAGGCCTACGCTTTTGTGAAGTGTGACGGCACCAAGACTGAACTTGAAGAAAGCGATAAGGGGCTTAAAATTGCACTTACTATACCTGTTGTTTTTGCAGTTAAAGCCTATGAGAAAGCAAGCGTGACTGTGATAAAAGACTTATACAGTGTGAATAACGATATCAAGGTGTCAACAGAATCCTTTGATATGAGTGTAGTTTGCCCTATGGAACTCGTTGAAGGCAAAATTGACGGCTCACTCACACTTGACGAAGATAAGCCAAGGGTAGACAAAATAATGTTTGTTGGCGGAAACAATGTTGTTGTAAGCAACAGCTATATTAAAGACGGCGAGATTGTTATTGAAGGAATTGCCTCTACAAGTGTAGTTTATCTTAATGACGAGCTTGGGTCTTTCAACAGCGTGCAAATTGATGTGCCTTTTGTAATCACCGATAAGTTTAATTATGAAAATATTGAAGGTATTTTAAATGTTGACGCGGTTGTATGCGATGTGGATGTTGTTGTGAAGAAGGGTAGAGAATTCTATTATGACGCCAAAGTGAAAGCGACCGTCAACTACTGTCATCCAGAGGTGTCGGGTGTTATTACAAACGCTGAAGCACTTGAAGCATATCCTGAAAAAGATTATGGCATGGAACTTATCTTTGCCCATCTTGGAGAGGATTCTTGGGACATTGCTAAGGCGGCTCACATTCGTGAAGAACAACTAATTTTACAAAATCCTGAAATTTTATTCCCTTTACAAGAAGATAAAAACCTTGTTCTGTTTTATCAAAAACAGGCAAATTAAATAAAAGCCGCACCTTAAGTGCGGCTTTTATTTAAAAAAATACAAAAAATTGGAAAATACGCTTGACTCCCCCCCCCGTGGTGTTATTATAAAAATATATAAGGAGATACCTATGAAAATTAAAACCGCAAAAATATTAAGCGTATTTTTCTTCCTCATATTTGTTATCGCTCTTCCACTTGTATGTACCTTTATTCCATACAGGGAGCCAGTACTTATTGAGGCGTCTTTTAATATAGCACCTGCTGAGGGGACAAGTGTGGTGGTGTATGGCGAACTTTACAATCCTACAATCGTAACGATTGAAGATTTGGAAATTCAAATCAACTTTTATAATGAAAATGATGAGTTTATCACTACAAAAAAAGTTAATGTAACTTTGAATGTTGGTGCTGGACAGACAAAAGAGTTTATTGAGACAATAAATGTTGGCACTGTACTTAATGAGCAGTGCCAGTATGGAGTAGGCGATATACTTTACACCTATACACAACTTTCTTGGTATCTATATTTCTGCATGGGCATTTGTGCTTACTTTATAACCTTCCTATTACTTGGAAAACAAAAATATTACTTTGAAGTGAATGGACAGAAGGTGGAGGTGTTTGCATCTTCTTACAAATTAGCCCTTATTGTTGACGGGGAGAAGGTGGCTGAAACTACTCAAAGAAAGGGCATTATGCTGGACCTTGAATACAAACTTGGCGAAAGTGAAATTAAGGTGGAGTCTAGAAACCCTATAATCCTTCCTGGGCCAAAGGTGACAATCATGGTTGACGGCAGCAAGCCTACAATCACAGATACTAAACAACATGGATTTATTAAGATAGAAAGCAAAAAGAAGGAAAATGAAGTCTTGCAGTAGTGCAAGACTTTTTTTTCGCATAATTGACATTTTTTTCATGATACCTCTTAAATTTTGGTCAAAAAAAACTTTAAGAGGTTTTTATGAAATACATAATATCAATTTTATCAGTTGTGGGAATAGCGGTGATTTTGCTTGTATGTGGGCTTTGTCCTTCTGGCGGGCAGGAAGTGGAATATCTACGAATACATATCCGTGCGAACTCAAATTCCGAGGTCGACCAAGCAGTAAAATACATTGTCAAAGATGCGGTGGTTGAAGCACTTATTCCTATTCTAAGTGATATCCACACCAAAGATGAGGCAGTGAAGGCTATGGAGAAAAACTTTGATTACATAGAAAGCGTAGCCAACGCAGTTTTAAAAGAGGAAGGCTTTGAATATACTGCCCATGCAAAAATTAATAATGAATATTTCCCGCTGCGCACCTATGAGAATAAAAATGGTAGTCTGACCCTTAAAGAAGGCTATTATGACGCCCTCATTTTGGAACTTGGTAGTGGCAATGGCAACAACTGGTGGTGTGTTGTTTATCCGGCATTTTGTTTTACCGAAACCAAAAATTTCGACAATATTGTGTATATTTCTAAAATTTGGGAAATACTTAAAAGTGTAACATAAATTTTTTTGGAGGTAAAAATGAAAAAAATACTAATGTTGACACTTTCGATGTTCTTCTGCTTATCGATTGGTTTGATTGCTGTTGGTTTTACATATTTTAATAAGCCCACCCCTAGCAGTGACATCGTAGAGACACTAACGAAGGCACAAAATCGTACTGTGCAAACAAAACTTAAGAGATGGGGTTACTATAAAGGGGCTGTAGACGGCATTTATGGGGCACAAACGAAGGCGGCTGTAAAATTGTTTCAAAAGAAAAATGGTCTTACTGCTGACGGAATTGTTGGCCCTAAAACGGCTGCCGCACTGGGCATGAGCCTTGGCGGAAGCACTGGTAGCACTCAATCCTCAAGCGACCTTAACCTTCTTGCAAGGTGTGTGTACGCGGAGGCAAGAGGGGAGCCTTATGCTGGACAGGTTGCTGTTGCTGCGGTGGTGCTTAACCGTGTGAGAAGTGCATCCTTCCCTAACACAATATCAGGGGTTATTTATCAGCCTTGGGCCTTCACTTCTGTAAATGACGGGCAAATCAACTATACGCCAAACGACAGCGCGTATAAAGCTGCACAAGACGCACTTAATGGTTGGGATCCAAGTTATGGCTCACTATATTACTATAATGCAAGTACGGCGACAAGCAAATGGATTTATTCAAGAAAAACTGTGGTTACCATAGGTAAACATGTGTTTGCAATATAGGAGGGCGTCATGACAGAGAAAGAAACGAAAAAACAAAACAAAAAATATAAAGGTGCCGTGATAGGACTTTCCATTGCCACAGGGGTGCTTGCTATGGGTACAATAGGTTTTGGTATAGCCTATGGCGTGGTGCAAAACGATGCAAATGAGTATGGCACTAGGCTTGAAAATATATATCAAAAAAACTTCTATGACCTAGTTGACAGCGTGAATAACAGCGAAATCAAGTTATCAAAAATACTAAATTCATCAACATCTTCCTATCAAAAGAAACTTTTGACAGAGGTGTCACGAAACGCAACAGAGGCAGAGGTGAGTATTTCCTCGCTTCCACTTTCACAAGAAGATATCAATGAAAATGTGAGAATGGTGAATCAAATGTCTGGGTATACCTCCACCCTTGCAGACAAGCTTGCAAAAGGTGGAAGTTTGACGAGCGCGGAAAAGGATACTTTGCAAGACATTTATGACAACATTCTTTCGCTAAAATCACAACTAAACAAGTTTGCAAGAAAGATACAGGGCGGATACAACATATTACATAACAGTATGGATATTGAATCTGGAGATTTCTCGACGCAAATGTCACAACTGCATGATGTGGACATTGAATATCCAACAATGATTTATGACGGGCCTTTCTCAGACTCTGTAACAAATGTTGCGATTAAAGGGCTTAAAGGTGACAGGGTGACTAAGGAAAAAGCAAGTGAGGTTATTAACGCTAAATTTAAAAATGTGGTGAATCTTGATTATGAGGGTGAAACCAAGGGTAGATTTGATACCTTTAACTTTAGACTTAAAAACACCGACGAAGAAATGCTTTATGTGCAGGTATCACAGATAGGAGGACATATACTTACAGTAAGCGGTACTGGGAAAAGTGGAAACGGGTCGAGCTTACAGGAAGAAGATGCAGAAAAACTTGCTCTTGAATTTGCAAAGGCTAATGGAATTGAAAATCCAGAGGTTGTTTGGAAGGATACTATTGCGGCAGACGCATACTTTAATATCGCACCTATTCAAGGAGGGGTAGTGCTTTACCCAGACCTTGTGAAGGTGAAAATTGACCTTGATTCGGGTACGGTGGTAGGGTATGATGCAACAACATACTTTACAAACCATGTATCGCGCAGTTTAGGGGCCTTTAGTGTGAGTCTTGACACGGTAAGAGGCAAGGTGCCAAATCAATTAACTATTGTGAGTGAAAGAAGGGTGCTTGCCCCACTTGATTATAACAGGGAGGTTCTTTGTTATGAATTTGAGTGTATTAATAGTGAAGATACCTATTACATCTATGTCAATGCAAATACTGGCGATGAAGAAAATATCTTGAAAGTAATAAAAACAGATGATGGAAGTAAATTATTGTAAAACAAAAATCCACAGACAATGAGTCTGTGGATTTTTTTTGTCACATAAAATTTAACACGAGGTGCCCGTGCCACTGCTTAAACAAAATTTTTGCAATTTTTATTCGGCTGCAAGTGTTTTGTTGTAAGCATCCAAAACAACAGATTTAATCATTTCTCTTGTTTCGGTATTGATAGGGTGAACAATGTCTTTATAATCGCCCTCTGGTGTCTTTCTTCTTGGCATTGAAATGAAGAGGCCATCCTGTCCACTTATTACCTTAATGTCATGTACTACAAAGCAGTCGTCAATAGTGATAGATGCCACTGCCTTTAATTTTGCATCGTCCTTTGTTACGAGTCTTACTCTTGTGTCTGTAATTTTCAAATGTCTTTACCGTCCTTTTTATTCGATTAGCCATGTAAGCCTATAAATATATTACTCTTTTTTTATAAAAATTACAAATGATTTTTACTCTTTTTCATTTCTACCGTGATTTTAACAACACTTTTATGAGTTTATTCATAAAAATTAATATGGTGTTTGTATATAGCGGCGTAAAAATCCATTATTCCATTTTCGGAGATGCCGAGGGCTTTCCCTGTCTTCTTTTGCACGGTTGGGGAGGAAGTGGGAAGGTTTTTCAAGGACTAATCAAAAATTTTCCTTCTAGAAAGTTTATTACGGTGGACTTTCCACCCTTTGGGAAGAGTCAAAAAAGGATAAAAGACTGGAATATATTCACATATGCAACTATGGTGATGAGTTTATGTGAACATTTGGGTATATCTAAATGCGATGTGCTTGGTCATTCTTTTGGCGGGCGTGTTGCAGTGCTTTTGTCTGCATTAAAGAAAGGTGTAGTCCGCTCTTGTGTCCTTGTGGACAGTGCGGGGCTTAAACCTAAACGCAGAATGGATTATTATTTCAGACTTTATAGATACAAAATACTAAAAAAATTAGGATTTTATCTACCTGACGCAGGCTCGGAAGATTACAAAGTACTTTCCGAAGATATGAAGAAGATTTTTATTGCGGTAGTAAATCAATATTTAGATGAATATTGTCCTCTTATTACCGCTAAAACACTTATTATATTTGGCAAAAACGATAAAGAAACGCCGCTTTACATGGGAAAAAGATTTCACAAACTTATTAAAAATTCCCGCTTTGTAGTGCTTGAAGATGCTGGGCATTACTCGTTTTTAGATAGTCCGCTTGTTTTTTACAAATATTTAGAAGAATTTTGGGAGGAAGTATGAGTTTTTTATACGGCTTTTTGATGCTTATAGTATTGATGTTATGGGCATATGTCTATATGAAAACCTATCAACTTGAAGGGTATAAAATAGGCAAGTTCTTTGATAAAGCCCTATCTTTTAGCCTTGCATATGGAAAGAAAAACAAACTTGTTTTTACCAAACGAATGTGGCGGTACATTATCACCTATATCATTTTCACATATGCACTTATGGTGATAAATTGTCAGTTTACACCGCATTGGGCATTAATTATCTTCAATTTTCTTATATATTTTCTATTGACGCCACTTTTTATGGTGGTGGTGCATTTTATAATACTTCCTATTGAGAAATTAATTAAAAAATATTATATGGGTAAAGCGGCACGAAAACTGGCGACCAAATCTTGCAAACGCATTGGTATTACGGGAAGTTACGGGAAAACATCAACCAAAAACATTTTGGCGGCAATACTTGGAAAGGAATACAAAGTCTGCGTCACTCCGGCAAGTTACAACACTGAAATGGGCATTTGCAAGACAATACTCGAAAAACTGGATGATGAAGATATTTTTATCGCGGAAATGGGGGCGAGAAAGGAAGGCGATATAAAAATTCTTACCGAGTTTGTCCGCCCACAGTATGCCATACTTACCACGGTGGGACCTCAACATCTTGAAAGTTTTAAATCCCTTGAAAATATAGAAGAAACAAAATATGAACTTTTAAGATTTATGGACAGAGAGGGAAGTGCAGTCATAAATGGCGACAGCCAAAGCAATCTTAAATTATACAAAAAGTGCAAGGTATCAAAATTTTTGACTTGTGTGGAAGGCTCTTATGCATGGGCGAAAGATATAAAAATGGGGAAAGAAGGAAGCACTTTCACCCTAATGATTGAAGGGCAGGAAGTGGCACTCAAAACTCGTCTTCTTGGGAAGTGTAATATCGACAACATTGTCACTGCGGCTGCCCTTGCCTATATTATGGGGATCACATTGAAAGATATAAAAGATGCGGTCTTCCGTCTTGAGCCAACTCCGCACAGGTTGGAACTTATAAAGAATGGAAGTGTAAGCATTATTGATGACTCATACAATTCAAACCTTACTGGTGCGTTAGAAGCGCTTAAAGTGCTGGAAAACTTTGAGGGGAGAAAAATTGTCATTACTCCTGGGTTTGTAGAAATGGGGGATAAGCAAAGCGAGTTGAATTTTAGATTGGGGGCAGAGATAGCCGACATAGCGGACTATGTGATTGTGATGAATGAGACAAACAAGAACGCTATACTTTCTGGACTTATATCGCATAACTTTAAGAAGGAGAGGGTTTTCTTTGCAAATGATCGAGACAAACAAAAAGACTATATCTCGCGCCTAACCACAGAGGGTTGCGTAATCTTATTTGAAAACGATTTGCCAGATAATTTTAGTTAAAGGAGAAAAGAATGAAAGATGTTTTAGCGGTGATTTTTGGTGGGAAAAGTGTTGAGCATGATATTTCCATCATTACAGCAATGCAGGTGCTTAAAAATTTAAGCCCAAGTTACAACACTCTTCCAGTGTACATACACCCTGACGGAAAATGGTATATTGCAGATAACCTTGATAGGGCGGAAACCTTTTTAAATTTTGAGAAAAATGTTGTTAAGAAAAAACAGGTGACGCCAGTGCTTGGTAAACCCTACCTTGTAGTTGAAAGCGGGGGTAAATACAAGAAGCACATAAAGGTGGATTGTGCTCTTTTATGCACGCATGGAAGAAATGGGGAAGACGGAACCTTACAAGGAGTGCTGGACCTTTGCTTTATACCTTACACCTCTTGCTCAACCTTATCAAGTGCGATATGTATGGATAAGGCGATTGCAAAAAGGATTATGCGTTCATACAAGATTGCCACCCCTAAGTTTGTGGATTTTTATGCAAGCGAATATAAGAAAAACAAATTCCAAATTTTAAGCAAGGTAAACAAGGATCTTTCCTTTCCACTTATCGTAAAACCTGCGTCACTTGGCAGCAGTGTAGGTATTAGCATATGTGAAGATATTGACGCATTGTCATCACACATAGAGAACGCCATTGTATATGACGGGAAAGTAATAATTGAAGAGTTTATTTCTGGTGCAAAAGAATACTGCGTTGCTGTCACAAAGATAAATGGAAATTATCTTGCCTCAAATGTTCAAGAGGTGCATAAGGGAGATATTTACACTTTTGAGGACAAATATTTAAATAAAAAGGAGAATTTAATTGCAAATATCGCCCCTGCCTTTGAAAATAAACTAAAAAAACTTGCAAAATTTGTTTATAGGGCGCTTGAGTGTGACGGCATTGTAAGAATAGATTTTTTATCAAGTGAGGATGACAAGATATTTGTTAATGAACTTAATACCATTCCCGGTAGTCTTGCGTTCAACCTCTTTGATAGTCCATTTAGAGATTTGTTAGACATAATAATTTTAGAGGCCAAGGACAAATTCGAGGAAAGACAGAAGGAAGTGTATAAGTTTAATAGCAGGGCTATTGAAAGTTATGTGAAAATAATGAAACAAAATAAATATGCAAAATAATGTATAAATATACGGACGGCATAAATTGTCCTACTTTGTCTATTTTGCAATATTTTTGCAAGCATGGTTGCATTTGAAGATTTGGTTACTACACTAATAATAAAATCAAAGGGGAGGAGGAATGAAATTATACAAACTTTTAGAAGGGGTTAAGGCGTGGAGCAGTGTCACAAATGAAGATATAGAAATTACAGGCATTAGTATTGACAGTCGCACTTGTAAAAAGGGAGATATTTTTATTGCTCTTAATGGTGTGAAAAATAGGGGAGATGACTATATTTCGCAGGCCATTGCAAACGGGGCAAAAGCGATAGTGTCGCAGAATACCTCTGATAGAGACGGCGAGATTATTGTGCAGGATGCACGGGAGGCCTATGCCCTTATTTGTAAAAACTTTTATGACAGAGCCTGCGACAAATTGAAGATAATAGGTGTGACGGGAACGAATGGTAAAACCACCACTGCCACCTTGATTGCAGATATTTTGAAGGGGTGCAAGAAAAATGTTGGACTTATCGGTACGCTGGGAGTAAGTTATGACGATAACGCCTACGATACTGGGTTTACTACTCCCGACCCGCATATTTTACACAAGTGCTTTAAAGAAATGTTAGATGACGGGGTTGAATATGTGGTTATGGAGGCCTCTGCACACGCCATTGCACTTAAAAAGTTAAGCGGTATTAAATTTGAAATAGGGGTGCTGACAAACATTACACAGGACCACTTAGACTTTTTCAAAGATATGGACAGATATGCATATACTAAACTTTCCTTCTTTAACAAAGACAATATGAAATGTGGGCTTATCAATAGTGACGATGAAAGGGCAAGGCGACTTTTAGATACGGCGAACCTACCTATCATAAGTTATGGACTTGATAATCCTAGCGACATTTTTGCAATCAATATTGATAGCAGTTTTGATGGCACAAGTTTTGTTTGCAACTGTCTTGACAACATTGTGCCTATAAAGACAAATCTAGTAGGGAGATATAATGTTTCAAATGCTTTGGCGGCGATTGGTGTTTGCAATGCTATTGGTGTGAACATTAATCAGATTGCATTTAATTTGCGGTATATCAGTCCTGTGGAGGGAAGATTTAATATAATCAAACACAAAAATTTTAATATTGTTGTCGACTATGCACACACTAGTGACGGGATTGAAAACATACTCAAATCGGCAAAGCCACTTACAAAAGGACGGCTGATTGCACTTTTTGGTTGTGGTGGAGACAGAGATAAATTAAAGAGACCTATTATGGGCAGGGTGGCAAGTGAAATTGCAGATAAACTTTGGCTTACAAGCGATAATCCGCGAAGTGAGGAGCCGCTTGGCATCATAAAAGAAATAGAAAAGGGTGTACCTAGCAAGATGGATTATGAGGTTTGCGAAAACAGAGCGCTTGCCATTGAAAAGGCTCTTGATGATTGTAAAGAGGGCGATACCCTTGTAATCCTTGGAAAAGGTGCAGAAAAATATCAAGAAATTAAAGGTGAAAAAGTGCCATACAATGACTTTGACGAGGTATATAAATACTTTAGAAAACATATTACTTTAAAAAGGAGTAATGACGAAAGTGAGTGATATTTTAAGGTATATTTTAGTTTGCATTACAGGTCTGGGGGTAGGAGTGCTGGTGGCATTTCCTATCCTATCACTCTGCCGAAAATTAAAATTTTCGCAGACCATACTTCATTATGTGGACAAGCATGCAGGCAAAAGCGGCACTCCAACAATGGGTGGGTTGATTTTTATCTCCGCGACCATTATAGCCACCTTGTTCTTTATTAAAGGACAAGCCTTTTGGGCGGTGCTTTCCTTGGTGATTATGCTTGCTTATGGGATGCTTGGCTTTCTTGATGATTTTATCAAAATTAAGTTTCATCAAAACGAGGGGCTTAAACCTTATCAAAAGATTATCGGGCAGGTGGGTATCTCACTTGTAGTGGCGTTATATGTGTATTTTAATGTGGGCGGACAGTTAGACCTATTTGGTTTAACGCTGAATTTAGGCGTCTTTATCATTCCTTTCGTTATGATATTCTTTGTTGCAGTCACAAACAGCGTCAATCTTTTGGACGGCCTTGACGGGCTTGCAAGCGGTGTGAGTGGTATGTACATCTTCTTCTTTGGTTTGATTCTTGCCATAATTGGTGGACAAGCCTTTTCAAATATGGCGGTGGCATGTTTTGCCATGGTGGGAGCGCTGCTTGCTTACATTTGTTTTAATGGCTTTCCTGCAAAGATTTTTATGGGGGACACAGGCTCGCTTGCACTGGGTGGGTTTATCGCCTCGCTTGCCGTTTTCTCGGGACTGGAATTAATCCTGCCTATAATCGGACTACTTTATGTCCTTACAGCGTTAAGCGACATTTTGCAAGTGGCACACTACAAACGCACCCACAAAAGAATTTTTAAAATGGCACCCCTTCATCACCATTTTGAGCAGATGGGTGTGCATGAAAACCGCATTGTCACAATATATATAGTTATAACCTTTGTGCTTGGTCTTGCCAGCATGATGGGATACTTATTTGTGACAGGGGTTATATGAAAGGTTTAGAAGGAAAACGAGTTTTAGTTTATGGAATGGGGACAAGCGGGCAGGCGGCTTGTAAACTCTTACATGATAAAGGTGCCTGCGTAAGTTTCTATGATGACGAAGAGAGATTTTCTGGGTTCTTCTCCTGTGAAAAAAATCCAACCTCTAAAAACTACGATTTGGTGGTGGTAAGTCCGGGGATTAAGGTGATTGGAAATGAGATAATCTCTCATTTTTTATTGAATAAAACCTTAGTTATCAGCGAACTTGACCTTGGGTTTCAGTTTTGTAAGGGCAAGATTGTGGGTATTACTGGGACCAATGGTAAAACAACCACCACCGCACTTGTTGGGGAGATTTTAAAAGAGGCGGGGATTAAAACCTTTGTCTGTGGGAATATAGGGCTGCCTATTTCTTCCATTGCATTGGAGACAAGCAAGGATAGTGTAGTTGTGTGCGAGGTGAGTAATTTTCAACTTGAACTTAGCCAAAAATTTTCAGCAGACATTTCAGTGCTATTAAATCTTGCCCCCGACCATATCGACAGACATGGAAGTTATGAAGAGTACAAGCGGGTCAAAAAGAAGATTATCAACAAAAACACTTTAATTTTAAATTTGGATGATGATGAAGTCAAGGGAGTAAGAATAAGTAAAAAGAATATATATTTTTCACTTAGACCCCTTAAAAAAGGAATTTATTTGAAAAATAATGCGATTTTCTATAATCGCACGCGAATTATTCCGCTTAGTGAGATTTCTCTCGTTGGAGATAAAAACCTTTTAAACATTATGGCGGCGGTGGGCGTGGCTATGCGGCTTAAGGTAAAACCAAAGGTGATACGTTCGGCAATTTCCAAGTTTCAGCCACCTAAACATAGATTGCAAAGCCTAGGGAAACTTGCAAGCGGGGCGCTTGTGATTGATGATAGTAAGGCGACAAATATTTCCTCTGTGGAAATGGCTCTTGAAAGTTTGCAGGGGCGAGAAATCTTACTTTTAATGGGCGGACAAAACAAAAATTGTGATTTTGAGCCGTTTTTTGCAAAGGGATATTCTCTATCAAAACTTATCTGCTTTGGGCAGGCGGGGAAGTATTTAGCCTCCTGCGCAAAAAGGCATGGGTACAATCCAGAAGTATTTACCACGATGAAGGAGGCGGCAATATTTGCGAGATGTGAGGCTGGAATGGGGCAAATTGTTCTCTTATCGCCAGCCTGTGCAAGTTTTGATGAGTTTGCTTCCTATGCAGTACGCGGCGAGGTCTTTAAGGAGGTTATCTTTGAAGAGGAAATTTGACAAACATACCTTTTTAGTTGTCCTTCTTGTACTCATGCTGGTGACCTTTGGTTGCATCATGGTTTACAGCGCAAGTTTTTATTCCGCCGAGTACCATTATGGCAACAAATATTTCTTTCTATTTAAACAACTTTTAGGGGTGGTTTTAGGAGTGGCGGCACTTATCTTTTTTGCCTTCTTTGATTATCATCTTCTAAAAAAATACAAGTGGTGGATTTACGCGATTACTATGGCTTTACTTGCACTTGTTTTTGTCCCTCACATAGGTGTGGAAAGTTACGGTGCCAAACGCTGGGTGTCAATACTGGGATTTTCTGTGCAGCCTTCAGAAATTGCTAAATTTGCACTTGTTATCTTTGCGGCGAGCCACCTCTCCGACAACCATGAAAAAGCAAAAACTTTGAAGGGGTTGTTCCCTGTGCTATGTGTGGCAGGGTCTATCTGCGTCATGGTGATTTTGGAGCCAAGTATGTCTGTCACCATGTGTATTGCGTTTGTCACACTCTTTATGCTTATCATTGGCGGTATGAGTAAGAAACACACCCTAATGTTTTCGGTGCCAGCGGCGGCGTTTGTGCCACTTCTTATTGTACTCGAGCCGTATAGACTTAAAAGGCTTATGGCATTTCTCGACCCTTGGGCATCGCCGCAGGGGGAAGGCTTTCAACTTATTCAATCACTTTATTCACTTGGCTCGGGCGGCTGGTTTGGAGTGGGAATTTTTAATTCACGACAAAAGTTTTTATTTCTGCCTTTTGCGGAAAGCGACTTCATTCTTTCCATAATCGGGGAAGAGGTGGGCTTTATTGGTACAGTGCTTCTTATGTGTGTATTTTTGGCGCTCGTGTTATCTCTCGCAAAAATTGCACTTAATGCCAAGGATAGGTTTGGTGCGATGCTTGTAAGTGGGGTGGCATTTGTAATAGGGGTGCAGACGCTACTCAATATTGCGGTGGTGACAGGCAGTATTCCGCCAACAGGCTTGCCACTTCCATTCATTTCAAGTGGCGGAACAAGTGTTATGGCGTTTATGGCGGCGATTGGTATGTGTATAAATGTTTGGCGTCAGCGCAATAAAGAGCCTTCAAAGGGATTATTAAAACTGCCTTTCAATTTAAGAAAAACAAGGGGGAAAGCATAGCCAGGCTATGCTTTTTTAAACAAATATTCACTTTTTTCATACATATATATGTATAGGAGTGCATATGCAAAGATTTTACATAAAAAGCGGGAATAGTTTAAAAGGTGCGTTAACGGTGGACACTGCCAAAAATGCCTTGCTACCGATTTTGGCTGCCTCAATTATGGTGGAGGGTGAGGTAACCATTTTGAAGGCAACAAGATACTCCGACATAGATGCTATGTGTGATATTTTATCTTATTTAGGGGCGGTAATAAAGTGGCAGGAGGACACCCTTATTATTGACGGGAGCGGAATTAATGGGAGTGATATCACCCTAAGTCAATCGAGTAAACTTCGGGCCTCTATCTTTGCACTAGGACCCCTTCTTGCAAGGCAAAAGATTGCCAAGGTGGCTTATCCTGGGGGCTGTGACATCGGGGTGCGTCCAATAGATATACATATAAGTGGACTTAAAGCTATGGGGGCACACATCATTGAAAAAAATGGCTTTATTTATGCGAATGGCAAGAACATGAAAGGCGGAGATATTGCACTCAGTTTTCCTAGTGTGGGAGCCACGGAAAATCTTATGATGGCTGCCGTGCTTACCAAGGGAAAAACAAGGCTATTTAATGTGGCAAAAGAGCCGGAGATTGTTGACTTGCAAGCATTCCTTAACAGTTGCGGCGCAAAAATATCTGGTGCGGGGAGTGACTGCATTACTATTGAAGGCGTGAAAAGGCTAAACAAAAAAGTAACTTACCAAGCCATTTCTGACAGAATTATTACGGGAACACATTTACTTGCGTGTGCCATGTGTGGAGGAAAAATAACTTTAAATAATGTAAATCCCTCTCATAATGACGCTTTAATTTCTTATCTTCGTAAATCTGCTTGCCAGCTTGATATAAAAAATGATAAAATAACTATGAAATCACAGGGACGACTTAAAAGTTTTGGTGAGGTGGAAACCGCGACCTATCCTGGAGTACCTACCGATTTGCAGGCACAGATTATGGCCTTACAGTGCATAAGTGAGGGGTCTTGCATGATAGTGGAAAACTTATTTGAGTCAAGATTTAAGCATGTGCCAGAACTTATTAAACTTGGCGGCGACATTAGGTGCAAAAACAACATTTGCTTTATCAGTGGGAAGGAAAAACTCTATGGTGCCACTGTTTTGGCTAAGGACCTTAGAGGTGGCGCAGGGTTGGTGCTTGCGGGACTGGTGGCTGACGGTTACACCACGGTTGAGGGTATAGGCTATATAGACAGAGGCTATTATAAACTAGAAAATCAGTTAAGGCTGTTAGGTGCCGATATTACAAGGGAGGAGTTTTGAAGAAAAAGCTAGTGATAATTTTATCTGCATTAGGCGGTGTGGTGGCAGTTTTCGTTATTCTTTGTTTCACCCTCTTTTCCTTGAAAACAGTGGAGGTGGATTTCCGAACAAGCACCGCTGTTTTGACTGGACAAGCACAAGAAATAGTGGAAAGCGGTGAGTTTGGCTATGGCGGCAGCGTGCTTTTTATGGGCAAAAAAAATCCTACTGCAAAAATAGAAAAATCTTTTCCTTATATCAAAGTAATAAATATTGAAACGGTGTTTCCTTCAAAATATGTCATCCATGTAAGTGAAAGGCAGCAGGTTTATGCGCTTGAACTTAATGAAAAAGTTTATATTTGCGATGAAGATTTTAAAGTGCTTGAGGTTAAAGAAGGTAGATATGAGGACCTTGAGACAA
Source organism: uncultured Clostridia bacterium (assembly GCA_947366545.1). Classification (GTDB taxonomy): domain Bacteria; phylum Bacillota; class Clostridia; order Christensenellales; family UBA1242; genus Caccovivens. The sequence goes on from CANBAL010000004.1 coordinate 59,719, forward strand.
AGCCTATTTTATTTAAGGGACTTAGGGTAAATAATTCAAATGCTGTTGCTGGTGAGTTTTTGGATGTAGAAAACAAAGTGGATGTCTATTCCGCATTTGTGAAAAACAACAGGTTGTTACATGAACAAATGTCCATAATTGAAAGTATTGAGACGGGAGTTATGAAAAATGACATTAATGTTCAGGAGCAATATCTTGCCATAAAGACTTATAGCGGCCAGACTTTTATACTTAAAAACGCAGTGGACAGGCTGGAATACAAAGTTATGCATATGCTTAGGGTGTATTCACAGATTTATTCACTTATTGGCAGCGCAATAGATAGGGATGACCTCGCCGAGGGAGATAATGTTTGGACAAAGGAAAAACTTGACAGTGCTAGGGTGGAAATAAGGAGTTTCTATTTGCCAGAGGGACATGAGGAAAGTGATATGAGAATAGACATATATCCACAAAATATGGACAATTAATTTGACAAACAGATAAAAAATCACTAAACTTAGTATATAAAGGGGCAAATATATGACAAAAGATTATGTTTTGGTACTTGATATTGGTTCATCAAAACTCCGTGTTATGCGTGCCGGCGAGGGGGTAAACAACACCTTCACCCTTAAAGGTTATGCAGAAAGCGAATATGACGGCTATTATGAAGGTCGATTTTTAAATCCCGATGCGATAGGTGACTGCATACGGGGGCTTTTAAATGAATTGGATATCGAAGCAAGCAAAAATGATAGTAAGATATATATTGGCGTGCCAAGTGAGTTCTCTTCCGTGGTTTGCACAACAGCGACTTATAACCTTGGAGAGAGACGAAAGGTAAGAAAAAGCGATATTGACAACCTTTTCTATACCGCTGGCGAAAAAGCCAAGAGTGAGAATGTTGAGATAGTGAGTGTTAATCCGATTTCATATAAACTTGACGAAGGACGGCTGTCAAATAATCCTATTGGGGAGCAGGCGACAAGTATTCTTGCAGAATTATCAATCATTTACAGCGTAAAAGGGTTTATCGACCTTTTCAACAGAATTGTTGCAAGTTTAGGGTTTGAAAGTGTGGAGTATATTTCAGAGCCTCTTGCAGAAGGGCTGTTTGTAGTAAGCAAGGAAGAACGCGAAAACCTTAACATGGTGATTAATGTGGGCGACCTTACAACAAATGTTTCCTTTATAAAAGGAGAGGGACTTGCCTCACTTGCTTCCTTCTCTATAGGCGGGGGACACATTACAAATGACTTATCAGAGGCCTTTGACTTATCACTTGCAGAGGCAGACAGGTTGAAAAAGCAGATTATTCTTTCCTTAAAAGGCAAAAATAACGACTTTTATGAACTTATGACCGACAATGGTAGGGTGATTAAGATACCACTTAACACCGCAAACGATATTGTGGCGTCAAGGATAGAAATCATTGCCAGTGCGGTAAGCCAGTGTGTACAACTATTCTCGTCGCAGTTTATTTCCTATCTGCCAGTATTCTTGACAGGGGCGGGAATAAGCCTTATCAAAGGCGGAAGAGATTATCTTGCAAAGTGCCTTGGCCGCAATGTTTCCTATGGTGTGCCACCACTTCCAAGCAAAGATAAACCTCAAAATGCCTCTATTTACTCATTAGTTGCCTCTGCACTTGGCAAGGTTTAATGAGTAAATATAAATAAAAATGAAAAAATATACATAAAAATTGAAAATTATACAGCGATTTATTTGCAAAAAATGAAACAATGTATTAAAATATAGTTAAATAAAAGGGACAAGGAGCAAAATTTATGGAAAATATGAACACTTCAGTCGCAAAAATCAAGGTCGTTGGCGTTGGTGGCGCTGGGAATAATGCTATCAATCGTATGATTGATGCAGGTGTTAGTTCTGCTGAGTTCGTGGCAGTAAACACCGACAAACAAACCTTACTTGTAAGCAAGGCGGAAACAAGACTTCAAATCGGTGAGAGACTTACTGGTGGCCTTGGTGCAGGAGCAAATCCTGAAATTGGACAAAAAGCTGCAGAGGAGAGCAAATCTTCTATTACTGAAATGCTTAAAGGTACAAACCTTGTTTTCATTACTGCTGGACTTGGTGGCGGCTCTGGTTCTGGTGCGGCACCAGTTATTGCGCAGATTTCAAAAGAACTTGGAATTCTTACCATTGCGGTGGTAACTAAACCTTTCGGGTTTGAAGGACCTGTTAGAGCAAAAAATGCTGACAAGGCGCTTGAAAACCTTAGAAAATATGTGGATGCCCTTGTGGTTATTCCTAACGAGAAGTTACTCCAAATTGTTCCTAAAAAGACTCCTATTACTGAATCATTCAGATTCGCTGACGATGTACTTAGACAAGGCGTACAAGGTATTAGTGATCTTATCGTATTCCCTGGACTTATTAACCTCGACTTTGCCGATGTGACAACCATTATGAAAAACAAGGGACTTGCACATATGGGCATTGGTTATGGTCAAGGAGAGAACAAAGCACTTGACGCTGTTAAACAAGCTGTGGCAAGTCCACTTCTTGAAACTACCATTGAAGGTGCTACTGGCCTTCTTATCAACATCAAGGGCGGAAATGACCTTACTCAAGATGATATGAGCGAGGCCGCTGCACTTGTAAGAGAGGTGGTTGACGAAAACTGCAACATCATTCTTGGTACAAGCATTGATGAAAACATGCATGATGAAGTTGAAATCACATTGATTGCCACTGGTTTTCCTCTTAGCGAAGAGGCAAAAGAGAACTCTACAGTTGCTGGTGCGAGAAGCATTGGCAATATGGGAGAAAAGAAAGAGCCTTCTCCTTCAGCAAGAAGCATTTTCAGTGGATATGCACAACAAGCAAAAATGGAAGAAAAACCAGAAGTGTCTGTAACACCTAATAACAGCATGGGCTCATCTAGAGTTGAAGTTGATTCTACCGTTCCACCTTGGATTGAAAAACTTAGAAAAAACAAGAAGTAATTAATAGTTTTTAACTTAAAAGTAAAGTGTAAAATCTGGAAGAAAAATTCTTCCAGATTTTTTTCATGTTTGCAATATTCGCGGAAAAGTGCCACTCTAGGGCATATTTCTTCTTTAAGTTAAACCTTTTATTTTATAAAATATATTAAAGAGGCTTAGATGGAAATTATTATCGAATTGTCGTTTTGTATTAATTTCATAATAAACGCTTTTATAATCCGATTGACTGGCCTTTTTCTCAAAGAAAGGGCAAGGCTATGGTGGCTTGGTGCCATTATAGGGGCGGTGATTGCCTTAATCTTGCCACTATTTCATTTAAGTGCAATTTTTACCATACTTATTGAGCTGTTTCTTGCAAGCCTTCTTGTTGCAATATCCTTCTCCTTTAAGAAGTTTAAAAGGTTTTTGATTATACTTGCTTCATTTATTGGGATCACTTTTATTTTTGGTGGGGGATGTTACGCATTTAAAGAGGCTTTTGGACAGATTTCACTTTTATGTGTGCTGCTTGTTGCAAGCATAATCGACATAGTTGCAACTATGGTGCTGAAATGGAGAAACAAGACAAGAATAATTGACACATTTTCCTACTCCGTGAAATTTAAACTTGGGGAAAAAGAGGTCGAAGAGGAAGGGTATCTTGATAGCGGAAACATGCTTTATGACCCTATTACAAAAAAACCTATTATTCTTATTACTTATGAGGTATTTTCCAAGTTTTACCAAGATATTAATTATTTGAGTGCTTTTTTAAAAAATGTTGATGTAAACAAACTTCGCAATGGCCACTACATAAAAATAAACTCTATCGCAAGTGGCACCAACATTTTAGTCTTTACGGTGGACAGGCTTGAGGTGAGAAAAGAGGATAAGGTAAAAAGCTATGATAATGTGGCAATCGGACTTTCTTTTTCGGGTTTTGAAAAAGGGTGTGGCAGACAGGTGCTTCTTCATAGCGAACTTATATAGGAGGGGGACATGAAACTATTATTTAAAATAAAATTATTCTTTTACAATTTGACACACAAAAAAGGCTTTTTTAATGTCAAAAACATTGTTTGCTTTATTGCGAATGAGCCTTTGCCTCAGCCGTTGCCGGCGGAAGAAGAGGAAAGGCTTTTGATTGCAAAGGAGTACGGCGATAACGACGCCTATGAAAAGCTTATACAACACAATTTGAGGCTTGTTGTGTATATTGCAAAAAAGTTTGATAGCTCGGGTATGGAAACCGAGGACCTTTTCTCGATAGGTTCGGTAGGGCTTATCAAGGCAATAAAAACCTTTAAACTTGATAAAAACATTCGTCTTGCTACTTATGCTTCACGATGTATAGAAAACGAAATTCTTATGCAACTTCGAAAATTTAACAAGATTAAAAGTACGATTAGTCTTGAAAAACCTCTTCACACCGACAATGAGGGGAACGAACTTTGCCTTGAAGATATCCTGCCTGCTGACGGTGATGTGCTTGACAAGGAGGTAAATCAATCCGCCGATAAAAAGATAATTTACGACATTCTTTCTAAGTTAAATTTGCGAGAACAGGAAATAATCATTTTAAGATATGGTCTTGCTGGTGAGGACGAGCTTACACAGAAAGAAGTGGCAGACAAACTTAGAATTAGCCAAAGTTACATTTCTCGTCTTGAGAAAAAGATTTTAAAAGAAATGCGTAAAGAATACGATAAGCAGATGCTATAAAAAATTCATATAAATTTGCCGAAAAAGCACCTTCTTTGCAATTTTTTGTCACCCGTGTATTATTTCCTCCTTAGTGATAAACAATATATTCGCTTAAGGAGGTTTTATGGCTTCACGAGTCTTTATTGCGGGGGTTGATACTTCTAGTCTGCCTAAAATAAGCAGCAGCGATATGCTTGAACTGATGAAAAAAGTAAAAAGTGGGGATGAATACGCCCGTGAATGTTTTGTTGTCGCAAACCTTAGGCTTGTACTTTCTGTAGTGCATAGATTTGGCGCCAAAGGCGACAAGGCGGATGACATGTTTCAGGTTGGCTGTGTTGGTCTTATGAAAGCGATAGATAATTTTGATGAGTCGCTAAATGTTAAATTTTCGACTTACGCTGTGCCTATGATTATAGGCGAGATAAGACGATTTTTGCGGGATAATAATTCTGTAAGGGTATCGCGTAGTTTACGCGATGTTGCGTATAGGGCGCTTCAAGCCAAGGATGAACTGGCAAAGGTGAGTGTTGAGGAGCCTAGTATTGACGAAATTGCAAAACTTATTGATGTGCCTTCAAAGACCGTCACATTTGCACTTGATGCGATAAGCGATACGGTGTCTTTAAATGAGCCTATCTATACTGACGGCACAGACACTATTCACCTTCTTGACCAAATTGCCGATGTTAAGCAAAGCGATGATGCACTTCATGAAAAGATTTCAATAAACGATGCAATAAAAACTCTTTCAGGAAGGGAAAAAGAAATTCTTTTAATGAGGTACTATATTGGCAAAACGCAAATGGAAGTGAGTGAGGAAATTGGTATTAGTCAGGCACAGGTTTCCCGCCTTGAAAAGAATGCTTTGAAGTCAATAAAGGAGTTTTTAACTTAATTTGTAATTTTTTATAGGGAATGGACATATCATTTAAATGTGGAATGTTCATTTTTAGAGTTAAGATGCAAAGAAGTTGTTAATGTTGTGGACGGGAGAAAACTTGGACATATGGTGGATATGGTTATCGACCTTATGTCGGCAAGGGTGCTTGGCATTGTTGTGCCAGACGGCAAATCTTTTTGGAATGTTTTTAAATCCTCCTCACAACTTTTTATTCCCTTTAATTGCATTGTAAAGATTGGTGAGGATGCAATACTTGTAGAACTTCGCGGCTCGGCGCCGCCAGCAAATCCGTATATACTCGCTCAAAGCGAAGATAAAAAAGATAAATAAAAAAGGTGCCATTTGGCATCTTTTTTATTCTGATTCGGTTTTGTTTTCCTTTTCCATGGCTTTAATTTCTTCAAGCACTTTGGTCATTAAAATTATTTCAGGTGAGTTTGGTATAAGGTCATATTCAATGCCTTGTTCAATGGCGAGTGTGCGCCTTTTTTCAAGGAATAATTGATGTTTACAGAATAAAACATTTTTAAGCATTGGTTTGTCGTACTGTGAAATTGCCTCCCTGATGCTTAATTCTGGGTTTTTCCTAATCTCCTCCAATGTTTTATCATAAGGGGACTGTAAAGTTTCTAGTTCGTTGAGAACAATATCAAGTTTAGTTATATTTTCCTCCATGGTTTTGCTTTGTTTTACCAGTTTTGTGTACTCAGGAGTTTTGTTTTCTTCTGGGTGAATATCTGCCCGAAATTCCACATATGGATCTGTATTTAAAACTTTTTCAATTTGTTCGGCACCTAGGTTATTTAAAATTTTATCAATTCTTTGTTTTTGTAAGGTCAGTTGATTACGCATTTTGGTAAGTTTTAATTTGATAAAATCAAGGTTTCCGCCCTTTGCCACATATTCTTCGCAGGCATTTTTTAACAATTGTCTGTTATCTTCCCATTCCTTTTCGCATGGAAGATAAGCACCTATGAACATTTGTAACATGAAGGTTGGGTTGAATCTGTTTTCAACTTCATACCAACTATCTGCGATATTTTGAGGCTTTTTCCTTGGGTACAAAGATTCTGGACCTTCTGCATTACGCACAAAAATTTCTCCATCGAAAATTATTGTTTCTATGTCTTCAAAGTCATTGACTGTTGTCGCTTTCCAGCACTTTGAGAACGCTTTTTTAGGAGAATATGTACGAGGATTGAAAGCATATGGATTATCCATAATACGCCAATTATATTCCATTAAGAGGCTTAATGATTTAACAAAGTCTGATTGTAAATACAATGAACTTTCTGGAATGCTGGATTCGTCAGTCCAGATATCTGTATCAAGTTCAGAGTTAAATTCTTTATTTGCACTTTCAACATCTTCAGGATAAAATGTGTAATATTTCATTTCTTTTCTCCTTACAATTATTATATCACATTTTGGCGAAAAGTCAATATTAGGCATAAAAAAAGAGTGGTTTTAAAGCACTCTTTTACATTTCTTCTAACAGTTTCTTGAAACTTGTGATGTCCTTAAACTGGCGATATACAGACGCAAACCTTACATATGCCACCTCATCAAGGTCTTTAAGTGCGTTCATAACCATTTCGCCTATCTCACTTGACCTGACCTCTTGTTTTAATCCGTTTTGAAGGTTCTTTTCAATTTCCATAGCCACGGATTCAATTTGGCTTAGTGATACAGGGCGTTTTTCACAAGCCTTAATCATACCATTGAGTATTTTTGCTCTATCAAAAGGCTGTCTTGAGCCGTCTGTTTTTACCACGAGTATAGGGGTGGTTTCCACTGTCTCATAGGTGGTGAAACGCCTTCCGCAATGTAGGCACTCCCTTCTTCTTCTGATTGAATTTGTTTCCTCTGTGCTTCGGCTGTCAAGCACCTTACTTTCTTCACAACCACAATATATACATTTCATTTGCCTTCTCCTTCATTGGAATTATAGCATATTTAGTGTTTTAGTCCAACTATTTTTACCATATTTTGTCATGATTTTCCTGCCTTGTCCATAAATTACTCTATATGAAATCGCTGGTGGAATGCAAATTTAATAGGTCGTTTATCTTGGCGGGCTTTGACAAGTCCCTTTCCTTTAAAGTTAAAAGGCGATTATGTGAACTTGGTTTTACCGCGGGGCAGGAGGTAAGGCTGGTGCGAAAATCTTTGCTTGGCAAGGCCTATTTGGTGGAGTTACGGGGGTATACCCTTTCTCTTCGTAATGACATTGTAAAGGCGGTGCTTGTAAAATGATAAAGGTAAATTTAGTTGGCAATCCGAACACTGGCAAAACAACGCTATACAATTCTCTTACTCATGCACATGAGCGGGTGGGGAACTGGCATGGTGTTACGGTGGAAGAGAAAAAGCAAAGTTACACATTTGAAGGAAAGGAAATTGAAATTTGTGACCTTCCCGGGATTTATTCACTCACAAGTCTTAGTTATGAGGAAGGTGTGGCGATAGACGCGATTTTAAAAGAGCCAGAAAAACCGATAATCAATATTTGTGATGCCAGCAATTTGGAGAGGAACTTATATTTAACCCTTTCACTTATGGAACTTGGTGCAAACATTATTTTGGCGGTAAACCAAATAGAAAAGGTGCCAGCCTATAAAATTGATTGTAAAAAACTTTCTGATATTTTAGGGATTGTGGTGGTGCCTATTGATGCCGAAAAGAAGATTGGGCTAGACAAACTTAACCAAGAGATTTTGTCTTACAAAGGGCATATTAAATATAACCTGCCTTACCTAAACAAATTGCATCTTGAAAATGTTAATCTGCCTAAGATGGAAAATGAAAATTTTTACAAGGTTAAACTTCTTGAAGGTGATGAAAAAATATTAAAACAACTTAATCTTGAAAAAAACATCGCAAGCGAAAGAGTGGAAGAAGTGGCAGATGCACGGTACGACTTTATCGGGCAGGTAATGAAATTATGCACAACCAAAAGCGTGAAAGTGTATGGACGAAGCAAACTTGACAAATTCATCATGAACAGATTTCTTGCCCTTCCTATCTTTTTGTGTTTAATGGCGGGGGTGTTTTATCTAACCTTCTTTTCAATAGGGGCGTGGCTTAGCGATGGACTTGTTTATTTACTGGACAATTTTATTGGTAAGCCCCTTATAAACATATTTACAAGCCAGTTTGGAGCGACCTCGCCGCTTACCGGACTTATTGAGGTGGCGGTGGTAGGCGGCGCTGGTTCAGTGCTTGGCTTTTTGCCGCAGGTGGCACTTTTATTTCTATTCCTTTCACTACTTGAAGAAAGCGGGTATATGTCCCGTGTTGCTTTTGCGATAGAGGATATTTTGGGCAAGGTAGGCCTTTCTGGGAAAAGTGTATACACCCTTTTAATGGGTTTTGGTTGCTCCACCACCGCGGTGCTGACCGCAAGAAATATGGAGGACAAAAACTCAAAAATAAAGACAGGACTTTTGACACCTTACATGAGTTGCAGTGCAAAATTTCCTATTTATGCAGTGCTGGGTGGGGCGTTTTTTGGTGCGAACAACATTTTTGTCATAATGGGACTTTATCTACTGGGCGTGGTGGTGGCCGTAAGCCTTAGTTATATTTTTGAAAAGACTGTACTGAAAAGTAAGGAGCAATCTTTTATCTTGGAATTTCCGCCATACCACTCCATGAGCATGAAAAAGGTGTTGTTTGTGTTATGGGAAAACATGAGACTTTTCTTAATCCGTGTTGGCTCGCTTATCATATGCATGAATGTGATTGTATGGATTTTATCTAACTTTTCCTTTACTTTTGCATATATACCACGCGAGGGTGGAGTGAGCATTTTGGAAAGTATAGGAAGGGTGCTATCGCCTATATTTATTCCGCTTGGCTTTGGCAGTTGGGGTGCGACCACCGCACTGATTGCGGGGCTTGTTGCGAAAGAGGTGATAGTCTCCTCCATTGCCATGCTTAACGGCGTTAGTGACGCGTCAAATGAAGTGATTGGAGATAGTTTGAAAAATTCTTCCTCTGCGGTATTTTTCGCCTCGGGGAGTAATGTGATTTCCTACCTTGTATTTTCTCTTTTATATTTTCCTTGTCTTGCCACCACTTCTGTGCTTAGCAAAGAAATAGGCAGAAAGTGGACATTTTTAGGGATTTTAATCCAGTTTGCAGTTGCGTATTTTGTTACATTTATCGTCTTTAATATTGCCCATCTTATTGAGCTTTGGGGAATACTTAAAGTATTACTTTGTTTAATCGTCTTGATAATTGTTTTGGTAAGTATCATTTTTATTATAAGAAAACTCAAAAAGCGTAAAACCTGTGCTTTATGCCCGCATTGTGACAAGAAATGTAAAATAAAAAAGAGAACAAATAAGTAATTTAATTGCCTTAAAACTGCAAATGTGCTATCCTTCTTTTAAGGAGAGTTATGCATAAACCTGTTGTTGCCATAGTTGGCAGGCCTAATGTAGGTAAAAGCACATTTTTTAATAAAATCTGCGGACAAAGAATAAGTATTGTTGACGATACGCCAGGGGTTACCCGTGACAGAATTTATGCTGAGGCGAATTGGTGTGGCCATGATTTTATGCTTATCGATACCGGTGGACTAGACTCAAAAAGCGGGGATGTTTTTCAAAAAGAAATAAAAAAGCAAGCTATGGAAGCAATTTCCGCCAGCGATGTAATTGTGTTTATGGTGGACGGCAAAAGTGGTGTGACCACCACTGATGAGGAGGTGGCATCCCTTCTTCAGCGTGCAAAAGCACCAGTAGTGCTTGTTGTAAACAAACTGGACAGATTTGAAATTGAAAATACCTATGACTTTTATTCTCTTGGCCTTGGTGAGCCGATGCCACTTTCTTGTTCACAAAGCAAGGGAATAGGTGACATACTTGACGCCATTGTAAACCATTTTCCAAAGAGTTATGAAAAAAGCAGTGAGGCGGCAGCGCCAAAAATTGCCATAGTAGGCAGGCCTAATGTCGGCAAAAGTTCGATAGTAAACAGGCTGCTTGGAGAAGAACGGGTTGTTGTAAGTGATGTTGAAGGCACCACGCGTGACGCTGTGCTTGTGCCATTTAATTACAATAAAAAAGAATATGCACTTGTGGACACCGCAGGACTAAGGCGAAAACGCGGAGTGGAAAACGAATCTATTGAGGGGTACTCTGTCCTTCGTACTCTTTCAGCGATAGAAGACGCCGATGTTGTTATGGCGGTGGTAGACGGCAGTGAAGAAAGACTTTCCGAGCAAGATGTTCGCATAATTGGTATGGTGCATGAAAACGGCAAGCCAAGCGTCATTGTAGTAAACAAATGGGACAAAAAAAGCAGGAATAAAGACGAATATATTAAGATGCTTAATGAAGACCTTAAATTTATGGATTATTACATTTGCATATTTGTTTCCGCGCTTACTGGTAGTGGACTTGGGCAGATAATGGAAAAGGTGGAACTCGCATACTCAAATTCTCAAAAGCGAATTACCACTGGACTTCTTAATGACATTCTACATGATGCAATACTTAATTTTGAGCCACCAGCACACTCTGGTCGCAAGGCAAAAATTCAATATATTACCGAGGCGTCTGTTGCTCCACCTACCTTTGTCCTCTTTGTCAATGATGCAAAGTTAATTAATTTTTCATATATAAGGTATCTTGAAAACAGGTTCCGCGAAAAGGTGGATTTCAGTGGTACGCCTATTAAATTCATTGTAAAGGGTAGGGAGGAAGGAAAATGATAAATGTTTTAATTTTTACCGCCATTGCCATTGTTTCCTACCTTATTGGAAATATAAATATGGCCAAGATTATTGCTTGGCGCAGGCGCAAGAAGGACATCACCGAACTTGGAAGCGGAAATCCCGGCACTATGAATATGCTGCGAAACTTCGGGTTTTGGATAGCCTTTGGCACCATGCTTTTGGAGTTTTTCAAAACTGGGCTTTGCTGTATTGTAAGTGGAATTATAATGCGTGAACAAGGGCTTTACCATTTTGCTTACTATTTTGCGGGTGCTTTTGTGGTGATAGGTTCGGTATATCCTATCGGTACAAAGGGTGGCAAAGGCCTTGCTTGTCTTGCGGGCATGTTTATGTGCAGTCCACTTTGGTATGTGGGAATTGGACTTTTTGTGCTTGGTTTTATCCTCCTTTTGATAGTGGATTACGCTTTTGTTCCAACCACTTTATTTTGCGTACTGATGTCGGTTGCACTTACCATATATTTTTCAATAAAGCAGGTCACATACTTTTGGGCAATCATTGTAATAATATGGCTGCTGCTTGCACTTATTTTGTATAATCATCGGGGTAATTTCCGGAGGCTTTTCCGCAAAGAAGAAAAGAAACTTGGCTTTGCCAAAATGATTAAAAAAATGTTCAAAAAACAGCGTGGCGTTGACGAGATAAGTGAGGACAGTGTGGAAAGTGAGCCTGAGAAGGAAATTATAATTGAGGACGAAGAGGACAATCAAAATTAAAGAAAATATTGAAAATAAAGAATAAAGATAGCACCTCCAACATACATTACTGTATCTTGGAGGTATATTTATGGAAAAATATGAAATCTATGATGATATAAAATCCCGAACAAACGGCGATATATACATTGGAGTGGTGGGACCTGTACGCGTTGGCAAATCCACATTCATCACACAATTTATGCAAAAGCTTGTTGTTCCAAATATCACAGAGAAAAACACAAAAGACCGTACTATTGATGAACTTCCTCAGTCGGCTGACGGAAAAACAATTATGACAACACAACCACACTTTGTGCCAAACGAGGCAGTAAAGATTAAGGTTGCAGGTGCCGACATGAAGGTGAGAATGATAGACTGTGTTGGCTATCTTGTTAGCGGCGTTATGGGGCATACTGAGGATGATAAACCAAGGCTTGTTAAAACCCCTTGGACCGAGAAGGAAATGCCTTTTGAAGAGGCTGCTGAACTTGGCACTAAAAAGGTGATAGAGGATCATTCTACCATTGGACTTGTGGTAACCACAGACGGAAGTGTTACTGATATTCCAAGAGCCAACTATATTGAAGCGGAAGAGAAGGTGGTGGCTGAAATGAAAGCCACAGGAAAACCTTTTGTTATGGTGCTTAATTGCAAAAATCCTTCTTCGCAAGACAGCAAACGCCTTGCCACATCTCTCAGCGAAAAATACGATGTGCCAGTAGTTGCAGTCAATGCCCTTGAACTTAAAGAGGGGGATGTTGACAAAGTATTTGAAAAACTACTTGGTGAATTCCCTGTTAAAGCAATTCGTGTTAAAATGCCAGAGTGGCTTAGAGCATTATCTTATGATGATGAAATTATCACTGAGATTGCAAATGAAGTGAAACGCCTTGGCTCTCAAATCACTAAACTTAGCCAAATGGATAAAAATCAACTTGCTTTCACTGAAAGCGAAGCTTTTGACCCTATCACATTCTCAAGTATCGAACTTGGTGAAGGTGTGGTTAAATTTAATGTTATCCCTAAGGAAGATTTATTTTATAGAGTGCTTAGTCATGAATGTGGCTATAACATTAAGGATGATTATGAGCTTGTAAACTATATCAAAGAACTTGCTATTGCAAAACTTGAATATGATAAACTTAAATATGCGCTTGATGAGGTTAAACAAACAGGTTACGGCATTGTTGAGCCACGCAAAGAGGAATTTACCCTTAGCGAGCCAGAAATTATTAAGCAGGGTGGCCGCTACGGCGTAAAACTTAAGGCAAGCGCGCCAAGCCTTCACATTATGCGTGTTGATGTGGACAGCGAGGTGACACCTCTTGTTGGTACTGAAGAGCAAAGCCAAGAATTTGCAAAAAGCCTTGCTGAGCAGTTTGAAACAAACCCAGATGAGATTTGGGAAACAAATATTCTTGGGAAAAGTTTGTATAGCCTAGTTGGCGACAATATAAACTCTAAGATTGTTATGATGCCAGCAGAGGCACAACGCAAAATGCGTAAAACCCTTGGCCGTATCTTAAACGAAGGCAAAGGCGGAGTAATTTGCATACTCCTTTAGGACAGACACCACTCGGAAAAATACATTTTAAGTTGTTCCAACATAAAATGTATTTTTTACGCGGACACGCCATGTCTTACATGGCTAACCGCTACCCTCGCGGTTTCTCCACTTAGTCCTCTTCCATAAGTTGTGTCCTTTGGACTACGCGGGCAAAATGATACATTTTGCTTTTCCGCTTTCCTTTCGGAAAGTCCGCCAGTCCGATTAAAAAAAGATTTTTATGGGTTAATTGAAAAAAAAGACGCAAGAAAATGCGTCTTTTTTATTCGCTTTCGTCATCATTTTCATATTGGAAAATATCTGGCGATAAAATGTGGTCTTTTTGGTATTGGTTTTTAAGTTTTTCAATTACGCCCATTTTTAATTGAACGAAAGCATATCTGATGCCACATTCTTTATCTTCTTCGGTCGGTTCAATAAGTGTGCCAAGTTTATAAACTTCTATGTTAAATGGGGAGCTTCTTCGTTCTAGCATTTTACCTTTAAAGTAAGATTTTTCAACATTTACATCATATATTTTGATTTTATAAGTTTCTGGACCATATAACTTGATGCATTTTGCAATTTCATTGATATCACGGGATGATACCTCAGTTATTCTTTCACTGACACCAAATTCTGCAATTTCTTCTTCTACAAAGTGTTTAATCATAAGATTGTCTCCTTTTTCTATTCGCGGGTTTTAGCCTTGGTCTTGCTGCGCCCTCTTTTCATTGTTCCTTATAAGTTGCATTATTGCACCATATTCTTCGTCCATCTCAACATTTCGCTCATCATTTTGTGCTTTGATAACAGAATATCTTTTTCTTAGTTCTAGTTCTACCTTTAGTTTGAGTGGGTCAAAGGTTTTAAGGTGATCTTCCTCCATCTTTTTTAATTTGGCGTATTCGTCGAGTTTATTTTGTGCTATTTTGTCTGCTACAAATAAATTTTGAGAAGAGTATCTTCTTGCTAGGACTGTTTCTAAGACTAGGTTATCATAGTCGGTTTGATTTTGGTCAAGGATTTCTTGTTTCCTTTCGATTTCTTTAATTAAGTCCTTGCCAAGTGTATCGGCAGGGTGTTGTTTCAAAGTTTGTAGCAGTGGACTTTTTAAATATTCAAGTTTAATTTTATGTGAAAATCGGCTTACACCTTTTGGTGGCATTGCCATATAGAAAATTGCGTTGACATCCTCTTTATATTTAAGTTGCTCGGCTGGTGCTACTCTTTCGGCTTGTTCCTTTGAAGATACATGTTGCCAAAGCAGTGCCTCAGGATGATATACGCTGCCAATGATTCCGCGTTTTCTATAATCTGCCTCGGTGACTGTTATAGCCTCGCCAGGCTGTCTTGATTTATACAAAAATTCACTTAAAGGCATATAATTACCCACAAGCCATTTTTCAGTGTGCATTTTTCCGCTCTGCCAAAGTATTTTTCCATTATTATCGTACTCGGTAATACGGTCAAAAAACTCAAGTGCCAACACCTTTTTATGTGGCACAATAACGCTCCACCAGTTCCTTTCATTTACTTGTGTCGCGCCAAATTCTTGTCTAGTTTTTTCACCATTTATGTAGTTTCTTTCATAAAAACTAACAAAATGTTCAAGTTTTTTCATTAATAATCCCTCTTTTATTACTATGAATATGCTGCCATTATACTATGGTCTAACTGTGTTGTCAATAGGCAATTTTTATTTTTTACTAAAAAAAAGCAACACTTTTTGACCTATTTGCATAGATATATAGTATGGAAAAAGAGAAAAAATTTAGAATAATTTGCATCAAAGCCCCAAAATGGCTGGGCTTCTTTTTAAGAAAATTGCAAAAGGGCGAAAAAAAAGACTGACATAAAGCCAGTCTTTACATAATAAAGATTTTACGCCTTCTTTGCTTTTTTGATGCATCGTGTACAAGCCTTAACCTTCTTTGGTTTGCCGTCTACCTCAATAGTGGTCTCTTGAAGGTTTACTTCATAAGTTCTATTCATCTTCTTATTTGAGAATGATACTTGATGTCCTGTTCCGCGACCTCGTCCGCATACTTCACATACTCTGCTCATAACTTTCCTCCGAAATTTCTTTTGCATTTTACTATACCATCTTTTTAGCCAAATTGCAACTCTTTTTTCACTAAATTTTTAAGAAATGTAAATTATGGCAAAATATTTTTAGAAAAACTTACTTTTTGTTTGTAATTTCTTCTCTTTTATAGTATAGTATATAAAGCGAAGAATCTCTTTTAGGGGGAATGGAATTTGACAGTCGATACTAATAACTATTATGGCAATATTTCAATTAGCGACAATTCAATTAGAATTGTTGCAGGTTATGCTGCACTAGATTGTTATGGCGTGGTAGATCTTGTCTCCCGCTCTCTGAAAGATAGTGCTCGTGAATTATTTAAAAAAGAGTCTTATTCCAAAGGGATTAAGATAAGTCATATTGACAACAGAATTTTCATTGATGTTTACTGTATTTTAAAATACGGTGTGTCTATCAGTGCCGTTGCGGAGTCCCTTCGTGGCACAGTGAAATACAGCGTAGAAAACTTCACCGGTATGCTTGTTGATGCTGTCAATGTTCATGTTGTCGGAGTTAGGGTTTAGGAGAAGGATGAATTATGATTAAGAAGATAGACGGAGCGACCTTCCGTAAGATGATAATTGCTGGGGCTGGCCTCTTAGAGCAAAATAAAAAGTATGTGGACTCACTTAATGTTTTCCCTGTACCAGATGGCGACACTGGTACCAATATGTTTTTGACTATGAAGTCTGCTGTAAACGAACTTGGCAAGTGTATCAACAACAATGTCAAGGAACTTTCTGATGCTTTTGCCAAGGGGGCACTTAAAGGTGCGAGAGGAAACAGCGGTGTTATCACTTCACAAATCTTTAAAGGTTTTTGTACTGAAATAGGTAAAGCCACCGATATTACCACTAAGACCTTTGCTAAGGCTATGCAAGAGGGGGCAAATATTGCCTATAAAGCGGTGACTAAACCTAAGGAAGGCACCATTCTTACCGTAATTCGAGTTATGGCAGAAAACGCTGTGAATGTGGCAAAGAAATGCGATGACTTTGAGGTGTTTTTAAAGAGTGTGCTTGACACTGGTGAGGAAATCCTTAAACAGACCCCTGAAATGCTGCCAGTACTCAAGAAAGCTGGCGTGGTTGATGCGGGCGGACGCGGCATTCTTATCATTTTCACAGGATTTTACAAACTCATTATGGGTGAGGAGGACTTTGAATTCTCTTTTGAAGATGAGCAAAAGCCTCAAACAGTAGACGATGTCATTGCTGATATCACTAACCTTGGTGATATTCAATTTGGCTATTGCACTGAATACATGATTATTCACATGAACAAGAAGACAACTGAGGCCGATATTGACAAGCTTCGTGAAAAGCTTATGCAAATTGGTGATAGCGTAATTTGTATCGGTGACCTCAACCTTGTTAAGGTGCATGTTCACTCTAACGAGCCAAACAAGGCGATAGGTTATGCTTTGGAACTTGGCGAAATTTACAATATCAAGATTGAAAATATGAGAGAGCAAAACCGCGAAATCAAGAAAAAAGCCAGCGTACAAGAGCCTACTAAGGAAATTGGTATGGTTGCGGTGGCACCGGGTGACGGACTTTCTGCAATATTTAAAGACCTTGGCGTTGACGAAATTATTGTTGGCGGACAAACCATGAACCCTAGTGCTGAGGATATTGCAGCGGCTGCTGACAAAGTGCCTGCAAGAAACGTCATTGTATTCCCTAACAATAAGAATATCGTGCTTGCTGCACAACAAGCAAATGACCTTACAAATAAAAACCTTGTGATTATTCCAACTAGAAGTGTGCCAGAAGGCATTTCTGGTTCAATAGCCTTTAACCCAGACGCGAGTGTGGAAGAAAATACTGAGGCTATGAACGAGGCGATTAAGAGCGTTAAATCAGCGTCAGTAACCTATGCTGTAAGAGATACACATGTTGATGGTTTTGATCTTAGAGTGGGAGAGATTATTGGACTTGACGACAAGGCAATCCTTGCGAAAGGAAAACTTGTGGCGGACACAACAGAAGCGCTTATCGCAAAACTTATGACTGACGAGACTATGACGGTTACACTTTTCTATGGAGAGGACATTCGTGAGGAAGAAGCGAACGCTCTGACTGAAAAACTTGCTGAAAAATACCCAGATTGTGAGGTTTCTTGTGCCTATGGTGGTCAGCCGGTTTACTATTACTTAGTTTCACTTGAATAAAAGTTATGCTTGACATAACTTTTTTTTATGATACAATATTAGCGGAGTAAGATATGGAAGCAAAAATGACCACAAAGGAAATATTGAATAAAGCAGAAAACTTAAAGCTGAGATTTGCCCGTATGAAGAAAGAGGACAAAAATAGAGGGGCTTATAGTGACGATATCTTTTCAAAGTTTGAAGCAAATTCAAAATTTAATATTAATGAAAGAAAAATGGCAGAGTATTACAGACTTTTAAGACAAGAGGTGAGAACAAAGGTAGGCAAAAGAGAGAAGTATGAAAAGCAGTGCCTTGAATTTCTTAGAAACTTTAAACTCACCCGCGAACTTGATATGCCTATCAGCGGTGACGACCTTTTAAAATTTGTTAATCTTGAAAGTGATATTGATAAGTTGCATGAAGAGGCATACGCTTTAATAAAAATTTCAAGATATGTGTCATATATTTTTATGTATACACGTTTAAAAGACTCAGCAGCACTGCAAAAAGATATCAAAATGAGTTATGAGGTTTTGGAAGAACTTGAGGATATTTCGCCAGAAAAACCATATTCTTGGAGACATCAAAAGATACTTGGCGGGATTTTTAACAAAAAATGCGAAGAAATTACCTCAATTTGGAAAAAATATGATAAAGATGATGAGTGGAATTAAAGATATTGAGTGGAATCAATATCTTTTTTTATTTAAAAATGGTAGAATAATTTTATGGAAAGATTAGATATAGCACTTGTAAAACTTGGCTACTTTTCATCACGAGAAAAGGCGCAGGAATGTATAAAAAAAGGCGAGATTTATGTGAATGGCAAGGCAGTAAAAAAGCCTTCCTTTTTAGTGAGTGAAGGGGACAAGGTTGAGAACAACTGCAAGGAGGAGTATGTATCACGCGGGGCATACAAATTAAAAGGTGCGGATGAAAAGTTTAAACTTGATTTTGTGGACAAAGTGGTGCTTGATATAGGTGCAAGTACGGGTGGTTTTACTCAGTACGCACTTTTAAAGGGTGCCAAAAAGGTGTACAGTGTGGATGTAGGGCGAGGGGAACTTAGCCCTGTTTTGCAAGTAGACGGGCGTGTAACTAACATTGAAGGGCAGGATTTTAGAACGCTGGACAAGAACATATGCCCAGATGTAAACATGATAATAGGAGATGTTTCCTTCATTTCACTTAAACATATCTTTCCTAAAATCGTGGAAATGTATGGGGAGAAAATCGAAGTTGTGATGTTGTTTAAGCCACAATTCGAATGTGGAAAAGAGGCGGCAAAAAAGTACAAAGGGGTTGTGCTTGACAAAAAACTTCATATTAAACTGCTTGAGGACTTTTTAGTGTATCTCACCACCTTTGGCTTTAAGGTGTGTGGGCTTACTGTATCTTCAATTCGCGGAAAAGAGGGAAACATTGAATACCTATTTCATCTTAACGGAGCAAACTGCCAAGAAATAAATATTGAAAAGATTGTAAATACTGCGTTTGGCAAATAAAAAAACGGACTAAATTGTCCGCTTTTTATTTTATTTAAAATCTTCCTGCTGTTGGATAGAGTGGTAAGTCCTGTAAACCTTGGCAAACATCGTTGTCTGGCGCTGCTTGGCAAGGTGGAACTACTGGATAACCATAGGATGGGATGAGTAAGTCTACCACCGCGGTGACTTTAATCATAATTTGAATGCAAGCAGTAACTGTGAATGTATTATCAGCAGTGTACGAGCCGATATTGCTTGAAAGCAGTGCGGTTGCTGTAATATTCACAGGTGTAGATGCGGGTTGTGGTACGAAAAGTACTACGCGTTTTTGTACTGTCACAGAACTTGATGCAGTGCCAAGCACTCCGTTTGCATCTCTATAAGTAACTGTTACTGGAATTGTAATCGTCATGCTAACATTTGCAAAGTTAGGTGAAGAATCAATTCGGTCTACTACAAGGTCGCTGACAACGGCTGGTGAGCCAGTAGTATTGACTGCTGATACAAATGTAAGTGGGAAAGCGGGATTTTCTGGATTGTATCCTGTTACAGGAAGTATCACACCAGTTTCAGTGGTTTGGCTTACGCAGGCGTCAAACACTTTTGTAGTTTCAATCATAACTTTTTCACAGATACCATTAAGTGGATTGCCCACGATAGGTCCTGGTCGGTTAGGATTTGTATTGTTTATAAAAAACGACATTTATTAACCTCCTTTAGTTTATGCTTAAACTTTTTCTTGGATAGGGCATCCATAGATAGCAGAGTTTTGCATACACTTTAAAATATGCGGAAAGAGGTGTAATTTGTGCATAAAAGGTTATTTTATTTGCAAAAAACTCGCAAAGTGTGATAAACTTTAAAAGCGAGGAAATTATGATTTTAGATAATATTAAAGAAAAACTGAATACAAATAAAGAAGACTTAGCCTTCTTAAAGGAGTGTCTTTGACCCGACTGGGCTTGAAGGAAAATTAAAAGAATTAAAGGTAAAGCAGTCGCAAGAAGATTTTTATGCTGACCAAAAACTTGTGCTTAAAGTTGGTAAAGAGATTAAAGAGGTGGAGCGTAAACTTAACCTATTGAAAGACCTTGAAGGACAGCTTAATGACTGCTACGCGCTTATTGAAATGATAGAGGAAAGTGGCGAAGAGGAACTTGGCAAGGAACTTGAAGAGATGACAGCGAAACTCTCACAAGAACTAGCAAATGCCAAGATTGACACGCTACTTAGTGGAAAATATGACGGCTATGACGCCATAATCACCATACATGCTGGCGCGGGTGGTACTGAGGCTCAGGACTGGGCGGATATGCTTTATCGTATGTACTGTATGTATTGCGACAAACAGGGTTTCAAGCGAAAGGTGTTGGATGCCCTTGACGGTGACGAGGCAGGTTTAAAGGTGGTGACTTTTGAAGTGAGTGGCACAAATGCATATGGCTATTTAAAAGCAGAGAAGGGTGTGCATCGTTTGGTGCGAATTTCGCCTTTTGATTCAAACGCACGCCGACACACAAGTTTTGCAAGCGTGGAGGTAATGCCAAAAATTGAGGAGGCTCCTGACATTGAGATAAGGGCGGAGGACCTTAAAATTGACACCTATCGTGCATCTGGTGCGGGCGGACAGCACATTAATAAAACTGATAGTGCGGTGCGTATTACCCACATTCCAACGGGGATTGTGGTTGCATGCCAGACAGAGCGAAGTCAGGTGCAAAACAAGGAAACTGCAATGAGTATGCTTTATTCTCGTCTTGTAGAAAAACAAGAAAGTGAAGAGGCTGAAAAACTTGCTTCAATCCGCGGAGAGATTAAAAAAATCGAATGGGGAAGCCAAATCCGCAGTTATGTCTTTTGTCCTTACACGCTGGTTAAAGACCATAGAACGGGATATGAGGACAGTAATATTCAAAGCGTCATGGACGGAAATATTCAAGAATTTATAAACGATTATCTAAAAAAGGCGTAAAAAACACTAAAATCGAGGCAAATATGAACTATTTTGAAAGAATGAAAGAAAAATATGATAAATTAAAGGACAAAAAAGATGTCCTTATTCTTTCCGTGGAATCCTCATGTGACGAAACAAGTGTGGCGGTGGTTAAGAATGGCCGAATAGTGCTTTCAAACATTATTGCCACCCAAATAGAAATTCACAGACGCTTTGGCGGAGTGGTGCCAGAGGTGGCATCAAGAAATCATATCACTGCAATATCAAATATTTTTGACGAGGCATTGAGAGCGGCAAACATCACAAAAGATGACATTGACGCGGTGGCAGTCACCTATGGTGCGGGGCTGGTTGGAGCCTTGCTTGTAGGAGTGAACTTTGCCAAGAGCCTTGCTTACGCTTTGGATGTACCGCTTATTGCGGTAAGCCATGTGCATGGGCATATTGCTGCAAATTATATTTCACATGAAAGCCTTACTCCGCCATTCCTTTGCCTTATGGTAAGTGGTGGACATACTGCAATACTTGAAATTAAAGACTACAACGAATTTAAACTTCTTGGCACCACTGTGGATGACGCGGTTGGTGAGGCCTTTGACAAGGTTGCAAGGGTTTTGGGACTGCCTTATCCTGGGGGACCAGAGATAGATAAACTTGCAAAAGTAGGTGAAAATAAATATAAATTTGTGGTATCAAACAGCATGAAAGACACCTTTAATTTTTCATTTAGCGGAATAAAAACGGCGGTAGTGAATTTTGTGCATAATAAAACTCAAAAGGGTGAAGAAATAAACAAGGCAGATGTTGCGCGCTCCTTTGAAGAGTATGTGACGGAGGAACTTACTACCAAGGCGGTGAAGGCGTGCAGGTATGTAGGAAGCAAAAAGCTTGTTGTTGCTGGCGGGGTTGGTGCAAATGCCAAACTTAAGGAAAAATTGTCAAACGCTTGTGAGGCGGGAGGAGTTGCTTTCTATGCCCCAGTATTACGCTACTGCACCGATAATGCGGCAATGATAGGCTCCGCCGCCTATTATATGATGAAAAGCGGGCTTGGACTTAGTGATTTGACCCTTACTGGTAAGCCAAATGTAGAACTTGGGAGGGTGTATGAAACAAAAAATAACTGAGTTCTTTAAAAGTTTTACGCTATTTGAATTAATATTTTTGCCCGTTTCTTTAATAGCAGTGCTTACAGTTTCTATAGTTTTTAAATGTGATGCACTTTCTATTGTGTATTCAGTTGTGGGGATTATGGCCACCTTCTTCCTTTCAAAAGGAGTGTTTTTTGCGCCACTTTGCCTTATTGTCATGTATGGGCTTTATGTCGCACAGTCATATTTGCAAAGTTTATATGGTGAGGCATTTTTGTATCTAGTTCTACTAATACCTCTTCAAATTTATACTTTTGTAAATTGGGTTATTAAACAAAAACAGGGAAGAAACTCAAATGTTCTTGTGATGCGTGACCTCAAATGGCGAGAGTGGACTTGCCTTGCAGTCGGAACGGTGGCAATAGGTGTGGCAAGTTATTTTGCGCTTAGGGCATTAAATACAAACTATTTAATTCTAAGTGCTATATCTTTTGCAGGTGCATGCCTTGCAAATTATCTGACGATGAGAGGAAGTATTTATCAATTTGTTGTCTACCTTATCAATGATATTGTCCTTATTATATTATGGCTTATGCCGGTGTTTGAAGGTTTGCCTGCGGGGACTGACTTTGTGCCTATGGCTGTAGCCTTTGCCGCATATATCGCAAACAATATTTATGGACTTGTAAACTGGTATAAAATAAGAAAAAACAAAAAATCGGAGGAAGAAAATGGAACTACTAGCGCCAGCAGGTAATTTTGAAAAACTTATAACGGCGATACATTTTGGTGCAGATGCTGTATATTTCAGTGGCAAGAGATTTGGCTTGCGTGCTTTTGCGGGCAATTTTGAAGACGATGAAATTATAAAGGCCATGGAGTATCTTCACGAGCGTGGCAAGAAGGGCTACATCACTTTAAATATTGTGGCAAATGATGAAGATTTTGTAGGCCTTGATGATTATCTTGACCTACTTGTTAGGGCAGAAGTTGACGGGGTTATAGTCAGCGACCTTGGGGTGGTGAAATTCATTCGTGACCACGCACCTGGGCTCAATGTACATGTGTCCACACAAGCAAATGTAAACAACTACTACTCGGCGAAGGTGTTTACTGATATGGGGGCAACCCGTATAGTGCTTGCAAGGGAACTTAGTTTAAAACAAATTAAAGCCCTGCATGAAAAACTTGGCGATAAAATCGAGCTTGAAGCATTTGTACATGGTGCAATGTGTATTTCCTATTCTGGGCGATGTCTGCTTTCTAATTATCTTACGGGAAGGGAAAGTAACCATGGTGCTTGCGTGCAGGCTTGTCGCTGGAAATACTATATTCGTGAAGAAAGCCGAGATGACGAATATCCTATCGAAGAGGACAGCCGCGGTACCTACATATTAAATTCAAAAGATATGAATATGATTTCACACCTTAAAGAAATGGAAGATGCTGGGGTGAAAAGCCTTAAAATAGAAGGAAGGATGAAATCGGCTTACTATGTTGCCACCGTGGTGAATGCCTATCGTATGGCACTTGACAGTCCTAATTATAAGGTGAGTGAAGAGCTTGCTGCCGAACTTGAAAAGGCAAGCCATAGACGCTACTCCACAGGTTTCTATCTTGGTGGAAAGGACACGGAATTCTTAGAGGATAGTATGCCAGTACAAACACATGAGTTTGTAGCTACCGTGGTTGGCAAAGATGATGATGGCGTGGTGCTTGAAATGCGCAACCGTTTTGTTGAAGGGGAGGAACTTGAAATTTTATCTCCAAATAAAGAGATATTCAACAAAAAAATTCGTATGCAAAATATGACAGATGAAAAAGGCGAGTCTATCACTGATGTGAAAGGGGTACAACAGCGAGTGCACTACAAAACAAACCTTCCATTTGAGGTGGGGGATATACTTAGAAGAGCGATTGGCTCTTGACTTGTACTTAATCTTATGATATAATACAAATATAGGAGGAAATGATTATGGAACTTACGGATAACAAGAAAGGGCAAAGCGTTGAAGAATTTATTAATAAAGCTATTAAGTATGATTATTCAGCAGATGCAATTATTAGTAGGCTAGTAAATATAGATGTCAGCGAGGTAATTGAAGGAAGCGAAAGCATGAAAAAACTTTCAAAGTTTGTGCTTGATAAAATAGAAGATATTGCAATTACCAATCGTTTAGGAGGTAATTTGTCAGACATACTACTTAGTTTAACACATGTAGCAAAAAGTTATGAACTTCTTGCAAAGTATGAGGACGCTATATTGTCAATGAGAATGGGATATGCTCTTGAACAACCTCGCTCTGATTCAAATGAATTATGTAAAGAGTATAGAGATAAAATGTGTGCCAGTGTTATTAACGTAATAGATGCAGTGCGAAAGGAAGAGGGGCTACTTGAAATGGTAACTGAAAAGCCTCAAACAAGTGAGGACGAGCAAGATTAAAATTTAACAACAAAAAATTTCAAAAAAATTTAAAATAGTTGGCAAAATTTGTTGACTATTTTTTTGTAATTGCATATACTATTGCTAGCACTTAGGTTGCAAGAGTGCTAAAAAGTCGAAAAATAGATTCACTCCGCGTTGGTCGGAATGACAGAAGAGAGGGTGAGAAATGGTAATTACAGAGCGTAAAAAGCAGATATTATGCATGGCAGTCGAGGAATATATCAAAGACTGCGCACCTATCACAAGTGGTGGGATTAAAGATAAAGGGCTTGACTGTTCAACTGCGACACTGCGAAATGAACTGAACGCACTTGAGGCTATGGGCTTTTTAAAACAACTGCATACCTCTGGGGGCAGGGTGCCAACCGTGCAAGGATATCGCTTTTATGTAGAAAACCTTTTGAGTGGGATTAAAGCCACTGATAAGGAACTGGAAAGCGTGAGAGAACTTATCTCATCACGAACAAACAGCCTAAATGAAATCATTTCTGGTATCGCAAAGATAGTAAGTCACGCAACGAATTATCCTACCGTGGTTATGATGGATGGAATGGAAAACCTTATTTTAAGTGAATTTAAGATTATTCCACTACTTGAAAACAAACTTATGGTGCTTATCGGTACAATGGCTGGCTATATCACAAACACCCTTGATATATCTGCCACTGGGCAGGAGTGCCAAGATGCCTCAAACTACTTAACCAAAAACTTTAAGGGTGCCACCATTGGCTATATGCTTGACAACATGCCATATCTTCAAGAAGGAATGAGCGGGGAAATCAAGGCTTTTCAAAACATTGTCGATTCCCTAATTGGTGGACTTAAGAAAATTAACAGCCAAAAACTTTTAGGGGTATCGCGTGAGGGTAGTGTGAAACTGCTGGAAGATGGCAAAAGTGTTGAGGAGGCCAAAAAAGTCCTTTCCATGCTTGATGACAAGGAAAAACTTGAAAAATCACTGGAGCTTAGTGGTAAAGGTGAAATTGAGGTTTCGCTTGCTGAGGAAGAGGAAGGCAAGGAATGTTCGGTGGTTAAAGCACCTATCTTAGTCCAAGGGCGGCAACTGGCATCCATTGGAGTGATTGGACCTCAGAGAATGGACTACTCGGGAATAGCATCAGCACTTAAAGTCGTGATAGACGAACTTAGAGAAATAAAAGGGGATGATTAAGTGTCAAAGAATGAAGAATTAGAAAAAGAATGTAACTGCACAGAAGATTGCCACTGCGGGAAACATTGCGAATGTGATAGTGAAAACAAATGTAGTGACAACTGTCAGTGCGGTTGCGATTGCGAGGAAGAATGCGAATGCGGTGAAAATTGCGAATGCGCTTGCGAAGAGGAAAAAGACAAATATCTCCTCCTTGCCCAGCAGGTTCAAGCAGATTTTGATAACTTCCGTCGCCGGTCCCGTGAGGAAATAGAGCGGGCGAGAACCAGCGGACAGGTGTCGGTGATAGAGGCGTTTCTGCCCTGCCTTGATACCTTTAAAGAGGCGAAAAAGTTAATCACCGACGAAAGCGTACTTCAAGGCGTTGAGATGATTGAAAATAAAATTCTTTCAGCCTTAAAAGAACTTGGAGTGGAAAAAATTGAAAGTGTTGGGCAGGTTTACAGCCCACATCTCCACAACGCAATAGCGGTTATGAGAGATGAAAGCAAAGAAAATGATATCATCTTGGAAGAATTCCAAGCAGGATATAAATACAAAGACAAAGTAATAAGATATGCGAAAGTCATAGTCAATAAAAAGGAGGGTTAAAATTATGAGTAAAATTATTGGAATTGACTTAGGAACAACAAATTCATGTGTGGCAGTGATGGAAGGTGGCAAACCAACCGTTATTGCAAATGCAGAGGGAGACAGAACAACTCCATCTGTTGTCGCTTACACCAAAGAGGGTGAGAGACTTGTCGGCAAGGTTGCAAAAAGACAGGCAATCGTAAACGCTGACAATACAATTCAGTCTATCAAAAGAGAGATGGGCACAAACTACAAAGCAAAGCTTAATGGCAAGGAATATTCTCCACAAGAGATTTCTGCTATGGTGCTTGGAAAACTTAAGGCTGATGCAGAAAGTTATCTTGGTGGCAGTGTAACACAAGCGGTTATCACAGTACCAGCCTACTTTAATGACAGCCAGCGTCAAGCAACCAAGGATGCCGGCAAGATTGCTGGGCTTGAAGTGCTTAGAATTATCAACGAGCCAACCGCAGCCGCTCTTGCTTATGGACTTGACAAGGGGGAGAACTCAAACCAAAAGATTTTAGTTTATGACCTTGGTGGTGGTACATTTGATGTATCTATTCTTGAAATCGGTGACGGCGTGTTTGAAGTACTTTCTACAAATGGTAACACTCGTCTTGGCGGAGATGACTTTGATAACAGAATTATCGACCTTCTTGTAGAAGAATTTAAGAAGACAAACAACATTGATCTTTCAAGCGATCGTCTTGCAATGCAAAGACTTAAAGAAGCAGCAGAAAAAGCAAAGATTGACCTTTCTGCAACTCCAAAAACTACAATCTCTCTTCCATTCATTTCAGCGGATGCAACAGGCCCTAAACATATGGAATATGAGCTTACTCGTGCAAAATTTGATGCAATCACAGAGGATCTTGTTAAGGAAACTATCGACTGCACAGTAAGAGCGCTTAAAGATGCTGGACTTAACAAAGGACAAATTGACAAGGTTGTACTTGTTGGTGGCTCTACTCGTATCCCAGCAGTATTTGAGGCCGTTAAAAACTTTACTGGCAAGGATCCATACAAAGGTATAAACCCAGATGAATGTGTTGCTGTTGGTGCCGCAATTCAAGCCGGCGTACTTGGCGGAGAGGTTAAGGATGTTCTTCTTCTTGATGTAACTCCACTTTCTCTTGGGATTGAAACCCTTGGCGGAGTGTTTACAAAACTTATTGAAAGAAACACTACAATTCCTACAAAGAAATCACAAGTGTTCTCAACCGCAGTAGATAATCAACCTGGCGTTGACATTCATGTCCTTCAAGGTGAGCGTGAATTTGCTGCTCAAAACAAGACACTTGGCAGATTCCAACTTACAGACATTCCACCTGCACCAAGAGGAGTACCTCAAATTGAAGTTACTTTTGATATTGATGCAAATGGTATTGTTAATGTTTCAGCAAAAGATTTAGGCACTAATAAAGAGCAGAAGATTACAATCACAGCATCTTCAAACCTTAAAGATGAAGATATTGAAAAGGCAATCAAAGAGGCAGAGGAACACGCTGAGGAAGATAAGAAGCGTAAAGAGTTTGTTGAAACCAAAAATCAAGCCGACAATATGGTTTACAGTATTGAAAAAATGCTTAAAGAAAATGGCGACAAACTATCTGCCGATGACAAGAAGAAACTTGAAGAAGCAGTAGAAAAAGCAAAGAAAGACTTTGAAAGCACTGACCTTGATACAGTTAAGAAAGGCCTTGAAGAACTTACAAATGTATCAAACGAAGTATTCACAAAGATGTATCAAGCCGCAGGTGCTGGTGCTAATGGAGCAGGTGCAGCTGGCGGTAACAACGGCGGAAACGATGGCAACCCAGAAGTTGTAGTGGATGATAACAAATAAAATGAAAACATTAATTATCGTTGATATGCAAAAGGGCTTTATTAATAAAAATAATGAATTTTTAGTAAAAAATATCGAAAATTTATTAAAAAATCATAAATTTGATAGAGTTTTTGCA
Source organism: uncultured Clostridia bacterium (assembly GCA_947366545.1). Lineage (GTDB taxonomy): Bacteria > Bacillota > Clostridia > Christensenellales > UBA1242 > Caccovivens. The sequence continues at coordinate 88,183 of CANBAL010000004.1, forward strand.
ACAAAGTTTGTAAACAACTTAGATAGTCAATATGTAAAATTATTAAATTTTGATAGAATGTGTGATGCAAAGTCACAAGAATTTGCTGTGACTTTGCCCGATACTGCGGTGATTTTGGAGAAAACCTCTTATGCCCTGCCAACTGAATTTGTGGGGGGGGAACAAAGGAGGTTTTCCTCTGTGGCACTGATTATGACGCCTGTGTGCTAGCCATTGCATATCAATTATTTGATAAGGGTATTCAGCCCCGTATAATTATGGACTGCACAGGTAGTGCATCAAATAATCCACTTGATAAAAATGAGTTTAAAAAACTTTGCCGAAGAAATTTTGGCGAAAAATCGATAGTATAAGGACAATTATGGCAAACAAAGACTATTATTCAATTTTAGGTGTTGAAAAGACGGCGGGGGAGGACGAAATTAAGTCCGCCTATCGTCGCATGGCAAAAAAATATCACCCTGATTTAAATAAAACTCCTGAGGCGGCTGAAAAGTTTAAGGAAGTCAACGAGGCTTACTCAGTGCTTAGCGACCCTCAAAAGAAGGCTAATTATGATCAGTTTGGCTCAGCCGATGGCCCACAATTCAGTGGTGGTCAAGGCGGGGCTGGCTTTGGCGACTTCTTTGGTGGTGGCGGTGGTTTTGGTGATTTCTTTAGTGACATCTTTTCTGCCTTTGGTGGCGGAGCAAGAGGAGCGCGCGCAACTCAGCGTGGGCAAGATATAAATGCATCAATGAATCTTTCCTTTGAAGAGGCTTGCTTTGGCTGTGAGAAGAATATCACTGTAGGACGAATTGAAACTTGCAATGCTTGTTCTGGCACAGGTGCAAGAAATGGAAAAGATTATTCCGTTTGCCCAGACTGTCATGGTAGTGGCAGAGTACGCTTCCAGCAAAACACCATGATGGGCACTATTGTGCGTGAGGGCGAATGTCCTAAATGTGGTGGCAGCGGTAAAATTATCCGTGAAAAATGCAGTGTATGTAATGGTAAAGGCTATCAAAGAGTCAACAAGACAATTAAAGTTAAAGTACCAGCAGGTATTGATGATGACCAAACACTTCGTATGCGTGGCGAAGGAAATGCTCCAATGGGCGAGGGAACAAATGGTGACCTTAATATACGCATAAAGGTGGAGAAACACAAGTTGCTTGTAAGAAAGGGCAGTGATATCTGTCTTGACCTATATCTTCCATTTACAACCACTTTGCTCGGCGGTAAGGTGGAAATCCCAACACTTGACGGGGATTACACATTAAATATTCCGGAGCTTACTGCAAGTGGCACTGTGATGAGGATTAAAAATAAGGGTGTAAAGATACTTAATCGTGAGTCGCGAGGTGATATGCTTGTGACAATCAAAGCGGAAGTGCCAAAAAGTCTTGATAAACAGACTAAGGCAAAGATAGAAGACCTTGCATCATGTTTTAATACCAGTTCCTATGCAAAATATGATAAATTTTTAAAAAATAAGAAAAAATAGTGACTATTCATCACTATTTTTTTGATTTTTAAGGATTTTTAGGGTTGATTTATCTATATTTTCATTAAGTTTATTAATTGAATTATAAATTTGTGCGCGACTAAGAACCTTTGCAATTGCATTTAAATAAAGGAAAACTGTAGCAATTGTAGTGCTTACTCCAATCATTAATAAAATTATTGATGTTATGGCAATTGGACATGCTAATTGAGGTGTCTCTGCATAAGAAATCGCTGTACCTATAAGACAGGAGACGGCGAAAACAAAAATAAATGCTATTATTAGAATGCTAATTATAAATATAATTCTCAATCTACGAAGAGAATTGACATCATTTGTTTCTAGATTATAATCTGAGTTTTGCGTTATTTCAGTTTCATATTCTTTTGTTGAAATAGTTGAAATTATGCAAGTAATAATAGTACACAATAAAGAAAGAAGAAAAAATATATAAAAATTATTCATTCATAATCTCCTTGCCTTTAATTATACTCGGGGGGGGGAGTTGTCAAGTATTTTTCGAAAATAGTAGAAAAAGTTGATGAATCTTTTATTATGTGATAAAATTTTAATATGTTAGATTACGAAAAAAAATACAAAGGCAAAGTTATTGCTGGAATTGATGAGGCAGGGAGAGGCCCACTTGCGGGGCCGGTGGTTTGTGCTTGCGCCGTTATGCCAATGGACAATATAATCGAGGGGGTTAATGACAGCAAAAAACTTTCCGCTAAAAAACGGGAAGAGTTATATGACAAAATAAAAAAAGTGGCAATAAGTTACTCCATTGTGGAGGTAGACGAGAAAACCATTGACAAGATAAACATTTTGCAGGCGACAAAACTTGGTATGAAAAAAGCACTTGAAACTTTGAGTGTGAAGCCAGACATCGTGCTTATTGATGCCGTCAAAATTGATTGCCGTGTGCCACAAGAAAACATAATAAAAGGGGATGCATTATCTTATAATATTGCTGCGGCCTCCATTCTCGCGAAAGTGTATCGAGATAGGATGATGGTGGAACTTGACAAAAAGTATCCTCAATATGGGTTTGCAAAACATAAGGGCTACGGAACAAAGGCACATATTGAAGCACTTAAAAAATACGGTAAATGTGAACTGCACAGAGATACATTTATCAAAAAGTTTGTGAAATAAAAATAACGGCAGATGCCGTTATTTTTTATATTTTCTGTTTACTTCAATTTCACTTATTTCTATATTTTTTGGTACCTGCAATGTAAACAACATTACTTTAGCCATATCTTCTGGGTCTATCCACGCATTTGGATCGGCTATTTTTTCACCATTATATTTTTCGTTAAATTTGGTGTTCATTCCGCCCGCGTTGAATTGAATTACACGACAAGGTGTCTTTTTAAGTTCCGCACCAATATTGAGACTTGTTCCTCTTATCGCCCATTTGGAGGTCGTGTAACCGACTTGATTGAGTGGGCCAGATTTTAGACCTACGGTGGAGCCGACATTGATTATATCAGCCTCGTTGGCTTTGATGAGGTCAAATAATTTACTAATAAGGTACATTGGGGCGATACTATTAACTTTCATAACTCTTTCAAGTTCATAGTAGGGAGTGTTGTTGGTGGGTTGAATACATGGCACACCAGCACAGTTTATTAGGGCGTCAAATTTGCTGTATTTTTCTGCTATAATTTCGCACGCCTTATTCATAGATTTTTCATTTAATAAATCACATTTAATAAATTCGCAAGGGTAATCGGGTTTTGTTCTGCAAAGGGCTATGACCTCAAATCCCCCCCCCGCATTGCAGAGTTTGCCGAAGGCCTTGCCAAGGCCATCACTGGCACCAGTTAAAATAATTCTTTTCATACTTTTTCTCCTTAATCTAATAATAACAAAATTGCGGTTAGAATGCAAATTATTTGGTTATTAACTTTGCAATTTGACGGAAAAGTTATATACTTAGTTTATGAAAAGATTTTTTGGAAGGCGAGAAGGCGAAAATATTATTTTTGACGGGAGTGAACTTGTACATATCTCCCGCGTTTTGCGTATGAAAGAGGGGGACAGGGTTATTGCCTCACTTAATGACGAAAACGACTATACCTGCGTTTTGACGGAGATTTCTAAAACGCGTGCGGTGGGTAAAATAGAAAAAATTGAGAAATGCGAGGCTACGCCAAAGAAGAACATTGTCCTATTTCAAGCCATGCCAAAGAGGGAATATTTTGAAACCATAGTGACTAAGTCTGTGGAACTTGGTGCAAGCGAAGTTGTGCCTTTTATTTCAGAATATAGTGTTAATCATGACTATAAAAGTGACAGAATTTCTCAAATTGTTTTGACGGCATGTAAACAATGTGAAAGATCCAAACTTATTGAAATTAGTCCAGTACTGAGTTTTAAGGAAATGCTAGAGCGTTTAGCAAGTTTTGATGCGGTTATATTCGCATATGAGAAAGCGAACTCGCCGCTTGATACACGCCTTTTGGAGGACAAGGAAAGAATAGCTGTCGTAGTTGGGTGCGAAGGTGGCTTTACAAAAAAAGAGGCTGAAGAGATTATCGCCCGAGGAGGAGAAGCAATAAGCCTTGGCAGTCGGATTTTGCGTTGTGATACCGCCACTCTTGCCACACTTGCAGTAGTAAATATTTTAAGCAAAAATTAAGGAGCACCTATGAAAATTGTGATTATGACCTTAGGTTGTAAGGTCAACAAATACGAAAGCGATTCCATCAAGCATTATCTTAAACTTAAAGGCTTTGAGGTGAGTGACAAATTAGAATATGCTGATGTTTATATTATCAACACCTGTGCTGTTACGGCTGAGGCTGAGAAAAAGTCACGTCAGATGATTGCAAGGTGCAAAAAATTTAATAAAAACGCCAAATTTTTTGTTTGTGGATGTGCAAGCCAGAATAATCCAGAACAATTTTTAGCAAAAGGTGTGGAGTATGTGAGCGGGGTTGCCGCTAAAATTAAAATCACCGATTATGTAGAAAGGATGAGGGAAAAAGCGAAGGGCAACCTTGTTTCACCGCTTCCACTGGAGTATGAGGATGATATGCATGCGGAACAAGATCGGATGCGTGCTTATATAAAAATACAAGACGGGTGCAACAACTTTTGCTCTTATTGTCTTATACCTTACCTTAGGGGAAGGTCACGCTCGCGAGATATTATAAGCATTATAAAAGAGGTAGGCTCACTTTCCGAGGATATAAAAGAGGTGGTGCTTACTGGCATAAATGTAACAGATTATAAGATTGATGGGAAGCCTTCACTGCTTACACTCCTTGAACAACTTGATAGTTTCGGCAAAAGGCTTCGACTTTCCTCTATGGAAGAAAGCCTTGTAGGTGAGGAGTTTGTTGAAGGCCTTAAAAAACTGAAAAACTTTTGTCCTCATTTTCATCTTTCCCTTCAAAGTGGAAGTGAAAGTGTACTTAAACGGATGAATAGAAAGTATACGCCTACTCAGTTTTTGCAGTCTGTGGAGCGTATTCGTAGTGCTTTCCCGCTTGCTGGCATTACAACAGATGTTATAGTCGGATTTCCAGAGGAGACGGAAGAAGAATTCAATGAAACAGTCGAGTTTATCAAAAAAGTGAAATTTTCGGATTTACATATTTTTCAGTATTCACGCCGTAGCGGTACTGTGGCAAGTAGGTTTAAAGACCTTCCGCCAGAGATAAAACAACATAGGTTTGAAGTGCTTAATGACCTTAAAGAAAAGTTGAAAGCGGATTTTCTTAAGAAAAATAAATACGCAAAAGTACTTATTGAAGAAAAAGAGGGAAAGACCTACACTGGTTATAGTGAAAACTACATAAAATGCTACATTGAAAGTAGACAGGACATACTCGGCAAAGTGGTGGAAGTAAAAATAGGACACGCATTTAATGACGGTGCAAGGGCAAGATTTAAAAAGGTTGTATCTTGACTTTATAGGGTAAAGCATAATATAATAATTACAAGATGACAGCCGAAGAGAACAAAGAATTATTTTTAGAACTGAATAAGTATGAAAAAGACTCCCAAGAATATTTAGAAATAAGGGAGAAACTTTTTCATAAAAATGAAAAGTTAGTTCTAAAATTTGTTCAAAAATATAGAAAACTGCTAGATAGCGCAGCCTCCTTTGAGGACATGATTGCGGAAGGAAATATTGGGTTATTAAAAGCGATTGAGGATTTTGATATAGATAGGGGGATTGAATTTTCTACCGTTGCGTTTAGGTATATAAAAACTGAAGTGTTGCGTTGGATGAATAGAGTGGAATTTAGGCGCAAATTTGATACCGAGTCTTATGATGAGTATACTAATGAGGAAGAAAGTACCACTAAAATTGAACTTATAGGGAAGGTGGATGAAGATCTTGAGAATGCAGTCAACCTTTTGGACAAACTTAAACTACGAAAATTGTTAAAACAATTAAATGAACAAGAAAGAAGTGTAATTGAACTTAAATATCTCTCTGGCAAGCTAATGAGTGCAAGAGATGTGGCTAATCGCATTGGTGTGAGTTTTCAAAGAGTGCAGCAGATTGAGAGAAAAGCGATACATAACCTCAAAAAACTTGCGGCTGGTCAAACCTCCTTGGATGTAGAAAAAGAAGCAGAGCGACAAAAATTTTTGCAGAGGTTGAAGAAATATGAAACATATATCGACCTTTTGGACCCCAAGGAAGCAGAAAGTTTGAGGTACGCATACTTTTATTATCCAAATTTAAACTCCAAAAGTTTGGCAAAACTTTTCAGCATAAGTACCACTCAGTTTAGTAAACAAAAAAATGAGGGTGAGAAGAATTTTAATATAATGATAAATCGCTTGGAAAAGGGGTATATTAAACAGCAAAGTGATAGAGCAGTTGCTTTTAGAAGGACTCTTGCCATGCAAAAGAAACTTATTCCTTATCGCAGGCTAATTGATTTTCTGCCATTAAGGCAGAGAGAACAACTTATCTTACGATATTTTCATGGAGAAGCCAAAACACAGGCAGAAATGTCTGAAATTACAGGGAAAGATCGCAGGAATTTAAATTATTTACAAAAGACTGCACTGACTAATTTAGGTAAGATAATAACTGCTGTGTCTGTAAAGGGAGCGAAAGATTGCCCCATATTTGCAAAAAGAGGACTTTTAAAACTCAAACTAGAAAAAAATGGAGAAAAATACATATATCGTCTTTCACCTAGACAAGAAAGCGTTGTTAGATTGCGATACTTATCGGGATCCCAAATAAAAACATCTAGTGAAATTGGCAAAATTTTGGGGATTGCACCGCATTCAGTTGAAAAAGTGGAGCGACAGGCACAAAACAATATTTTACAAATGATTTTAAAGGAAAAGCGTGGCTACAAATTAAAAATGAAGAATCAAAATACACGCGAGGCAGAAAACTATAAACTAGTGACGATTCACAAAGAACTTTTGAAATACTTGCCAGTGAAACAAAGAGAATTTTTAAAATTAAGATATTTGGGTAATGAAATCATTTCTCATAAGGAAATGAGCAAAAGATATAACATAGTTGGGCATTATACCACTATGTCAATGGAAAGGCGAGCGATTGAAAGTCTTAAAACGGTGATAGAAAAGAAGCGAGAGGGACGCCTTCCATATCTAGACGAGCGAATGCTTGTAAAAGTAAAGGTACAAAATTACGGCAGTCTAGTAGATTCGCTTTCTCGATTGCAACGCGATATTATAAAAACGAGATATCTATCTGGGGATGAAGTTAAATCATTACATGAGGTTGGGGAAGTTTTGGGTTGTTCTTTCAAAACTGTCTCTAGACTTGAAAAGGATGCGTTGAAGAGACTGGAATTGTTTGCTGAGATGAAAAGAAAAAGGATGCCAATACCTGATATGGATGTTTACAGACAAAGAGATTTAGTATGTGAGGAAATTAAAAGAACTCCGCAATTTATTGAACGATTACCCAAACTTTTCCGAGAGGTTTTGTCTACAAGGTACTTGCAAGAGGGTGGGGTCAAATCCTACTTTGAAGTGTCGAAGCTATTAGGTTATGAAAAGTCATACATGAGAGCAGTGTCGTTGAAAGCGTTAAAAATGTTTAGAGAACTAAGGGATAGCCAAATAGAAGAAATTTAGTATTGACTTGTGTATGGTTACATGTTATTATTGAGTAGTATGACAGCAGAAGAAAACAATAAACTATTTTTACAATTAAAAGAATATGACAAATCAAGTCAAGAATATAAAGAAATTCGTGACAAGATTTATAGTGGCAATATTGGACTGGTTTATAAAGCGGCATATGAACTAAACATATTAAAGAACAACAAATATGATTATGAGGATGCAATTCAAACGGGGAAAATGGGATTATTTATTTCTATAGATAAGTTTGATGTGGACCTTGGCAATACTTTTTCAACCTTTGCATTCCATTATGCCAAAGGATTTATTTTAGATTGGCTTAATCGTGACCTTGAACATGGTGCCAAACTTATTTCATATGATAAACAATTAGAATGGGAAGATGCTAAGTCATTAAAGGATTACTTATCATTTAAAGATAAAAAATTAGAGAATGCTAGAAAAATGGCAATAGACCTACAAAAACTTTCGGGCTTTTTAAAACAGTTAAATGAGAATCAAAGAAAAGTGATTCAGTTGCGATATCTATCGGGCGAGGAAATTAAGACTTTTGAACAGATAAGTAAAGAACTTGGTATTACAAGACAAGCGGCCAGTTATATGGAAATTAAGGCAATCAGTAAAATTAAAGATCTTTGGCAAGGAAAGGGCGAAACACGGCAGGGTAAGTTTGCATTAATCCAACAATATGTAATAAAAAATAAGAAATATTTGAAATATCTTTCACCTGAGATGGCGACAATATTAAGGGGTACATACATCGAAAACAACTATCTTTCTAGTGCAAAAATTTCTGCCAAATTGGGAATGAAGCACACCTTTTATGTTACATTAAGGGATCGTGCTTTAAAGGATTTTAAAAAAGTTGTGACTACCCATGAAAATGGCACATATAATTCTTTTCAAAAATATTTAACCGCTCATAAAACCCAACTTGAGAAATTGTCGAAAATAGAACAGCAGGTGCTTGAATTAAGGTATTTGGGTGACGGCAAAAAGAATAACAGTGAAATTGCAGATCGTTTGGGCATTACGACTGAAACCGTGTCTGACATAGAGCAAAGAGCGTTCAAAAAATTAATACAACTTGTCCATGATAGCAAGACGAAAAATCAACAAGAAACACAATAAATTTTTAAGAATGGCATAACCATTCTTTTTTTTGTTTCATAGATAATTACATGGAAAAAAGTTTAAATGCCAGAAATGATGAATTGTTTAGAAGAATGAAGCAATGTAAAAAAGATTCTCCCGAGTATTTGGTGCTTAGAGACAAAATTTTTAGTATAAACCAACGGATGATAACTATTGCCACGCGTTCTTATAACAAGGGGAACTATTATGATATGGATGACTATAGGTCGGAGGCGGCTAGAGGGCTTTTAAAAGCAATAGAAACCTTTGATCCAGATAATGGCAATACCTTCTATACCTATTCTCTTGTTTGCATGAAAAGTTTTATCAATATGTATATTCGTAGATACAAAAGGTATAACGACACCACTCTTTCAATAGAAACAGTAATTTCACATTCCTCAGATAGAGATTTAACGCTGGACGACATCTTAGGCTCAATTGAACCTGAGGAGGATATTATGAAAACTATGACATTAAAAGAGATAAAGGCATACTTGCCATATCTGCCGGAAAGACAAAGGAAGGTGATTGAATTAAGGTATTTTGACACGCGATGTTTGACGCAACTTGAAGTCGCGGATGAGTTGAAAATATCTCGCTCCTATATCAGCAGGATTGAGGCACAAGCAATAGAAAAACTAAAAGAACTTATGAAACTTACCGAAACTGAGGGGTAATACTTTGAAATGGTGGAAATATTCCACCTTTTTTATTTAATTAAAAAAGATTTGAAAATTTTGTTGACTTTTTGGTGGGGGTGCTATATACTAGTACGGAACTTAAAAATAGAAGGTGGTGAGAATATTGACTACAGTTAAGGTCGGCGAGAATGAAAGTCTTGAAAGCGCACTTAAACGCTTTAAAAGAAAATGTCAAAAAGACGGTATCATCGGTGATATAAGAAAGAAAGAAGCCTACGATAAACCTAGTGTTGCTAAGAAAAAGAAACGCGAAGCCGCTAGAAAAAGAGCTAGAAAAAGAGGCTAAAAAATTTAATTAAAAGGAGATAAAATCATGAGCAATATTATTGACCAAATTGAGAAAGAAAATATGAAAGAAAATCTCCCTGAATTCAATATCGGCGACACTGTTAGAGTGGGCGTAAGAATTAAAGAAGGCGATAAAGAAAGAATTCAGGCTTATGAAGGCGTTGTAATTGCAAGAAAGAACGGCGGAGTTAGAGAAACTTTCACTGTAAGAAAACTTTCAAATGGTGTTGGCGTTGAGCGTACCTTCCCTCTTCACTCTCCACTTGTTGCAGATGTTGAGGTCGTAAGAAAGGGTAACCCAAGACGCGCAAAACTTTACTATGTAAGAGAGCTTACTGGTAAGGCTGCAAAAATCAAATCAGCAGACAATAACTAAAAGTGCTTCCCGCACTTTTTTATTTTGTATTTTTACTCCAAAATAGTATAATATTTTATTTAATTTATTTTGTAAATAAAATGAAAAAGTATATACTATAATTGTTATGAAATTATTTAATAAAATAAGTTTATTAATTGTATGTTTTTGTACCCTTCTTACAGGTACACTTCTTTTAACCTCTAATCTTGGCGGGGGGGGAGGATTTTAGAACTCGATAATTCTCAAGAAGAGGTTGAGGCACCAGATGAAGATGATACAAAAGCAGCTTCATTTTATTTTGGTGCTTATGCATGTAGTTTTTATGCTGAAAATCCTGATTATGGTGCAGATAATACAACATTTGGGACAGTCAAAACACAGTATAAGGGTTTTTTGGGGGCATGGTATAACGGAGATTATGTTGACACGGGTTATTCTTGTATCGTAGGAGACAAAGACAGTGAAGTGCGTGCAACAGCAAATTTAAATAGTAGTAGTGCCACATTTTTAGGGTGGTATACAGATTCCTCTTGTTCTCCAGATTATTTTTATTCGTCAGCTCAAACAATAAATATCAGTATAAAGACCGGACAACGTTTAAAATATTATGCAAAGTATTCAGTAGACCAAACATGGAATATAAACGTTGATACCACGGGTGGTATACACCCGGGCGGAAATATTACACATTTGAAATATTCCCAAGGTGCTACTAACCCATATTTTAGCCAAAGTTTCAATACAACAGGTATATCTAAGCCTATTCACTATGGTGAAAAAGTAACAATAACAGTTTCTCCTAAATCAGGTTATTCGTATAAAGGGGTTTTTATTCAATTAAACAACCTTCAAAAAATTTATGTAGGAACTACAAGCGGCAATACAACGAATTTTCTTATAGGTAGAAGTAAGAACTATTCAACGGATAGTAATTATTTTACATATTACTATGTTGGGTTTCAAGCAAATTCTTATTCTATAAACTATACATTAAATGGTGGTAGTTATAGTGGGACACTCCCAACAAGCGCCACCTATGATTCAGCCTTCTATCTTTCCAACCCAACCCGTACAGGTTATACGTTTGCAGGTTGGACATTTAATGGAAATACAAGTTATGCAAAATATGGTAGTTCATCTTCTGCTTGTACAACAAGTTGGACGTCTACATCAACAAAAGTGAAATCCACATATTTTAAAAATTTAACAACAACAAATAATGGATCAGTCACTTTGACTGCCAATTGGACGCCGAATACATATAGTGTTTCGTACAGCCTTAATAGTGGTTCGTATGGAACTAATCATCCAACAAGTGCAACCTATGATACTGCATTTCAACTTTCCAATCCGACTAGAACTGGCTATACCTTTGCAGGTTGGACATTTAATGGAAACACGAGTTATGCAAAGTATGGGACTTCATCTTCTTCTTGTAATACAAGTTGGTCAAGCACATCGACAAAAGTAACCGCAACATATTTTAAAAACCTAGTAACAGGTGGTTCAGTTATTCTCACTGCTAACTGGACAGATGCGACCGCACCTGTGATACATCGTACCACATGGGTACAAAATGGCAGTACAGGGTATTATGTTTACGCCTACGCCACCGATAATGTAGGAGTAACGAGAGTGCGGTTTCCAACATGGACAGATAATGCGGGGCAGGATGATTTAATCTGGCATGAAGGAACAAGCGGCTCATGGACGGTGAATGGATCAACATATAATTGGAGATATCTCGTTAATGTATCAGATCATAAAAATGAATATGGGCCATACACAACCCATGTATATGCGTATGACGCAGTAGGGAATAATGTGGTTGCCGGAATAAATAACATTGTTTTTAAGTTTACAGTCACGCTTAATCAAAATGGAGGTAGTGGAGGTACAACAAGTGTAACCGCCACTTATGGCAGTGCCATGCCAAGTATCACAAGTTTCCCAAGTAAATCTGGCTGGAATTTCCTAGGGTATTACGACTTGCAAGCAGGAGGTACACAATATTATACATCTACTGGTACCAGTGCTAGGACATGGAATAAAGCCGCCAATACCACCCTTTACGCTCACTGGCAGGA
>CANBAL010000005.1 GCA_947366545.1 uncultured Clostridia bacterium
GTGCTAGGACATGGAATAAAGCCGCCAATACCACCCTTTACGCTCACTGGCAGGAGAAAACATGGTCAGACTGGTACTATGCATCAAGTTATGGCGGAGGAAACGGAACGGAGGCAAATCCATACATAATCTCCACCGCTGAACACCTTGCTCGCCTTGCTTATGCAACATATAATAATCTTCAAACAACAAGTGGCAGATATGATAAAAATGCCTATTACAAACAAATAGCGGACATAGACCTAAACGCCCATGAATGGGTGCCAATAGGCAGAAGCGGTTATACATTTGCAGGTAAGTATGATGGGCTTTTGTATGGAATAAAAGGCTTGAGAATCAACTCAACAAGTAATTATATGGGGCTTTTTGGTTACACCTCGAATGGAGTTTTAATCTCCAACATTACAGTATCTGCTGCAACAATCAATACAACAGGTACTTTTGCAGGTGTAATAGTCGGTTATATCGGTGGTGGAACAACGACAGTTAAAAATTGTAAGGTACGAAATTCAACTATTACTGCAAGTAATTATGTTGGTGGAATAACTGGAAATCTGACGAATTCTGTAATACAGTCAAGTCATGTTGAGAATTGCACAATAAAGGCAACTGCATCCGGCAGTTATGCATGCGGGATTGCATACTTGGGATCGTATGGGAGTGTGAAAGATTGCAGTGTAGTAGGCACGAGCATAACAGGAACAAACATAAACATAATATCACAAAATGGTTATGAAACAACAATTTCAGCCTGCTATGGCAATGGCACCCTCAATGGCACCGAAACTAAGTCGATGTACGGCAATTCATCGGCATGGACAAACTGGTCGCTTGTGCCAAATGTAAATGGCGGGCTGCCAGTACAAAAGGGACTATATCACATCGGTGGCTTTACTGATCCACAAGAGATTTATAATTACCTTACCGGTCAGGGCTATACAGTAATAAGTTAAAAAACAGAGCAAAACGCTCTGTTTTTTATTAAATTTATGCTAAAATATGTTTATGGTTAAAGAAAAAGTAAAAAAGTTTCTTCTTGAGAATGAAGACAAAGAAAATGCAAAATTTCAAAAGCGGATTGTGGCAACAGGGCTTTATGTTTATGGTGTTAAGACGCCTATTTTAGAGGCCTTTGCAAAAAATCTTGTGAAAGAAAATGTAGATTTGAGGGAATTGCCACTTGAGAGCTTTGAGGAAAATATTATTGCAGGGTTTACCCTTGCACATATGAAAATAACCCCAAGTGAAAAGGTGAAATATCTAGACACGCTTATTTGCCACTTTGATAACTGGGCGCATTGCGACATGATAGTGTCAAGGCTTAAAGGACTTGAAAGTGAAAGAGAATATTTTGAGCGCTTGCTCATGCGGCAGGGTGAGTTTGAGAAAAGGGTGGGAATAATCTACTTAATGTCCTTCTTTTTGAAAAAGGATGTGAGAGGCGTTATTGAAAAAATATTAAGCGTCAAGGATGACGCCTATTATGTCAAAATGGCACAAGCATGGACTATTGCTAACGCAGGTGTGCTTGACTACGAATATGTTTATAATCTTCTGCCTAGCATAGAAGATAAGTTTTTACGAAACAAGTCGATTTCAAAAATGTGCGACTCTTATCGCATTACAGGGGAGCAAAAAAACGAACTAAGAAAGTTAAGAATAAAATAAAACCGCGATTTGCGGTTTTATTCATCTTCAATATTATTCTTTAAGGTGCCATTTGTAATGGCGCTTAGGAAAGCCTCATGATTTCCTTTGAAACCTTGGTCGAATCTTGCCAAATAGCCGCAGCTGACCGTGGTAATTGCGGCGAGGTGCAAATGCCCCTCGTAATCATTGCGAACGCGGTCCAGTTTCTTAAAAAGAAGTAACTGCTGGGTCGCGGTTTTTGCTTTAAGCACTTTTTTCATTGCCTCGTCATATCTTCTTAATTTATCTTCATCACGAGCAATTACAATGTTTATCACCCTTATATTTTTTTCATCTGTTGCATAGTTGAGAAAAAGTTTCTTTTCCCCTAATAATTTTTTGCCTTTTGTAGTAAGTGCCTCATACTTTGCCCTTTCTTCTTCTAAAATGTACATTGCTCCTCCAATACAATCCTAGTAATAACACAAATGAGGATTAATGTCAAGATGAAAATTCTTGTCAGTTTATTTTGATAATTTCTCCCTTTATGTTACTATTGAAGGGTAAGGGAATTATTGACAAAGGAGAGTTATGTTAGCAAAAGTGTCCAGTTTTGGACTTAAAGGGATAGAGGGATTTCCGGTGGATGTGGAAACAGATATAACAAATGGTTTGCCACATTTTGATGTTGTAGGTCTTGCAGACACCGCGATTAAAGAGGCAAAGGAGCGTGTACGCTCCGCTATTAGAAACAGTGGCTACGAATATCCTATCAAAAGAATAACGATAAACTTGGCACCTGCCGATGTGAAAAAGGAAGGTGCGGTGTACGACCTTGCCATGGCGGTGGCAATCATTTCGCTTAATAAAGACAGCAAACTTAAAAATATAGAAGATTTTTGCTATATCGGTGAACTTTCACTTGACGGACAGGTGAAAAAGGTAAAGGGCGTGCTACCACTTTTAATCTCAGCACGAAAACTTGGGTATAAAAAATTTATCATTCCTTATGACAACTCTCTTGAAGCAAGTTTCATTGAAGGGCTTGAAGTTTATCCTGTGAAAAGCCTTATTGAGTGTGTTGAATTTTTAGAAGGCAAAAGTGAGATTGAAAAAGTAAAGATAGGCGACTATGAAAAGGAGATAAAAAGTCATACCTCGGGACTTGACTTTTGCCATGTTAAAGGACAGGCGAGGGCAAAGCGTGCCCTAGAAATTGCAGCGGCGGGCGGACACAATGTAATCATGATAGGCCCTCCGGGGAGCGGGAAAAGTATGCTTGCAAAATGCTTTCCTTCTATTCTGCCAGATATGACCTTTGAAGAAGCACTTGAAGTGACAAAAATACATTCCGTAGCGGGAGAACTTGACCTTAAGAAAGGTATTGTATCAACTAGACCTTTTAGAAGCCCACATCATACTGCATCTACTGTGAGTTTAACAGGGGGAGGAAATAATAGTAAGCCAGGTGAAATCAGCCTTGCACACAATGGAGTGCTATTTTTGGATGAAATGCCAGAATATTCCCGACATACCATTGAGACCCTGCGTCAACCTCTTGAAGACGGCGTTATTACAGTGGCAAGAGCGAATGCGACAGTATCCTATCCTGCCAACTTTATGCTTATTGCAAGTATGAACCCATGTCCATGCGGAAACTATGGCAGCAAACTTAAAGAATGCACCTGCACTCCAAACCAAATACATAAATATCTCGCAAGGCTTTCGGGACCTATCATGGACAGAATTGACATTCACATTGAGGTGGATAATGTTTCCTATGATGATCTAAAAAGCGAAAGTGTGGAAGAAAAGTCCTCGGTTATAAAAGCAAGGGTGGACAGGGCAAGGGAAATCCAACTTAAAAGATTTAAAAACTGCAAAATATATTCAAACGCTAAAATGAGCGTGCCTCAGACCAAAGAGTTTTGCAGGCTTGACAAGGGGAGCGATGAAATACTTAGAATGGCGTTTGAAAAGTTGAAACTCTCTGCCCGCGCGCATGACCGCATTCTTAGAGTGGCAAGAACGATTGCCGATCTTGAAGGGGAGGAAAATATTTTGCCTCAGCATATTGCGGAAGCAATAAGCTACAGGTCGCTAGATAGAAAATACTGGGGGTAATATGACAGACAGGCAGATATTAATAACATATCTATCACAATTTACATTACAAACAAAAAAGATTGATGAGGTTTTGGCACTAATGGAAAAGCCTTCCATTGATAATTTTGTCAAACTTAAAGAGCTTAACAAACTTTTTCCGCCTGACATCGTTAATGAGATGATAGACAGAGCGGAAGATCGAAAGGTCTCTTTGTATCTTTCCAGACTTCGCGAAAAGGGAATCACGGTGGTGATAAAAGGTGAGGAAAATTATCCTAAAAAACTTGTAGACCTTCCAGACGCACCATACCACCTATTTTGTAAAGGAGATTTATCACTTTTTGATGAAAAAAGTATTAGTATTGTTGGCACAAGAACTCCAACTAATTATGGCCGTATGGTGACTGACAGGTTTGCGAGTGAGCTTGTAAAAGAGGGGCTTGTGATTGTTAGCGGTCTTGCATATGGCATTGACAGCATTTCGCACAGGAAGGCACTTGAACTTGGCGGTAAAACTATTGCTGTGCTTGGAAGCGGATTTAACCACATATATCCTGCTGAACATGCGGCACTTGCCCATGAAATTGAGGAAAACGGACTTCTTATTTCAGAATATTGCCCATCAGTGGACTCAAACAGATTTAATTTCCCACACCGCAATCGAATTGTTGCAGGGCTTGGTGATGGAATACTTATCACCGAGGCGGCGGCAAAGAGCGGAACAAAACATACAAAGGATTTTGCACTTGATTATGGCAGACCGGTATTTGTTGTGCCAGGTAATATTACGAGTGAGAAAAGTGCGCTTACAAATGAACTAATAAAATCAGGTCAGGGCATCTGCGTTACAGAGGCGGGCGACATCGTGCAGGAGCTTGGTTTTGAAAAACGCAAAAAGGAAAAGCGGGTGCTCTTGCAACTGGATATGGTGCAGCAGAAAATTGTCGATGTGCTTAAAAATGGCGAAAAAGATATCGATACTATATCAGCAGAATGCAATTTAAATATAAATTCTTTAAATAGTTATTTGACAATGATGGAAATTAGTGGAATAATAAAAAGGATGTCGGGCGGAGTATATATGCTTGCCTAGGCAGGGAGGACAAATTTGAAATTAGTAATTATTGAATCACCTTCTAAAGCACCAGCACTAAAAAAGTATCTTGGTGACGGCTATGAGATTTTTGCTACAAAAGGGCATATTCGGGATTTGCCAACCAAAAGTTTTGGACTGGATGTACGAAATAATTTTGAGCCTAAGTATGAAATAGTGGCAGACAAAAAGGAGCTTATTTCACAGCTTAAAAATAAAGCCGCCAAAGCGGACTATGTTTATATCGCAACCGACCCCGACCGTGAGGGAGAGGCAATTTCTTGGCATGTTGCAAATGTACTTGATTATCCAAAAGACAAAAAGTGCAGAATACAATTCAATGAAATTTCTAAAAAAGCGGTGACAAAAGCCTTGCAAGAGCCACGGGAGATTGACGAAAGACTTGTTGACGCGCAGCAGGCAAGAAGAGTACTTGATAGGGTGGTGGGTTATAAACTTTCACCTATTATTTGCAAGAAGATTGCACCAAAGCTTAGCGCCGGAAGGGTGCAGTCGGTAGCATTAAAACTTGTGGTTGACCGTGAGAAAGAGATTGAGGCGTTTGTTCCAGAGGAATACTGGACTGTTACGGCAACACTAGAAAAGGACAAAACACCATTTAAAACCTCACTTACAACTAAAAACAAGAAAAAGTATCAGCCTAAAAATAAGGAAGAGGTTGACAAGCTTTTAGAGGAGATTAAAGGGCAAGAGTTTAAGGTGAGTGAACTGAAAAAGTCTAGCACAAAACAGCATGCGCCCGCTCCATTTACCACCAGTACCATGCAGCAGGATGCCGGCAATAAGCTTGGCATGAGCCTGTCACGCACTTCTGCGGCGGCACAAGCACTTTATGAAGGCGTTGAGGTGAAAGGGGAAGGAAAAATCGCACTTGTCACCTATATAAGAACGGACTCTGTGCGTGTATCAACTGATGCACAAAATTCTTGCCGCGAATATATTTCAAAGGTGTATGGCGACAAGTTTCTACCAGCAAAGCCAAACATATATCACACAAAGGCTAATGCACAGGACGCTCACGAGGCCATAAGACCTATTTCTATGGACATCACTCCTGAAATGGTGAAAGAGACTTTAACAAGTGATAACTATAGGCTTTATAAACTTATCTATGAAAGATTTTTGGCAAGTCAAATGGCCGAGGCGGAATTTAACAATGTTTCGGTTGGAACGACTGTGGGAAATTATGGCTTTAGAGCCACTGGTAAAACCATGACTTTTGCAGGCTTCACGATAGTATATAAGGAATTTGTAGAAGAAGATAAGAAGGAAAGTTCTAGTAAAATACCATTACTGGAAGAAGGGGAAAGTCTGCCATGTAAAGAGCTTAAACCAGAGCAAAAATTTACCAAGCCACCAGTAAGATTTACCGAAGCAAGTCTTGTTAAGGCTATGGAAGAAAAAGAAATTGGCAGACCTGCCACCTATACTCCAACCATTAATATTTTGACCTCTCGTAAATACGTTGAAAAAGATGGTAAAAGTTTGGTGCCTACAAAACTTGGCAGAAATATTGTAGAATATCTTGAAAAGTTTTTTAGCAGCGTAATTAATGTCAAATTCACTGCACATATGGAGCAGCGTCTTGATGATATCGTCGAGACGGGCGAGGACTGGCACAACATCGTCAACAATTTCTGGGACGGCTTTAAAGGCCTTCTTGAAAAGGCGGACGCAAGCAGTGTGACCATGAAAGAGCCACCAGTTGTCACTGACATTATTTGTGAAAAATGCGGTGGAAAAATGCTTTTGCGTGACGGGCGTTACGGAAAGTTTTTGGGTTGCGAAAATTTCCCTAAGTGCCGCAATATCAAGGCTGTTGAAGAGGAAAAGAAACTTGTTGGCAAGTGTCCAGAATGTGGCTCACCTATGGTGGTGAGAAAGAGTAAGAGGGGAAAGACCTACTATTCTTGCAATAGATATCCTGACTGCAATTTTATGAGCTGGGATATTCCAACAGGGGACAAATGCCCTAAATGTCAAAGTTACCTAATCAAAAAGGGAAAGAATATAAAATGTTCAAGCAGCACCTGCGACTACAAGGAGGAAAATGTCTAACTTAGCACATGTGAATATAATCGGTGCGGGTTTTGCGGGAATCGAGTGTGCACTCGCTCTTGCAAAGCATGGCATTCGTGTGCATATTTTCAATAAAAGTGGTGGAGATTATCAATGCGACTGCTTTAATCACATCAAGAATTTTGCCCTTCGCAAAGAGGCAAGGGTGCTTGATAGTGAGCTTTTAGATAAACTTATAGAGTTTGAAAGATTATCTCCCTCTCTTTGTCCCGCAGGAAGAACAATCGCTTATGGCATAGAAAAACTTAAAGAGAACCCACTTATAGATTATTTTGACCTTAAAGTTTACGAAATTAACACTAAGGAAATAAACATAATTGCCTCTGGACACAGGACGGAGGGAATGCTTTTTGAGTGGCTTAAAGATGAACTTGGCTCTATGCGATGCTTTAATACCTATCCTGTGTATATGAGTGTGGAAGACGTGGATGAAAGTAGGTGTATACGAAAGGACAGGGATTTATATATTCCGCTAAATTATGACGAGTATATCGCACTTTGCAACGAAATCATTCGCCAAAGGAATGAAAATCCGTGTAAAGAGCGGTGCGAAGAATGCATAGAAGAAGTGGTGATTAAAAACAAAGACGCACTTAAAAACCACTGCATGAAGGTGATATATTTAGAGATAGAAAAACCATATGCCGTATTAAAACTAAAAAATGGCAGGGTGCTTGAGGGCTTTTGTAGCAGTCTGCCTTTTAAATCGCAGGTCGAGATTATAAGGAAAATTAAGGGACTTGAAAACGCTATATTAGTTTGTGAAGGCAAAGCGACAAGTAATTGCTACCTAAATGCACCTATGGTCATTAATGAACATGGTCAGTCTTTAAAGCGAGACAATTTATTTTTCGCTGGCAATATCTCAGGGATTTTTGGGCATGTAGAGGGAATGATAAGCGGACTGCATGTCGCAAGAAATGTTTTAAGCTACATAAATGGTAAAAAATTTAGTAATTTTCCAAAAAACACCTGTTTTGGAGGGGTTATTGAAGATTTAATGACACAAAATGCCAATAAATTTACTCCAATTCGCGGGAGATGTGATATAATGGAAGAAGATAAATACGACTTAGAAAGTTTGAAAAAATACAAGGAGGAAGGAAATGGAAAGTCTATTTAAAGCAACCACCATATGTGGTGTAAAACGCAATGGCAAAATTGCGATAGCAGGTGACGGACAAGTCACCATGCAGGAAAGCGTTATTTTCAAGGGAACAGCAAAAAAGGTGAGAAGAATATACAACGACACGGTAGTAATTGGTTTTGCTGGTGGGGTTGCGGATGCTTTTTCGCTTAGTGAAAGATTTGAGGCCATGCTTAATAAGTTTTCGGGCAACCTTATGAGGAGTGCGGTAGAACTTGCAAAGACTTGGCGTGAGGACAAGGCGGCAAGGAAACTTGAGGCAATGATGATTGTAGCAGACAAAAATCAACTGCTTATTGTGTCAGGTATGGGGGATGTGCTTGAGCCTGATGACGATGTTTGTGCAATAGGCTCGGGCGGTAATTTTGCACTTGCCTCTGCAAAGGCACTTATGGAAAATACAAAACTTTCGGCAAAAGATATTGCCTACAAGGCACTTAAGATTGCCAGTGATATCTGCGTATTTACAAACAACAATATTGTTGTAGAGGAGGTTTAAGCGTGAACTACACACCAAGACAGATAGTTGAAGAACTTGATAAATATATTATTGGACAGGCTAAAGCGAAAAGAGCGGTGGCTATTGCCCTTAGAAACAGATATAGAAGAAGCAAACTTCCAAAAGAACTAAGAGAGGAAATTACACCTAAAAATATTATTATGCGTGGGCCAACAGGGGTTGGAAAAACTGAGATTGCAAGAAGGCTTGCAAGACTTGTGAAAGCACCATTTATCAAGATTGAAGCCACCAAATATACCGAGGTGGGCTATGTTGGAAGAGATGTTGAAAGTATGATACGCGACCTTGTTGAGGTTTCGGTGCGTATGGTGAAAGACGAGCAGGCGCATGAAGTGGAACAGAAGGTTGCACCTATCGTGGAGAGAAAACTTGTTGACGCCATCACTGATACAAGGCGTGCAAGCGATATTGAAACAAACAAAGATGCCGTGCTTGAAGATTTGAGGGCGGGCAAACTTGAAAATGAAACCATAGATGTTGTTGTACTTGATAATCCAACACCTGTACTTGCAGTAGGCGGGCCAGAGATTTCACTTGGCTCTATGTTTGACGGACTTCTGCCACAAAAGCGTAAGAAGAGAAAAATGACGGTGGCAAGGGCAAGAGAGATTCTTACGGGTGAAGAGTGCGACAAAATTATAGATAAAGACAATGTGAACGCTGAGGCAATAAGGCGTGCCGAGGAAGAGGGAATTATCTTTATTGATGAAATTGATAAAATTATCGGTGGCAGCGGCTCATCCAATAACCAAGATGTTTCTCGTGAGGGTGTGCAAAGAGATATTCTGCCTATCGTGGAAGGTAGCACTGTTGCTACCAAATATGGTAATGTTAAAACAGACTTTATACTTTTCATCGCGTCGGGTGCCTTCCATGTATCAAATATAGAGGATATGATACCAGAACTTCAAGGTCGTTTCCCAATTCGTGTTGAACTTGAGAATCTAACAAAGGATGATTTTAAGAAGATTTTAAGTGAAACAAAAAATGCTGTCACACTTCAATATGCAAGCATTTTGAAGGTGGACAACATAGACCTTAAATTCACAGAGGACGCCATTGATGAAATTGCAGAAATGGCGGCGGCAGAGAATGAGACCAGTGAAAATATAGGTGCAAGAAGATTGCATACAATCATGGAGGCCCTTCTTGAAGACATTTCCTTTAATGCCTCTGGGGATCATCCTATGCTTGAAGTTAAGGTTGATAGAGCCTATGTTCAAAACGCATTTAAAGAGACCAAGAAAAAATATGACCTTAAAAAGTTCGTGTTATAGGAAGGCGTATGGATACTTCTAGAACAAGCCTGCTTATAGGCGAAGAGGGTATAAAAAATTTATCTAAAAAATGGGTGACCGTGGTTGGCGTTGGCGGAGTTGGTGGCTATGCTGCCCATATGCTTGTAAGGGCAGGTGTGGGCAGACTTACCATTATTGATTTCGACATGGTTTCAAGCTCAAATGTCAATCGTCAAATGGTGGCAAATATAAACACCATAGGAAAACTTAAAGTGGAAGTATTAAAATCGCAACTTTTAGAGATTAACCCAGATCTTAAAATTGACATTGTTTCCGAAAGGCTTACAGAGGAAAACTTAGATATTATTCCGTTATGTGATATGGTGGTGGATGCAATAGACAGCGTCAAAGATAAGGTGGCACTTATTATGCATTGCAAAGAAAAAGGCATTCCTATCATCTCGGCTATGGGCGCGGGCAATCGCTATGACCTGCCAAGGTTTTACCTTACGGACATTTACAAAACTCATGATGACGGTCTTGCAAAAATCATGCGTAAAAAATTAAGAGAGGCGGGAGTAAAAAGCCTTGATGTTGTAACCTGTGATAGTAAGCCAGTGGCAAATCACACAGGTACGGTAGGAAGTATTAGTTATTACCCAGCCATGTGCGGAATTACAATTTCAGCAATAATAATAAATAAATTTTTGGAGAAAAATTAGTTTTGTGGTATAATAAAAAAGGAGGAAATTATGCAGATTTTAAATAATAAAACTTTTGATAATGCTATCAAAGAGGGAATCGTTGTTGTAGACTTTTTTGCCACTTGGTGTGGGCCATGCAGAATGATGGCGCCAATTCTTGAGGACCTTCAAGAAGAACTTGGGGACAATGTGAAGATCTACAAGGTGGATGTTGATGAAAGCGAAGCCCTTGCCAGAAAGTTTGGGATTATGAGCATTCCAACAATTATAATCTTTGAGAATGGGCAGGTGCGTCAAAAGCATATTGGCCTATGGCAACATGATGACGCACTTGATACAATTAAGTCATATTTATAATAAAAAACAACGCAAAATGCGTTGCTTTTTTATTCTGCTTCATCTTGTGGAAGGTATTTTTTAAATCCATCTGCTGTGCGTGTGGACTCATCTATAAGGTGGGCTTTTAAATCGTCAAGATAGTCTTTTCCATATTTCTTTGTCATATATGATCTTAACCATGAAGTTAAGGGACTTGAATAGTCATGGCCATTATCACCATACATAGTAAAGTCATTACTAATCGAGCATGTTATATAAATTAATTTATGACCAGAAAATTTACCTCTTACTTGAAAATCATATCCCATTTTTTGGCCATATTCGTCAGGACATGGAAAGGTTACCTTGAAATTGTGTTCTTCAAACATATTTTTAATATCTTCAAAACTTTTAATATATTTAAATAATTGCATATTTTTCTCCTATAAAATTATTATAGCATACTTGAATTTAAAATGCAACATTTATGGCAAAAATTGCTTAAAGTGAGGAAAATATCGCTATTTTTTGTTATTTTTCCTTAAATCTATGTCAACTTTTAATTATGGCTATTGACTTTGTGAAAATAAAGTGATAAAATTAAAGCGTTAAAAGGAAGGAATTTATGGAAAGAAAGATTTATCTTGATAATGCTGCTACAACCTATGTTTCTAGTGAGGTTTTGGCAGAAATGTTGCCTTGTTTCAACACCATTTATGGAAATGCAAATTCTCTTCATGGCTATGGTAGAGAGGCAAGTGCAATTGTAGATAGAGCACGTGACCGTATTGCACACGCAATTGGTGCGGCAAAATCCAATGAGATATATTTTACTTCTGGTGGTACAGAGGCAGACAACTGGGCAATCAAAGGTATCGCCCATGCTTATTCAAACAAAGGAAAACATATCATCACAAGTGCATTTGAGCATCACGCAGTGCTTGACGCTTGCAAGCAACTTGAGGCGGAAGGATATGAGGTGACATATCTTCCAGTTGACAAGTATGGTATTGTAAGCATCGCTGATCTTATTCATGCTATAAGAAAGGATACAACCCTTATCTCAATCATGACGGTCAACAACGAGGTTGGCACAATTCAAAACATCAAAGCCATTGCAAAAACAGCACATGAGTATGGAATTATCTTCCACACAGACGCAGTGCAGGCAATAGGTGCGGTAAAGATTAATGTACAAGATATGGAAATTGATGCAATGAGTATGTCCTCACACAAAATCTATGGCCCAAAGGGCTGTGGTGCATTATACCTTAAAAATGGCGTAAGAATTGAAAACCTTATTGCAGGTGGCGCGCAAGAGCGTGGCAAGCGTGGCGGAACAACAAACGTGCCTGCAGTAGCTGGTTTTGGAAAGGCAGTGGAAATTGCAAATCGTGACATTGTAATCAATCAACAAAAACTTAAAGCGGTAAGACAATACTTCTTAGACAAAGTGACTGACCGCATCCCATACATTCATGTGAATGGTCACCCACATCAAAAGGTAAACAGCATTGTAAACATTTCTTTTGAAATGGTTGAAGGGGAAAGCATTTTGATGCTTCTTGACCTTGCAGGAATTGCAGTGTCCACCGCTTCGGCTTGTACATCAAATTCGCTAGAGCCAAGTCATGTGCTTAGGGCAATGGGAATACCAGATGAGATAGCACAAGGCTCAATAAGATTTTCTTTTGGCAAAAATATAACAAGAAGTGATATTGACTATGTGGTTGACGAACTTGAAAAAGCAATAAATCAACTTCGTTCAATTTCACCAATAACTAAAGCAGGGAGGAGATAATGTATAGTAAAGAAATCATAGAAAGATTTAAAAATCCAAGAAATGCTGGCGGCCTTCGCGGTGCAAATGGTGTGGGTAAGGTTGGCAATGCTGCTTGTGGAGATATCATGAAGGTTTACCTTCTTGTAGATGATAATGGTATTATCAAGGATGCAAGATTTAAGACATTTGGTTGCTGCGCTGCCATTGCATCAACCGATGTTGCTTGTGACCTTATTAAAGGTAAAACCCTTGACGAAGCACTTAAAGTGACAAACAAACAAGTGTATGATATCTTAGGTGAGATGCCACCACACAAGATACACTGTTCAGTGCTTGCAGAGGAGAGTATTCACGCGGCAGTGGAGGATTACTATAAACGCAAAGATAAGGCAAACAAAAAGTCTGCCAAATCTGATGACGATGAAGATTAAAAAAACACCTTAAAGGTGTTTTTTTTAGTTCATATTTATATTAACATCGTTGTTCATATACTTTTCTTTTAGGTAGACAAAATATAAAATATCAGCCT
This sequence comes from uncultured Clostridia bacterium, assembly GCA_947366545.1. Taxonomy (GTDB): domain Bacteria; phylum Bacillota; class Clostridia; order Christensenellales; family UBA1242; genus Caccovivens. The sequence goes on from CANBAL010000005.1 coordinate 13,168, forward strand.
CGTCCCAAAGTCGAAAATGGTTTGCGTCAACACCAACATTTATGCCGTAACTACGGTATGCACCGCCATCATGTATATGTCCAAACAAATTGATATAGTTAGGATTGGTGTCTTTAGGTTTATGCACAAGATAAAATTCTCTTCCACCAAAATCTAGCCTAACTGACTTTTGTACATCAATAAAGCCAATGTCAAGGCAGTACGCCCGAAATTTTTCAAAACTTCCGCCAAAGAAATATTTTATTATACGTTCTTCATTATTACCAGTGATAAGTATAATTTTGGGTTTTAGTTTTTTTACATATGTTCCCGCTATTTTATAAGAGATATTATCAGTGCCTTTATCGCAGTCGAAAAAATCACCGATGACATAAACTGTGTCATCCTTTTTTGCCACTTTATTAATTTGTTTTATCATAAATTTGTCATATTCTTTGATGTTTTTGAAGGGTCTGTTTCCAGTAATCAAGGTATTTTCATCAGCAAAATGCAAATCCGCAGTAAAATAATTCATGTTTATATATTACCTCTTTTAGAGGTTATAGTCAAATGTTTTAGTCGACAAGACCTACCAATTCGTCAATAGAAATATTAAAATATTTTGCTATTGCAACTAGAGAGGACAACAATGGCTCCCTTAATCCATTTTCCCAAAGGCTAATAGTTCCTTTTCCAACACCTAAAGCCTTAGCAAGTTCTACTTGCCCAAGACCTTTCTCTTCTCTAAGCATTTTCAAATTTTTACCAAAAATTAATTTATTATCCATAATGAAATTTTCTCACAAAAGAAAGAAAAATACTTGACATCTTTCAACTGAAAGAATAAAATATAAAAATAAAAGAAATAGGGGATTAATCCTCGAGGCCAAGCAAATAATCAGTAGTTACTTTGAAATATTTAGAGAGTATTATCAGTTGGTCGCCTTTAATATCGGTTTCTCCCTTTTCTAAACGCAATAAAGTTGTAAAAGGTATGCCTATCTTTTTACTAAGTTTATTGATTGACAAGCCTACTTCTTCTCTTAATTCTTTAATTCGTTTAGGAAATTCTCTCATACTGTTATTATAATTTGCGTATTTTTTTTATTTATGATATATTCAGAAGTGAATAAGTTTTAGGAGGAAATATGAACCAATTTAGTTTTGCAAATAGCAAGGTTGTAGATTATCTTAGATATCAAATGCAATATGATGACAAATATACCGTTGAAGATTTTGCAAAGGAATGCAAGGTGACCAAGGATGATGTATTAAATCTTGTTTTTAAAAAATATGATTTGGTTAGCTATGCGGCGGTTTTGAAAATGATGGAAGTTGCTGATAATAGTGGATTAATATTTTTTGACTAATATGGAGCAATAAAATTAACTTTATATATGAATAAACATGACCTTTTTGCACACACTAAACACGAGGAGGAGATTATGAAAGAAATTCATATGCTTTTAGGGTTTGGTATTGGACTTGTGACTGGCGTGCTTTTATATAAATACAGCACAGGCACAAAGAAAACCGTGGACAAGGCCGAAAAGGCTGTTGCTAAAGAAGTGGATATGATGGCAGATAAGGCAAAAAAGGCCACTGATAAAGCACAAAAATCCATTAAAAAAGTTATAAATAAGTAAATATTTTCGTTTAGCCCGTGCAATCGGGCTTTTTACTAACAAAACTTGCCAAACTTTTGCTTGCATGAGGGCAGGTTTTATGTTATAATGCCTTTACCGAGCTAGATGGGGAGTTAGCGGTGCCCTGTTGCCTACAACCCGCTTTAGTAGGGTCGAATGTTTGCCTCGGCAAAAGCTTGTCAAATATGTGTAAAAGTATTGCGTGATGAAGTCAAGGTCCTATGCAATTAAAACAGTCGAACCATGTCAGAGCCTGACGGCAGCATCATTAAGATTGCACTTTAATGTGCCATAGGGAAACTTTGGTGGAGCGTAAGACTTTTGAGGCAGTTGGTGACTTTTTGTCAAAGCAAAATGCTCGGTATGAAAATTATAGCGTGGCTTGTCCACGCTTTTTTGATTTAAAATATTAAATATATATAATAAATTAATAAAACCTTTTGTTTTTTCTTCGCTTTTGTTGTAAAATACATGTAAAGGAGAGTATATGCCAACAGAAAACAAAACTAATGCAGAAAGATTTTTGTCTGCCTACAACAATATTGATTATACTTTAAAATCACGATATAATTTTTCTAGGAGTATGGGTTTTTCCGACCTTATTAGAAAATGCGTTGTGCTTAACTATATTGTAAGAAAAAATGAGGACGCACTTGTTGACTATGGCAGGCTTAGAAATGCAATAGTGCATAATAATGATGATTTTATTATTGCTGAGCCACATGACAGCGTGGTGGAGGATATTGAGCGTCTTGAAAAACTTATCACGGCACCACCAAAGGCGATAGATTTTGTAAGGCGGGATGTGCTTACTGTTGAAGCAAACAAAACCATGTATGAGGTTATCACGCTTATGTCCACATCTAAATATTCCAATATTCCAGTATATGACAGCAATGGCCTAATAGGAATAGCGAACGGGCAGAAGATACTTGACGCTTTTGGACAATTTTTGCTTTCGGGTGGAAAGGCAAATGTGTTCTTAGAGAATGTGAAAATTGAAGATATGCTTTCACGCATTGATAACAGCAACTATTATGATGTCGCACCAGTAGACATAACTATTGAAAAGGCACTTGAAGCCTTCCATACAAATTCCAAATTACTTGCTATTTTAATTACTAAAACGGGGTCAAGCACTGAAATGCCACTTGGTATTATCACAGGTGCTGACGCTATGGAGATGAATAAAATTCTCGACCAATATTCTTAAAACAGGAGACTAGAATGAAAAAAGAACAAGCATTACCAAATTTTGTGGAACTCGAGCATTCAATTCTCAAATTTTGGAAGGACAATGAAAGTTTTGAAAAATTAAAGAAAGCAAATGAAGGGCATGAGCGCTTTCGTTTTCTTGACGGCCCTGCCACTGCAAACAATCGTTTGGGGGTGCATCACTTTTGGGGCAGAACACTTAAAGATATGACAATTCGCTATAACGCACTTAAAGGGCGTGACTGCCAATACCAAAATGGTTTTGACGGACAAGGGCTTTGGGTTGAAGTTGAGGTGGAAAAGGCACTTGGGCTTAACGGTAAGCCAGAAATTCTTAAGTATGGCCTTGACAACTTTACAAATAAAAGCATGGAGCGTGTTGCTCACTACGGCAATGAAATCACAAAGCAAAGCATCCGTATGGGACAGTGGATGGACTGGGAACATAGTTATTACACCAACACCGACGAAAACATAACCTCCATTTGGCATTTCCTCAAAAAATGTGACGAAAAGGGTTGGATAGTAAAAAAGAACAGACCTATGGCATGGTGCCCACGCTGCGGCACAAGTTTAAGTGACCATGAAACTTCTTCTTCCTATCATGAAGTTGAGCATTTGGCTGTATTTATCAAACTGCCTGTAAAAGATAGAGATTTTTCTCTTGTTGCATGGACAACAACGCCTTGGACACTTTCTGCCAATGTTGCACTGGCGGTTAATCCAGAGTTTAAATATGTGAAGGTGAATTTCCATGGCGAGAATATTGTGCTTGGCAAAGACAGGCTTAGCATTCTGAAAGAGAAAGTCGAAATTTTGGAAGAGTTTGACGGCGCTGACCTTGTTGGGCTTGAATATGAAACCTGCTTCCCAGAACTTAGTGAACAGAATTTTGTACATAAAATTGTTGCTTGGGATGAGGTTGATAACAGCGAAGGTACCTGCGTTGTACATATCGCACCGGGTTGCGGTACTGAGGACTTTGAACTTGGTCAAAAACTAGGGCTGCCTGAAATATGCCCAATTAATGAGCAAGGGGTGTTGCTTGATAACACTGGTTTTCTTGCCGGCAAAAAGACGGTGGATGTGCCTGAGATTGTTGTTGACAGACTTAAAAAAGACGGCAAACTTTTGTATGCACATAAGTACAAGCATTCATATCCATATTGCTGGCGTTGTAAGACCGACCTTGTATATAAACTTATTTCTTCTTGGTTTATCAAGATGGATGAAATCCGTCCGCTTGCATTAAAGGCAATCGAAGATGTAACATTTAAGCCAGATTATGCCAAGAAGCGTATGGCGGATTGGCTTGCAAATATGGGGGACTGGAACATTTCAAGAAGTCGTTTCTACGGCCTGCCACTTCCATTCTACACATGCCCTAAATGTAACAAAGTGCATGTAATAGGCTCACTTGAAGAGTTGAAACAAAGGGCGGTAGACCCAAGTCTTGTAGACAAAATGCCAAATCTTCATAGACCTTGGATAGATGAAATAAAAATAAAATGTGACTGCGGGGAAGTGCTTTCCCGTGTGCCTGAGGTTGGTGACGCTTGGCTAGACGCTGGTATCACACCTTTCTCAACCAAGAAATATTTTACTGATAAAAAATTCTTTAAAGAAAACTTCCCAAGCCAGTATGTCTGCGAAATGATTGAACAGATTAAACTTTGGTTCTATTCGCTGCTTATTATGAGTGTTGTCCTTACTGGCAAGGCACCTTATGAAAAGGTGGTGACATATCAGTATGTTAAGGATGAGCATGGTGGAGAATTCCACAAGAGTGGCGGCAATTCGCTTGAGGCAGATAAAGTGGCAGATGAGGTTGGCGCGGATGTAATTAGGTATCTATATTGTGCGTCATCCCCAGCAAACGATATGAGGTTTGGCTATTCGCTTACCGATGAGGCAAGAAGAAAACTACTTGGCTTTTGGAATGTTTACACCTTCTTTAACACTTATGCTTGCATAGATAACCCTGATATTGCGGGCTTTACGCCAAAAGAAAAAGATTTAAAGTTTGCTGACAAGTGGATTATTGAAAGCGTAAACAAATTTATCAAAAATTGCGATGAATACTATGCCGATGATAAGAACTGGCTTGTTGTGCGCGATTTTGAGAAACTTGTTGATGATATTTCTAATTTCTATATTCGTTCAAACCGAAAGAGGTTCTGGAAGAGCGAAAATAAGCAAGATCAACTTACTGCATACTGGTGCTTGTATTATGCAATAAAATCACTCATTCGTGTTATGACGCCAATTATACCTTTTGTTACCGAACATATCTGGCAAAACATGGTACGCGAAATTGAAAAGAATGAAAAAGAATGTATAATGCTTGCAGGCTTCCCAACATCCATTTATGATAAAAAATTTGATGGAGTTATAGAAATTACTGAAATTGCAAGAAATGTAATGTCGACTGCACAACGCCTTCGTAATGAACACCAAATCAAGGTGAAACAACCTCTGCGCAAAATGTACATTGCTGGTGATAACGCTCAAAAGGTAATCGACGATATGGGCGAGGTCATCAAAGACGAACTCAACATAAAAGAACTTGAGGTTGTCACCGATGACGGCAAGTTTAATGATGAGTACCTTACTGTCAACTTCAAAAAGGCAGGCGCTGTGCTTAAAGGAGAGGTACAAAAACTTAAAACGCAGTTATCTATGTTATCTAATGAAGAGAATAAAGTTGTTATGGAAGGCTACTACGCGGGCAAAGTAAGTGTTGGCGAATTTAAGGACTTACCAAGCGACCTATTTAATCTGGAAAAGAAACCAAAAGAGGACTTTGTCATTGCGCACGAGAATGGAAATACTGTTGTGCTTGATATCAATCTTGACAGCGCACTTATTGAAGAGGGGCTTTACCGAGAATTTGTGAGAGGGCTTCAGGTTCTTCGTAAGGAAGCCGACTTTGCCATTGACGACAGGCTTTATGCTTATTTTGAAACTGGCGATGATGACCTTGCAAATATGCTGTTTAACTATATGCAAAAAATCAAAGCGGAAGCACTTATCAAGCGTGCAATAGAAAAAATTGACAATCCAACGATTGAGAAAAACATTGAGGTTGGAAACAGTTTTATTATTACCAAACTTATAAAGGCGGATTAAGAATGAAGATAGCAGATACATGGCAGGACTATAAAGTACTTGCCACCGGTGATGGCGAAAAGTTGGAAAGGTGGGGGAATGTCACTTTGCTCCGCCCCGACCCACAAGCCATTTGGCACGCTCAAAAGGTTTTGTCTAAAACAAAGGGGCTTGACGCACATTACCTTCGTGAAAGTACGGGCGGCGGACACTGGGAATATAAAACCAAGGTGCCTACTCAGTGGACGGTATCTTGGCAGGGACTAAAATTTATCATTAAACCTATGGGATTTAAGCACACCGGACTTTTCCCAGAGCAAGCGGTGAACTGGGCGGAAATGATGAAATTAATCAGAAATGCAAATCGCCCCATTAAAATACTAAACCTGTTTGCCTATACTGGCGGGGCGTCTGTGGCTTGTGCCAAAGTGGGTGCAAGTGTAACTCACATTGATGCCAGCAAAGGTATGGTGGAGCGTGCAAAAGAAAACGCACAAATAAATGGCATTTCAAACATTCGTTTTATTGTGGATGACTGCGAAAAGTTTATTGAAAGAGAACTTCGTCGTGGCAACACCTATGACGCAATTATTATGGACCCACCAAGTTACGGCAGAGGGCCAAACGGCGAGATGTGGAAACTGGAAGATAAACTTTTTGACTTTGTTTCACTTACTAAAAAAGTACTTTCTGATAATCCACTTTTTGTGCTTATAAATTCTTATACCACAGGCCTTCAAGCAAGCGTGCTTTCAAACATTCTTACCCTTGTTTTTGGCAAAGGGGGAATAGACGCTGACGAGGTTGGACTTCCCACTGAGGAAGGCATTGTCCTTCCATGTGGCGCAAGAGGACTTAAAATATTTAAATTGGAGGGAGAGAATGATAAATCCAGATAATAAAACAAACTTATTAAAAGAAGTAAAGTTAACAAAATATGTGAACCTAATTGAAAACAATCCTTGCCATATTGCAACTGTAAATCAAGACAATGCTCCAAATCTATCTGTTGCTTCCGATATAAAAGTTTTAGATGATGAAACAATTTTAATATCTAATAATGAAATGATACACACACCAGATAATATTCTTTTAAACGATAATGTTGTTTTAACTTCGTTTAATGATAAGTGGGCAGGAGTAAGACTAACAGGAAAAGCAAGTTATCAAACTGGGGGGGGGTATTTTGACCTCTGTAATAAATTTTTTAAAAACGAAAAGACAACACCAAAGGGTGTAATGATTGTCAAAGTAAAACAAGTAGAGGGGATTGCTTAAAGATGCAATTCCATAGAAGGAATAAGAATGGATAAATTAAATGTTTTGTATGAAGATAATCAGGTGATTGTGGTGGTGAAGCCACAGAATATGCCTTCGCAGGCTGACGAGAGCGGTGATATGGACCTATTAACCCTCGTTAAAGCGTATGTGAAAGAAAAATATAACAAGCAAGGCGAGGCCTTTATCGGCCTTGTGCATAGGTTGGATAGACCCACTGGCGGGATTATGGTGTTTGCAAGAAACTCAAAATCAGCAAGCAGACTTTCCGCGCAACTTGCCTCTCACGAGATGAAAAAAACATATTATGCGGTAACGAACGGCGTGCCACAAATAAAGTCGGGTAGTCTTGTAAATTATCTTAAGAAGGATGAGAAAGAAAACATTGTTAAGATTGTCCCTCAGTCAGAGCAAGGCGTGAAGAAAGCCGAACTTAACTACAAAGTTTTGCAGTCAAATGAGAAAGACGCACTTGTTGAGGTGAACATTCTTACCGGTAGAAGTCACCAAATCCGTGTGCAATTTGCAGGAATTGGATGCCCACTTTTTGGCGATAATAAGTACGGCAAAGATAAAACCCGTGCAAGCCGTAATCTTGGACTTTGGGCAGGAAAACTTGAATTTACCCACCCAGTAAGCAAGCAAAAAATGTTTTTCGCTTGCCCTCCAGATTTAGCGAGCGAGCCATGGAATAAATACTATATGGAAAAATATTTTATTAGATAGGGGGCTTAAATGAAAACAAGAAGTCAAATTCCAGACAAATACAAATGGGACTTATCATATTTTTGCAAGAGCGATGAAGAGTTTGAAGAAAAGTTTTCAAAGGCTGAAAAAATGCTGGAGAAAGGTGACAAATTCAAGGGCAAACTTAAAGACAAGAAAGAGCTTCTTGCCTTACTTAAATATGAAAGAGAGTTTGATGAACTTGTAAGCCCTTTTGTTTTTTATTATCACAATGTACGGAATGTAGACTTGTCAAATTCTCAGGTTGCGGAAAAAGTGGCAAGATGCAACAACCTTCTTACAAAATATAGTCAAAAGATGAGTTATGTGCATCCAGAAATGTCAAAGTTTAGTGATAAATATTTGGATGAACTTATTGCTGACCCAAAATTGAAAGATTATGACTATTCCTTCCGCCAAATCAAGAAACACAAAAAGCACGCACTAAGTGAAAGCGATGCAAAACTGATGGCGGGAATAAACTTTGCGAACTTTGATGATATTTTTTCACTTTTCAGTGATGTTGGTTTGAAATATGAGGATGCTGTAGACAGCAAAGGTAAGAAGCATGAACTTACTGATGCCTCTCGCTCTATTTACATGGAAAGTAAGGATGAGGTTTTAAGAAAATCTGCGTCACTTAACACACATAAAGCCTATGGGCAGTTTATAGACTTTTTAAGTGAGAACTATATCTGCGAGGTAAAGAAAGAGGTTTTTGGTGCAAGGGCAGCGAGGTATGACAGCACAATAGAGGACTATCTTGATGATGAAGACGTCAGCCGCAAAATATATGATATGCTGACAAAGAAGGTGAACGAAAACATTCCTCTTATCAACGAATTTTTCTCTTTGAAGAAGAAAAAACTTGGACTTAAAACCCTTCATAATTATGACTTGTTTGTACCTGTTGGCAAGGCGAGTGCGAAAAAGTATTCCTTTGAGGAAGGGCTTGAAACAATAAAAAAAGCACTTTCCGTGCTTGGCGAGGATTATGTAGAGGAACTTGATAACACCTTTAAGGAAAGACGAATAGACGCTTGTCCAAGTCAAAACAAACGCTCTGGTGCTTATGAAAACGCAATTTATGGCTATAGCCCAGTGGTGCTGACAAATTATGTAGGCAATCTATCCTCCGTGTCAACCTTGGCACATGAACTTGGTCATGCTATGCAGTCATATTATTCAAACAAGTGTCAGCCACGCGAAAAAGCAGGGTATCCTATCTTTTTGGCGGAGATTGCAAGCACAACAAATGAACTATTACTTTCAAACTATCTTTTATCGGCACTTCCTGAGAAAGAAAAGTTGAATATACTAGATGACTTACTTGCAGGAGTGCAGTCAACAATATTTAGACAGATGATGTTCTCCGAATTTGAAAAATATGCTATTGAAGAAATTGAGGGTGATAGGACACTCGACAAAGATAAACTATGCGGAAAGTATTTTGAACTTTGTAAGAAGTATATGCCTCGCCTTAGCCTACTACCTGAACTTAGGTATGAATGGGCAAGGGTGCCACATTTCTTTATGGGATTTTATGTATACAAATATGCTATCGGTATGATTTGTGCATTGAACTTTTCAAGTCGAATACTTGCAGGGGAAGAGGGGATTATAGAAAAGTACAAGGGTTACCTCTCTGCTGGTGGTAGCAAAACGCCAAATGAGATTTTAAAGGATGCGGGTTGTGACCTTGAAGATGAGAAAACCTATGACCGCGCTTTTGAACTTGTAAAGAAATATATTAAGGATTATAAAAATTTATAAAAAAGAGGCTTAGCCTCTTTTTATTTTTAATCTTCAAGTCCTGCCATATAACCAAGCGATACTTTAAAATACTTGGCAAGGGTAATAACTGCACCAAGTTTGGGTTCGCGTTTGTCAAGTTCCCAAAGTCCTATTGCTGATCTTGTAAGTCCAGTTTCTTGTTCTAATTGTGTTTGTGTTAAACCTTTTTCTTCTCTTAATTCTTTAAGTCTTTCGCTAAATTTGCTCATAAGTTTCCTCCTTTATAATATTTTACTACAATTGTCGCATAAATACTTGACACGCGACAATTGTCGCGTTTATAATAATTGTGCGACAATTGTCGCTGAGAGGAGGTGAAAAAATGAACAATATAAGTAAAGTAATAGATATTCTATATCGGGCGTATGAAGAGAAGTATACGGGGAAAAGAGTGAAGGTGGAGGGATTTAGCGAAAGTTATAAAAAGTTGTGTACTATGCTTAATCGTGAACAAAGAGAAGCTTTACAGGAATATGAAGGTTTTGATGTTGAATTACTGATTGAAAGTCAAAAACAAGTAATTCAAATTATGCTTGAACTCATGTGTCCAGAATATTAAAAAGACTGCCACTAAGGCAGTCTTTTTTTAGCAACAATTTTTTGCTAACAGCATGCCAGCGAGGAAATACACCGCTGAGCATGGGATTTGAATATTGAGGTTTCCGCAATTTCCGCAAGTGGAGTTGCAAGGTGGGAAGGAAATAGGTGGAAATGGCATTGGTGGGAAAGGCGGAAAGAAAGGTGGGTTGTCACAACCACAGTGAGGGGGATTATGACAGCCACGAAGGTCGACAAAACAACCTTGTCGATAATGACAGTTATTACACATATATGCCTCCTTTAGCATTTATTGTGGCTCCAGTTAATAAATTAGTAATGTGAAAAAGTCTTTCCTTGCATTTTTAATTACAATAGGTACTGTTATAGGGTCAGGGTTTTTGAGTGGTAAAGAAATAGTTGTCTTTTTTTCACGGTTTGGCAAGTTTTCTTACCTGTGTATAGTCCTTGCTTTTTTCTTGTTTTGGGGGCTTTTCTACTTTATGTTTAATGCAGGGGAAAAGGCACTTGAGCGGCTACAAAAATCCAAGTTATCTTCCTTTTTAAACATTGCCATTTGTCTAACACTTTCCTCTGCCATGTTTGCAGGCTCTTTTGAAAGCGTAGCATTTGCAGGTAATTTTTTCGGATTTCTTATTATGGCAGTGGTGGTAGGAATTTGTTTTTATGTCACAAAGCACGGCCTTGGTGTACTTGAAAAGATTAATGTTATTCTTGTGCCTATAATGGTTGTAATAATTTTGCTTTGTGAAAGTCCACTATTAAACTTTAACAGCCTTTTAGACTATTCAAGTTCCATTAAGTATGCAGGACTTTTTTATTCTGTTTTCTATGTCCTGCTCAATGCCTCAAACTCGGGGGTGCTTCTTGCTCATCTTGGGGGAGGGCTTACAAAAAGACAAAAAGCACGAGTAAGTTTTTTCTCTGCACTCGTACTTTGTCTTATCTTGCTTCTCACAAACAGCGTACTACTTGCAAACAGCGGCGCGTTTGGTGAAGACATGCCTCTTCTTTCTCTATTTACAGGCTCGAAGAGGATTTTAATGCAAATTGTCATCTTATTTGGCTGTGTTACCACACTTTTTTCACTTGTCTTTACACTTTCTCGCTCTCTTGGAGGGCGAATTAAAAGCGAGCTAGTGAAAGATATAGTTTGTGTCGTTACACCTTTTGCCATAAGTTTTGTTGGCTTTGGCAGTATTGTGGCATATTTGTATCCTATTTCAAGCGTGCTTGGAGGGGCACTACTTTTTGATTTATTTTTGTTGCCGTCTCTCAAGCAGGCTTACAAGTCCATACATTCCCGCCGCAAGCAGACATAACAGGGCAATACTTGTCATTACAACATCAAGTTTTAGCATTTGACTGCCATAGTTTATAAGGTAGCCAAGTCCGGCTTTGCTTGAAAGGTATTCACCCATCACCGTGCCAACCCATGCCATTCCAACATTGATTTTCAGTACTGAAATGAACTCGGGCAGGGCACTTGGCAGCACTAATTTTGTAAGTATCTGCCATTTGTTTGCTCGCATTGATTTCATGAGAAGCATTTTATCTTGGTCACATGAAATGAATGCATTAAGCATGGAAATTATGGTTATGACAAGGCATATTAGTACGCACATGACAACAGTGGCCGAAGTGCCTGAGCCTACCCAGAAGATAATCATAGGGCCGAGTGCTATTTTTGGCAAACTGTTTAGTATGATAAGGTAGGGCTCCATAATACGCCGAAGTTTTTCACTCCACCAAAGCATGATTGCAATGGCGACGCCAAGCACTATTGCGATGACGAAACCGATGATTGTTTCATACAAAGAGGTCCAGATATGAAGGAAAAGGTTTCCATTCACGGCAAGGTCAGCAAGGGTTGTAGCAATTCTGGAAGGGCTTGAGAAGAAGAATGGGTCTATCGCGCCAGTAGCGGCAAGAAGTTCCCATAATCCTAAGAAAAGCACGAAAAGTGTTATTTGCCAAAAAATGACGATAATTTTATCTTTTCTCAGCCTTTTTAAGTATTTTTCATGGGCTTTTGATAGATTGTGTTGTTTCTTTTTCATTGGTAAGATTTCTCCATATCATTTCAAAATGCTTGCCAAAATCTTTATCCTCGCGTTTTGCAAGCGGGGTGGAGCCGGAAAGGTCTAAATCAACCACCTCTTTCACCGTGGCTGGACGGTAACTTAAAATGACAATTCTGTCTGATAAAGATATCGCTTCCGAGATGTCGTGTGTGACTAATAGTGCGGTTTTCTTTTCTTTCTTAATGATGTCGTATACATCATCGCAAACCTTTAATCTAGTCTGAAAGTCCAGTGCTGAAAACGGCTCGTCAAGAAGTAGTAAATTTGGCTCAAGAACGAGGGTGCGAATAAGTGCCACCCTTTGTCTCATACCTCCGCTTAGCGTGCGAGGTTTTTTATTTTTGAAGCCGTAGAGGTCGTATTTTTTTAAGAGTTCTTCTGCAAGGGCAATTTTTTTAGGGTCTTTATTTTTCTTTTGTACTTCCAGCCCAAGCATGATGTTTTGCCAGATGGTACGCCATTCAAAAAGATGATCGCGTTGGAACATATAGCCTATACGAGGGTCATTTTTTGCAATAGGTTTTCCCTGCAAATTTATCTGTCCGCTCGTTGCTTCAAGTAGTCCTGCGGTAAGGGACAGGATTGTTGTTTTTCCACAACCGCTTGGTCCAACTATGGAGGCAAATTGCAATTCATCTATTTCAAATGAAACATTATTAAGGGCATGGATTTCATGCTCTTTTGTCTGATAAAAGTAGGTTACATCTTTAAACTCTAAAAATTTTTCCATTTGAATTACCTCTACATTACCATTCTATAAATTTATTTTTCTTTTGTTACACTCTCGGCAAAAATTTTTGGCACAGATTATTGCAAAGGTAAAAAAGCGGGTTTACAATTTGGGTACAAGCCGGCGGAAAGGAGGGCAGAAGTGGATGAAGAAGAGGAAGAGATAAAGAAAGCATTACTAAAAAAAGCCCTAGGGTACATGGCGGACGAGGTGGTTGAAGAATATGTGATGGGGGAGGACGGAGAGGAAAAACTTGCGAAGCGCAAGGTGACAAAAAAGCATGTCAGTCCTGACATTTCTGCAATTCGGGTCTTCCTAGAACGATATGACACCGACCTGTCCAGCCAGATAAAAAATATGACGGATGAAGAACTTTATGCAGAAAAGGCAAAACTCATCAAACTATTAAAGGAGGAATATGATGGAGATTTATCAGTGTAAACAAAAGGTAAAGTGCGATTTTGCAGGTTGCAAAAATGTTGCAGATTACTCACTCGTCAAAAGCGGACTTCTAAGGCGAGATATCTGCTTATGCGAAGAGTGCATGCAGGAAATATATGAATGCATTTCAAAAGTTAGGGTGCCTAAGGCACTTGAAAGTCCATTTAAATTAAATAAGAGGTTGAAGAAAGATGAAAAGTAAAGAAAACAAATTAGTAGAAGAAGTGATAGAGGATTTTAAAGCAAGGTCACTTCAAAGAAAACCATTTGAAATTTCGTGGCAGATAAATATGAATTTCCTTATGGGGAATCAGTATTGCAGTATCGGTTATGGCGGCGAAATTGAAGAAAGCGATAAAAGTTATTTTTGGCAGGAGCGTGAGGTGTTTAATCATATTGCACCTATATACGATGTAAGATGTGCCAAACTTTCAAAAGCCAGACCACACTTTGTGGTAGTGCCTGCAACCAATGATGAGAGGGACAAGCAGGCGTCCAAGGTGTCTAAGAAGATACTTGACTCAGTGCAATATAAACTTGGCATGGAGAACTTAATTGAGCAGGCTATCAAGTGGAGCGAGGTTTGCGGAAGTGTTTTCTACAAAGTGACATGGAATGGCGAAAGGGGACAACTTATCGCAAAAGATGATGACGGACATGATATCCGTAGTGGAGAGGTTGAGGTTGAGGTAGTCAGTCCTTTTGAAATCTATCCCGATTCATCCACTCGTGAAAGTATCGAGGAGTGCGAAAGTATCATACACGCAAGAGTGCTTTCAGTAGAACAGATAAAACAAATGTATGGCATAGAGGTGGCTGGCAAAACAATTAACTGTTACAGCCTTGACAATGTGTCCTCAGGCCTTGGTGGACTTGGTTATACCGCCACCGCCACAAAACTTATAGAAGGTGCGCGTGCAAATAGTGGGCTTGTCCTTGAAAAGTATGTAAGGCCTAATGCGGAGTATCCAGAAGGCAGACTTATAATAGTCGCAGGTGAAAAACTTGTATATGACGGAAATTTACCATACCTATGCGGTGAAGATAAGACGAGAGATTTCCCTTTTGTAAGACAGATAAGTTTGGAAAAGACGGGATGTTTTTGGGGTGGCAGTGTAATAGAAAGATTGATACCTGTACAAAGGGCATATAACGCTGTCAAGAACAGAAAGCATGAGTTTATAAACCGCCTTACCCTTGGTGTGCTTAGCGTTGAGGACGGGTCGGTTGACCTTGATAATCTTGAAGATGAAGGTCTTTGCCCAGGAAAGGTGCTTGTATATAGGCAGGGGGCAAATGCACCAAGGTATTTAAATGGTGAGGCTTTGCCTTCTGGTTTTGCCGATGAGGAGGAAAAACTTCTTGATGAATTCAATAGGGTGAGTGGGGTAAGTGACACCCTTGGCACTGACTATATGAATTCTAATATGAGTGGTACCGCACTTGAACTTATGATAGGACAGGATGAAGTGAGATTAAATACCACTTCACATAGTATACAGGCGGCGGCCTTAAATGTAATGAAAAAGGTGCTTAGACTATATAAGCAGTACGCCCTTTTCCCTCGCCTTGCAAGAATAATTGGTGAGAATGGTGAGATAGAGGCATTCTATTTCTCCTCAAATGACATATCAAGTGACGATGTCATAATTGACGCTCAGGATGATTTGGGAGATAGCATCACCACCAAACGCGAAATGGTATTTAATCTACTTAACGCGGGAGTGCTTTATGATGATGAGGGGAAACTCACAAACAGGATGAAGGGAAAAGTGTTGGAGATGCTTGGACTTGGGGCTTGGCAAAGCGCCCAAGATATACAAGAACTACACATAAAGAAAGCGGGAAATGAGAATTTGAAAATGCTTTCTGGGATTAATGTAACTGTCAGCGAGATAGATGAGGATGATTTACATATCTCAGAGCATATTGCGTTCATGCTGGGCAGCGATTATGAAAACGCAAAACAAAAAAATCCTAAACTTGAAGGAGTATTTTTAAATCATATTAAAGAACATAAAAAAGCAAAAAAATCGGAGGAGTAGAATATGGAAGAAATCAGAGAACAACCAGTTAAGGAACCGACAGATGTTTCGATTGAAACGAGTGAGACGAGAGTTGTGAGTGAAACTGGCTCTCAAAATGACACGGCTCGACAAGCACAGCCCGAGCAAGGTGAATATGGCAAGTTTAAATCATTGGAGGCATTACTTTCTGCCTACACAAATTTAGAGGCCGAGTTTACCAAAAAGTGTCAAAGGCTTAGTCAACTTGAGAAAGAAAAAACAGGGGAAGGTGATATTGATGAAAAACTTTCCCAGTTCCTTTCAAAAAATGAGGAGGCTGGCTCTTATGCTGAGGAACTTAAAGAAATTGTAAGCACCGAGGCAGAAACAGGGGAGTTCGATTCTGCACTTGCGAAGATAGTACTAAATCGCGTAGCGCAGAACAAAGTGGACGACCCTATGGTAAATCGTTACATACTTTCTAGTGACGAATTGAAAAACAAGGTAATTGAAAATTATCTTAACGCTCTTAAGGAGCAAAAACCACCAGTTGTAATTTCTTCTCAAAAGGGTGAGAGGGTGTCAAGCACTATGCCTGACACTCCAACCTCACTATCTGAGGCAAAAAAAGTGGTGGAAAAAATGTTTAGTTAAAAAAGGAGAAAATTATGGTAACATTACAAACAGCCGAAAACGCTTTGAAGTCTGTTTATCTTGGAGTGGTTGCTGACCAAATTAATATTTCAACAAGCCCACTTTTTGCAAAGATTAAACGCTCATCTAAAGACATATACGGCAAAGAAATTGTTAAAGCCGCTCCATTTGGGGTAAATGGCGGTTTCGGTGCTGGCGGGGAAACAGGACCTCTTCCAGTTGCTGGAAATAAAAATTATGCTCAATTTAGGGCAACACTTAAAAACCTTTATGGTCAATTTGAAATCAGTGATAAGGCAGTACGCGCATCTGCAAGCAATGTAGGCGCATTTGTAAATCTTCTTGCTGACGAAATGGAAACACTTGTAAAATCTTGCAGTTTCAACCTTAACAGAATGCTTTATGGTGCAGGAGATGGCCTCGTAGCCACTGTAAGCAGCGTTGACGCCACAAATAAAGTGGTTACATGTGACAGCGTAAGAAATATAGTTGAAGGAATGATGCTTGATGTTTATGGCACTACTGGAAAAACAAATACCGCTCCAGTAAAGGTGGTTGCAGTAGATAGAGCGTCAAATAAATTTAAATTTGAGGGCACTCATACTATCGCAGCCGCAAACAAATTATATGTTCAAGGCTCAAAAGATCAAGAACTTACCGGTATTGAAGCACTTTTCACAGGAGACACACTCTATGGTCTTAGCAAGAGCGATTATTACTGGCTTAAATCTTTCCAAGATAAAACAGAAGGCGAAATATCTGATATAAGGATTCAGACTGCTATTGACTTCCTTGAAGAAAATGCTGACTCAAAAATCAACTTCATCGCTACTTCAAGAAAGATAAGAAGAGCATATCAAGAGTATCTTAACATTTATAGAAAGAATGTAGATATTGTAGATCTTGGAAATGGTATTAAAACTATCACACATAATGGCATCCCAGTATACGCTGATAGATTTGTAAAAGAAGGGGATATGTATTTACTTAATACAGACGACTTCACATTGTATGAACTTGGCGACTGGAGCTGGATAGAGGACGAGGCTGGCAGAGTTATAAGACAAAACGCAGGCTATCCTACATATAGTGCAACCCTTGTAAAATATGGCGAACTCATTTGTGACAAACCATATGGACAAGGCAAGATATCAAACATATCTGCATCTGTAAACGATCCATACAAGACATATATACCAGATACTAACGCATAAAGCAAAAGCGAAGGCTTTTGCTTTTATTAAGGGAGGAAAAATGAAGGATTATACTATAATCGAGCACGACCCACTATTTATTACAGATAGGCTGAGGGAAATAGATAAAACATATTTTGTACTTTACAATTTAAAGCTTAAAAGGTATGAAGTGCATTCCAGCGGGCAGGCTGGCGGCAGTTATTGTTTCAGTTTGCCCTATTCCTCCCTTGATGAGAGAGCGGTGACCCAGTGCCTTCGCACAAGGCGGGAGAATATTGATAAAGTCATTAAAGAAATGGATGACGAAAATGAAAAATTACAAAAGCGTCTTGTGCGAAAGGCGATAGAAAAATATGTGGAGGTGAACATATGTTAGCATATGAAGTGATAAAAGCGGCGTGTCAGTTTTCTGATAATGACACTCTTGCCGATAAGATTTTGTCGGCGTCAGACTTCGACACTGATTTTACAGATGAGGAAAAGAAAACGCTTACAAGATATTTGGAGTGTCTAAACTATGTACAAGAAGAGGTAGCAAGCGAGTTTAAACCTCTTAAAGCCACCGAGACTTTCAAAACCGAAAATTTCAAAATAAATTTCAATGCTTTTAAAAAGATCCCGCTTCAAATACTTTCTGTCAAAGATAATAGAGGCGGAGGGGTAAAGTTTAAGGTATTTCCAACCTATCTTATGGCTTTTGCAAGTGAGGTTGAGGTCACTTATGGTGCTACTCCAATAAAACTTGATTATGACAGCCAAATAGAGGTGGATTTGCCGCAAAGAGTGCTTGGCTATGGCGTGGCACGGGAGTACTACCTAAGACAGGGGCTTACCGAAGACGCTGAGATTTATGAAAACAGATTTAAGGGGAGTTTAAAACTCATTTTAAGAAAAAAGGCCGGCACCACTTTGCCTAGGAGGAGGTGGCTGTAATGTTTAATGAAAATAAACTTAAAGTCACGAAAAAAGATAAAAAAATATTCAAGTTTGATTTTTTTAATAAGTGTCCTGCAAGTAGTAAAAATGATGAGGAAATGGCATATAGCGAGCCAAGGCTTTGTTACAACTTTAAGGTGACAAAAAGCGGACTAGAGAACGGTTATGGCGTGCGGGATTTACAAATGCCACTGTCCACCACCAATCTTGAAACTGAGGCGGTGATTCCAATAAACGGAAACGAAGTAAGAAGAATGTGGAGTTTTACTTGGGAGGATAACAACGCAAATGTCCTGAAATATTACCTGTTTTACTTTAACGAAAATCATCAAATAAATTATGAGAACCTATTTTGGTCAAGACCGATAAGAATTTCCTTTAACACTGAGTACACATCCACGCCGGTTGGTCTTAGTTATAGAATAAATGGTTATGACTATATGATATTTTCCACGCAGGACGGAGATGTTTATGTATTTGGTGCGGGCTATGATAAATATCTGGAAGGTGCACCAAAACTTATTTCCTGCTGTACCCATGATGATAGGCTTTATGCCCTTACAAGCAAGGCAAGGCATAGCCTTGTATATTCCACAAACCTTAATATTATGGAGTGGAAGGACGATACTACCCAGCACCTTGAGTTTAGTGATGAGCGTGGAAACCTTACCAAAGTAATGTCATTTAATGACTATCTTTATGTATTCCGCGAGTTCGGTATAACAAGGCTGTCAACCTATTCGACCTCTGGTGAATTTAGTATCCGCCACATCTTCCAGTCGACAAGTTATATTGAAGCCGGCTCTATTGCATCAAACGGAGAGGATGTATACTTCCTCACTACCGAAGGCTTTTACAGTTTCGATGGAAACTCTGTAAAAGAGGTGGAACTTGACTGTTTTTCGCAGATAGAAGATTTGTCAAAGTGTAGTGCAGAATGTTTTGAAAATAAATATTATCTTGCCTGCCGTATGAAGTTTGATGAGCGAAGTGAGGGATGTGAAAGCGGCGAGTATGTAAATAACGCCGTGCTTATCTATGACACTAAAAAAAGGAAGGTGGAGATTTTGCGAGGGATTGATGTGAACCAACTGCTTGCTTTAAACAATCCACTTAAAAGTAAACTTGTAATGTGCTTTAACGGCGATAAGGTGGGTCATGTGGGGGAACTTACTGATGGCGGCAAGTGCTTTAATCAAAGCCAGCATAAGGTATGGCAAAATTCTTTCTCAGACTTCGGTCTTGGAGAAGGTGTGAAAAAGGTAGAGCATTTTACGATAAAAACCTCGGCACCTTGCAAAGTGACATTAAAAAGTGAAAGAGAGACAAGGCAGTATTGCCTTAAAGGCGGGGAAGAAGTGAGGTTAATAAAAAGCGGACTTGTAGGAAGTCGTGTGCAAGTGACTATCGAAAGTGATAGTGACAAGATAAAAATTTCATCTTTTAAATTAATTTTGAGTGTGCAATGATAGTTTTCAATATGAATCACATAAAGTTCGTCAATAGAAAAAAGTTAATTGAAGAGGAGAAACTTATGGAAGATATATTCAAAAAATCGGAGAAAACACAACTGGCGAAAAAGCAAAATGGGAATTTGGAATGAAATCATAAGTGTGGTTGTAAGCAATGGAATATTTGCCACACTTTTTGTATTCTTGTTTTTTTATCAATTAAAAGATAGTTCAAAACGCGAAAAGGCCTATCAGGAAACGATAGAAAACCTTACCGAGCATCTGCAGATAATCGAAGATGTAAGGGAGGAGGTAACCGAACTTAAACAACATATACTTAAGGAGGAAGAAAGTGAAAGAGAAGATTAAATCTTATGGCTTTTGGACGGCACTGGCAGGTGCCATGGTAGTGCTTGTGGACGCACTTGGCGATTTGTTTGGCTTTAGTGTCAGCGATGAGATAGTGTCAGGTGTTGTAATGGCGGTTGCAGGTGTGCTTGTGGTGCTTGGTGTAGTCACCATGCCAAAAGGCGAAAAAAAACCACCTAGTGAAGAAACTGATAAAGATGACGAAGAAAAAGAGGGAGAGTAACTCCCTCTTTTTTATTACTGTACAACTCCAAGCCCCGTGTAGAACTTATAGTTTGTTGTATAGTCACCGATAACTTTAAGCACCTCAAAGTTGATTTCAAGGTAGTCGCAATCCTCTTCTGGTGTAAAGGCTTTAGGGTTTAGCCTGCCATAACTATAGTAGTTGTTTGCCGCCTCGTCTGATGCTTCCACAAGTTCGTAATAGTTTTTGGCAATGCTTGTTCCTGTAAGAGGGTAAGGCTTGCTTCGTGATACTGTGCCATCAAATTTCATGTCAGGGTGGTGTAGTAGTCCGCCAGCAAGTTCGGTATTAAATGGATTGATTGTGTAACCTTTTTTGTATTGCTGGTCAATTCCAAAAAGCATCATTGTGCTGCCTTCCATGCCATAATCATGTGGGCCGTCTTTCACTCTTATCGTATTTGTGGCAACTGTTTTTCGCTCTCCGCCTTTGTTGTATACATTTATATACACCTTGATGTCGATTGCAGAGTTTGTCACCTTGCTGTCGCCGTCATTTCCAGCATCATATTTAAAGTGGAGTGAAATGTTGTCAACAGTGAAAGCCTCTCTAAACATAAGCACCACGCTTTGGTATTCCATAGCCTCAATGTTTTTGAAAGGGTCGTCACTTGCCACCATAAAGTTTGTGCCGTAATAGTCTTTAATAGCCGATGCAGGGAACCTGTCAGAAATGCTAGGGCTTCCACCTTCCTCATTTCCGATATGGACATACTCAGTTACGGCTTTCACAATATTAGAAACAACATTTGTATAATCACGCCTCACTTCTACTGGCGCTTTTTCGTTTATTTTAACAATGTCTTGTACAGTCTCACCAGCATCATTTTTATACTCATAGATTGCATATTCATTTTGTTTTACACTATCGGCACCTATTGCGTCACTACCAATTACATTATCAAGAATATATTTAACAAGTTTTGCCTGTTTTGCTTCAGAGAAACCTACATAGGTCCCGATTTTGTTAAATATATTTTTGATATATGCAAGTGCTTCGTCTACACTTATTGGTGCATCGTTGCCCTGTTTTATTTTTACATCTGGCGTTCCATCAGTTAATAATGTTACTTGCACCTGCCCAGGGTTCATTTCAAGGGTAATGCAATAAATCACATATTCAAGTGCTTTCACATAGTCGCTATAACCTTTGGTGTAAAAACCTGTTGTTTCATCTTTTTCAGCCTGTTGCTGTGTGGTGCCAAGAAAAGCCTCTTGATATTTTTCAGCAATATTAGGGTCACCTAAATTGTAATAATTGTCTCCTACATTATCAAAATAATTATTGCTCTTATTTTCATTTGTAAAATAGTATGAATTATAAACAATATTAGGGTTTGTAGGGGAAATAATAGCACTTTTATTATTTGCTGAAAAAGATGTGTTATAGATAAATGACTCAGGTTCTTTAAGACTTCCAAAAGTCCAGTTCCAAGACTTTGATAAATCTACCATCATATTTACATATGGTCTAAAACTTGTTTCTTTAAATTTTTTGTCTGATATTTCTGGTGTCGTTACATCACCATTTATGTCTTCTATATATTTAACAATATATTCATCTTGTTGATATAAATTATATCTCACACTATCATAAAAATACTTTTTTCCAGTGGTGGTGTAATATGTATAATTTGCTGAAGGGGGAGTATATTGATCTTCAGTCCCTTCTATTAATTGGGGCTTACCTTCTATATATTCATCAGTTGATGTAGTACCATATGTACGAGTTAAACCATTTAAAATCTGCCAAGCAAATTGCCCATAATATTCTTGATTACCAGTACCGACTGTACCTTCACCATCATAATCATAATTTTCAGGGCGGTATAACACCTTTACGCCATGTAATGGTACAGGCATATTGTTTTTAAGTTGTTCTTGTAACTGCTCATATGTAATTTCGCCGCGGTTATATTTGTCAATAAGTTCGTCATGATAGTTACTGTCATTGCCAAAGCATCCTACGCTTAAAAGGGCGAAGGAGGCGACAAATATAAAACTTATAATCCTAGCAAAGACTTTTTTCATACCATTAGTATATATTAAATAAATAAATTTAGCAATAGATTTTAATGAAAAAAGAGGGAGATCCCTCTTTTTTGTGTCTGTCCTAATAACTCTCTGGCTCTTTCATTACCTTATCTAGTTCTTCATTATATACTGTGTGGTGGTTTCTTATAATTGCATATCTCACACCATTTATTTCCGCATCCACATTTTCATATTCTTGTGCTTGTTCGCCTTGGAACATTTCGCCGAGTAGTATTACATTTTCGCCAAAAACAAATGTCTCTATTGTTGGCTTGGTATAATCAGTTCCCTCTTCTGCTGTTTCAGCAAGTATTGATTGCCCAATAGGGTCTACTCTATTACCGTCACTTCTTGCATTTGTTTTGATAATGGTTATACCATTATCGTTTATTACAAATATTTTTATTTCATTTGTTCCGCCTATACTTATTACATCTCCAGCCGTATTTGTCAAACTAATAAAGCTAGGATTTGTTTCTGCTAATGTAGGGTTTAATTTAGCAAGAACATCTTTGTCCCTTGTATCGGCAGTTTTGGTAGGAACATTGACAATTGTACTTGCATCCCATTCATTTTTAGGTTTAAAGGTGGCATTTTTAATATTTTCTTCACTTAATTCTGTTTGCATAGGTATTCTAATCAATTTTATGCTTAGTACACCATCGGCAGAAAGTGGATTATGATATTCTGTAAGAATATCGACATAATGTTTATCTTCTATTTCTTTGTAATCTATTGCTAAGTATCGAATATCTGTTGCACCACCACCTAACGCTTCCTTAACATTGCTTTCCACTGCACTTGTCACTTTCTCTGCAATTTCCTCTTTTGTCATAGGTTTGTCAGGATTTGGAGGGGTAGGGGTTTCTTGCTCATATTGTTTGATTAATTTATTGATTTCTGCAGTTGCATTTTCAAGTGCGGTGCGGACATCGTTTAGTGCCTTTGTTGTAGCCTTTTCATCGAGGTCCTTTGAAAGCACAAGATTTGCAGGAAGGGCAGGCTTTTCAGCGTTTTCTAATGCCTCATACTCTGCCACAGCGTTTGCATAAGTGTCCCAAGCAGAGAGGTAGTTTTGATATGCCACTTTTTGAGAATCATTATTTCTATAATAATCACATAAAGTAAATATTTCGCGAATTACTTCCTCAATGTTGTCTGTTTCGTATTTCAAACTCTCGGTTGTTGCTTTCTCATCTAAATCTTTGGTTAGCACAAGATTTGCAGGAAGGCTAGGCTTTTCTGGGTTTTGTACTGCATCATAGGTATAAACTGCATCTCGATACTCATCCCAAGCATAAAGATAATCCTTATAGGCCTTTTGCTGCATTTCATCCACCTGTGGTGTGCATGAGGTGAGGGTGGCGATTGAAATAACAACCGCTGCAGGCACTGCAAGGCTAAGCACCGCACTGCTTCCTTTATACCATCTTCTCCAAAGTAATCTTTCCCATAAACTTGGTTTTACACGCAAGCTTGGGTCCCTTATTTCAGGGTCATTTTCAAGCATGTTTTTCTCTTCATCAATAAATTTATCCATGGTTTTCTCCTTAATATAGTTATATTTTATCATACAATTAGACTTTTTGCAATAGTTTTTAATTTTTTTATTAAACATTTGATATTTTCGCGATTTTTCTTTGTTTTTCGCGGGATTTTCTATTAAACTATATGGGAAAAATGAAAGCCAAGTCTAAGTTCGTACATTTTAGATATCTTTTTTATCCGTTTATGGCACTTCTTTTCGGCATAGTTACAAGCCGAAAACTTTTTGCCGGCGATATTCTTACTTGTGTGCTTGTTCCACTTATTTTTGTCGGTCTTGTTGCAATTTGTATGTTTTTCCGTAAGTTTAAGCCACTGATTCTTCTTACAGTTTTCTTTTTGCTTGGCAATGGGTTTTATTTTCTTGGACTTGCTTGTTACGACTGCAAAGACTATGAGGGTGAAAGCATTGTTATAGGTCGCGTTACCGATGAAGTGCGAGATTATGGCTACTACTCTATGTACAAACTTGATAGTGTGCTGATAAATGGTGAGGGTGCAAAGAACATTTATCTTCATGTGAGCGGTGGGCAGTTATTAGAAGCGGGCGATAAAGTCACCTTTATAGCAGAGACTACAAAAGTAAAACTTTTTGAACTTGGCTCTTTTAATTCCACCTATCTGAGAAATAATATAGGTTATACGGCAGAAGTGGACTATTCCAGTATAACGGTGGTGGATAATAATCTTAAATTTGATGAGTCCTTGCGTTTGTCAGTCAAAAATATGCTTTACGAAAATATGTCGGAGGAAAATGCCGCAATCGCCTATGCGGTGCTTTTTGGCGACAAATATGATATTCCAAGTTCCACCAAAGACATTTATCGTGATGCTGGCATCATACATATTTTGACGGTATCCGGATTACATGTCGGATTTTTAATCTCGCTGCTATATTTCTTTTTAAATCTTTGCAAAATGAAACGGCTTTACACCACAATAATTACAAGTGTGATATTGCTTTTATACAACATTATTTGTGGTTTTGCGCCTTCTATCGTCAGAGCAAGTATAATGGCAATGGTGATTATGCTTTCCAAACTTTCGGGGCGGGAGTATGATAGTTTAAACTCGCTTGGACTTGCTGGTTTCATCATTCTTGCCATAAATCCGCTTTACGCTTTTGATAGTGGCTTTTTGATGAGTTTCTTTTGCGTGACGAGTATCTTTATGTTAAATCCACCGCTTTCAAAACTCTTTAAAAAGATAATGCCAAAACCTATTTCCACCTATATTTCGCTTTCAATATCTGCACAAATTGGCATATTACCATTTGTGGCAAGTTTCTTCCAGAATTTCAATTTTCTATCCTTCTTCGCTAATTTAATAATCCTGCCTATATTTGGTATTATTTACCCTGTACTTTTTATTTCAATTTTTATTTTCCTTATTATGCCTTTCCTATCAAAAGGGTTAGTCGTTTTTGACTATGGATTTTCTGGTATTACTGGCATTGCCAAGTTTTTCGCTTCTACCTCGCTTACCATTCCTCTTTATCCTTTTGATATTACTTTCTCCATTCTTCTTTTCGTATTGCTATTTCTATTAAGCCGTTTCTTAATGGTGAGGAAGATATATAAATTTCTTGCCCTAGGCATTCTTAGTCTGTTCTTTGTGATAGCAGTGGTGGTTTCTTCAATTCCTATAACGCTTGGCTCAGGCGTGCGCTCACTTAACACCGATTATATGGACAGCCTTTTAATCAGCACAAGCACCGGTCAAACCGCATTTATTTACAAGAGTTTAGATGAGCAAAGGCTAAAGCAGTATTTATATGTCAATAAAATTTCAAATATAGACTATGTGGTGCTGACACATCAGCCTAGCGAAAGTGAAATTAATTATTTTGAGAAATATAACATCAAAAAATTTCTTTGTAACGAGGGCGAGCCTTCCGGACTTGTGGCAGTGGGTGAGATATTTAACTACGGCGCGATGACATTCAAATTCCAAAAGGATGAGAAGAAATTACAAGGCTGTGAAATTAATTTTGACGGAAGCAATATTTTCGTTGTTACTTCGGGCAAAATGAGTTATAATGAGATAGAGTTGTTCTCTCAAAATTACAACCTAGTTTGCACATGGGATAACTTTTATCACATGGGCGAAAGGGGAATGGAATGTGCCGCCTATAAAAAAGAAGGCAACCTTTCATTTTCGTGGAATGGTTTTGAGTGGAAGAAAAGGGGTATAGATTGAAAACATTAAAAGCAAGATTAAAGCAAGGTGTAATGCCATGTTACTATGTAACAGGTGATGACTATTATCTATTTGACAAGGCGGTGAGTATGATTACCTCCGCCATAAATTTGCAACTTGAAGATTTTAATAAAGCGGTATTTGACGATGATAATTTTTCTTATGAGGCATTTCTCAATGCTTGTGATATGATGCCTATGGGAAGTGATAAAAGGCTTGTAATTATCAAAAATATCACAAAAATAAACGAAAATGATAAAAAAAATGTGGAAAATTACTTAAATAACCCTTGTTTAACCACAGTGCTGATAATTTTAGATTTTTATGATAAACTTTCTTTTGCAAAAAATCTATGCGAATTTGTGGATGCAAAACGCATGGATAGAACTCTCTCAAAAAATATTATAGTTGCCGACCTTGCAAAACGCGGCAAGCAGATAAGCGGTGAGGCAGTAGAGACGCTACTTGACTACTGTAACGGCTATCTTACCAATGTTATGAATGAACTTGATAAACTTGTCTACTTTGATACAAACGAAAGCCTTATCACAAAAAAAGTGGTAGAGAATGTGGCAATAAAGAATGAAGAGTTTGCGGTGTTTGAACTTACCGAGGCACTTGGGAAAAAAGATGCAGACAAGGCAATGAAACTCATCTCGCGTATGGAAAAAGAGGTTGGCACACTTTCGCTTATCTCAAACCATTTCAGAAGGCTTTTCTTTATAGCGATTTCATCTGATGCAACTAATGCATCCCTTGCAAACTTATTAGGCGTAAAAGAATACGCGATTGCTAAGCAGCGTCAGCAACTTGGCAACTTCTCAAAAATGCAACTAAAAAAAATCTACTCCCTTCTTGAAGAGGTGGATTACATGGTAAAAAGTGGACAAATGCTGATAGGCAATGCACTCTACTTTTTGGCATTCTCCATACTATTTGTCTAACCTACATATTTCGACATTTTCTGTCATTCCTCGCCTCTCAATATCCTTTGGAATATTTTCGCTTCTTGTTATACTTTATGTGTTTTCGTGACGAAATTAAAAGGAGATAAACATGAAACGAGAAGTGCTGAAGAGCCTTGCTTTAAAAGCAAAAAACAGAATGATACATAAGAACGCTCCGCAGGGGATAGATTACGGCCAAGATGAAGGATTAAATATTAAAGTTATAAAAAGTAGTGATGACTTGTTTTACAATAAGGTGCGTGCACTTCTCGAAAATGATGAGGATATTTTAAATCCAATTAAGCAACTTATGGATGACAACATTCTACTGAAACTTGACGCCCATGGCAAAGAAAAATATTTGCTTGAGACAGTAGAAAAGTATTACACATTTAGAAAGATGATTCAAGAAGAAAAAGGTTACCAATACGGATGTTAATAGCGATAGTTAAATCGCTTTTTTCTTTTTATCTAAAATTCATTTTGTTTTTGTGGCGAAAACAGTTATCATAAATATATGAAAAGTTATGACCTTAGCCTACTAAATGAAGACCAACTTAAAGCCCTTTATGAAACTGAGGGTGCTGTGCTTGTTTCGGCTGGTGCTGGCAGTGGAAAAACCCGACTTCTCACACATCGGGTGGCATATTTAATTAAAGAAAAAGGGGTAAGCCCTTTTAATATACTTGCAATCACTTTTACCAATAAGGCGGCGGGAGAGATGAAAAGCCGTATTGCTGAGATGGTGGAGGGTGCGGATAGCATTTGGATATCCACCTTTCACTCCATGTGTGCAAGGATTTTGCGAAGAGATTTATCTGCCCTTGGCGGATATAATAAAGATTTTACCATTTACTCCGAAAGTGATAGCGATAAAATAATCAAAGAGGTGCTGGAAGAGCGGGGAATAAGTGACGACAAGGTAAAAAAGTCGCTCGAGTTTCACCTGTCTAACTGGAAGAATGGCATTTTGAGTTTAAGTGAATATATTGAACTTTTTAAAGATGAAGAGGATATCCGAAAGACCTGCATACTTATGGAAGAGTATGAAAAGAAACTCAAAAAAAACAATGCTCTTGATTTTGACGATTTACTGCGAAAAACCTATCTTTTATTTAAAACCGTGCCTGCCGTGCTTGAATACTATGCAACAAGATTTAAATACATTTTGGTGGATGAATTTCAAGATACCAACCTTGTGCAATATGAACTTGTGAAAATGCTTGCAAGTGTGCATAAAAATATTTTTGTTGTCGGTGATGAGGATCAGTGTATTTATAGTTGGCGAGGAGCAAACTTTAAAAACCTGTTTAACTTTAATAAAGATTTTGAGAACGCAAAAATCTTCAAACTTGAAAGGAATTATCGCTCCACCAAAGAGATACTTACCCTTGCCAACAATGTGATAAGGAATAATGTCGCCCGTCTTGACAAAAAGATGTGGACGGAGAAAGAAGAAGGGCAGGTGCCAACCCTTTATAACGCATATGATGAGCGAGATGAGGCACTTTATGTCGCCAAAAACATTGAAAGACTAACCAAACAAGGTTATGAGTATAAAGATATTGCCGTACTTATGCGCATGAATGCACTTTCACGCAGTCTTGAGGAAGCACTACTTTCCTATAACATTCCACACCGCATATATGGTGGTTTTAAATTCTATGAAAGGGCGGAGATAAGGAATGTTGTTTCTTATTTAAGGCTTTTTATAAATCCAAAAGATGATGTGGCACTTGAACGAATAATCAATTTTCCTAAGCGTGGAATAGGCGAGGTGGGAATAGCAAAACTTAAAAATATCGCAGCCGAAAGCGGAAAAAGTATGCTTGAAGTGATAACGGGAAATGAATTATTAAACGAGCCGCCACTATATAAGAAACTAGTAAATTTTAGGGAGACATATATTAAACTTTGCCACTTGAAAATCAAACTTATTGATTTTGTAAGTGAAGTTATCAAAAATTTCCAAATAATTGAGGCTTTTAATGCAAAAGATGAGGAAGATTTAAATAGGATTTTAAATATAAACAGTTTTATATCTTCCGTCAAAGATTTTGTTGAATTAAACCCTGAGGCAGACTTGTCTGAATTTCTTGAAAGCATCACTTTAAAAACAGATAGTGATGAAATAGGTGAAAATGGTGCGGTTACCATAGCCACGGTGCATGCCGTGAAAGGCCTTGAATTTAAAGTGGTTTTTGTGATAGGACTTGAGGACGGTATTTTCCCAATAGTACGATCAATGAAAAACTCAGAGGTGGAGGAAGAGCGGCGTCTTTTGTATGTGGCTCTTACGCGTGCGGAAGAAGTGCTTTTTATGTCGCACTGTTCAAAACGCTTTTTATATGGTGGAAGTCAATATCAAATGCCAAGTAGGTTTATACGGGAACTTGGACTTTTGTCTTTAGACAGGCCAACCATTTCAAAACCTGAGCCAAAACCAGAATATATTTTCAATCACACCTCCTTCCTACAAAAACCCGAAAAAGAGGAGAAACCGCTTAAAGACATTTCTATCTATAAGGTGGGACAGACAGTGGAACATCCAAAGTACGGAGAGGGGCTTATTGTTGAAATCACGCCAGACGGACTTGTTGGTGATATAATTTTTGAAGGTTTTGGCAAAAAAAGTTTAATGCTGGAACTTGCACCGCTTGAGATTAAGGAGGGGTAATGGATAAACTCGAAGAAATCAAAAAACTTATTAATGAGATAAGAAAGCATAATATCAACTATTATGTCTATGATAATCCGACAATTTCAGATGCCGAGTATGATAAATTATATTATAGGCTTGTTGATCTTGAAAAGGAAACAGGAATAATTTTAGAAAACTCACCAACGCAGAGGGTTGGCGATACTGTTTTGGACGGCTTTACAAAAAAACACCATGAGGTGCCACTTTACAGTTTAAATAAGGTGCGTGATTTTGAAGACCTGCGTGCTTGGATGAAGGAAATGGACGCTAAGACCGGCGGTACTGACTTTGTTATGGAGTATAAATTTGACGGCTTGCAGATTGTGCTTGAATATAATGACGGCCAGTTTATCTCTGCCACAACCCGCGGCAATGGTAGTGTGGGCGAGGATGTTACCTTGCAGGTTAGGACAATCAAATCGGTGCCTCTTACCATAGAGTTTAAAGGCAAACTGCTCGTCCAAGGCGAAGGAATGATGACAAATAAGGCCTTTGCACGATATAACAAAATTAACGAAGAAAAACTTAAAAATCCACGCAATGCGGCGGCGGGTGCGATAAGAAATCTTGACCCTAAGGAGACGGCAAAGCGTGAACTTGACTATTTCTGCTATTCGGTGCTTAAGTGCGAGGGAAAGGAGTTTAAAACTCAAAGCGAGATGCATGAGTTTTTAAAGGCGAATGGTTTTCAAACGGGACTGTATTTCGTTGTTGTTAAAAACATTGATGAGGCAATTAAAGAAATTGAAAAGATAGATAAACAGAAGGCAAAACTGGATGTGCTTATTGACGGAATGGTTATCAAAATAAATAAGGTCGCACCTAGGGAGAAGATAGGTTTTACCAATAAATTCCCTAAATGGGCGATAGCATATAAGTTTGAGGCACAAGAGATTACCACCGAAATATTAGATGTAATTTGGCAGGTAGGGCGAAGTGGAAGGGTAACCCCTATTGCACTTCTTGACCCTGTGGAACTGGCGGGTGCTACCGTCAGTCGTGCAACCTTAAATAATATAGAAGATATAGAAAGAAAGGGAGTGTATAAAAATAGCCGCGTCTTTGTAAGGCGTAGCAATGAAGTCATCCCTGAGGTTATGGGACTGGCTGAAAAATTGCCTAATTCCACCAAGATAAACCCGCCAAAAAATTGCCCAAGTTGTGGACATACTTTAAACCGCGTTGGGCCACTACTATTCTGTCCAAATCATTTTGGCTGTAAGGAGCAGGTGGTTGATCGTCTTTCTCATTTTGCTAGCCGTAACGCTTTTAATATTGAGGGCTTCTCAGAAAAAACAGCCGCACTATTTTATGACAAACTCGGCTTGCGTAAACTTAGCGATATATATAGTATAAAGAAGGAAGATTTACTTTCTTTAGATAGTTTTAAGGAAAAAAAGAGCGAAAATATATATAATTCCATTCAAAATAGCAAAAAAATTGAATTAAATAGGTTTTTGTTTGCCCTTGGAATAAGTGAGGTTGGCGATAAAACGGCAAAAGACCTTGCAAAACATTTTAAGAGTTTGGATAATGTGAAAAATGCCTCACTTAGTGAGCTTTCAGCAATTCGTGATGTTGGTGAAATTGTTGCACAAAAAATTTATGACTTTTTTAGAGATGAAGAAAATTTAAAGGAAATTGAAACCCTTTTAAATCATGGCGTTGAGATTAAAAAGGTTGATAATGTAGGACAAGTCTCCTCTTCACCTTTCTTTGGTAAGACGGTGGTACTAACGGGCGGCTTAGAAAAATATACCCGCAAACAAGCGGAAGATATCATCGAAAGCCTTGGCGGAAAAACCTCATCAAGTGTATCAAAGAATACTGATTTTGTACTTGCGGGTGCTGATGCTGGCTCAAAGTATGATAAGGCACTTGCTCTAGGCGTCAAGATAATAAGCGAAAGTGATTTTGATAAAATGATTAACTCTTGACGAAACTCTAGAAATATGTTAGAATTATATTAAGGAGAAAATATGTTCTATTACGATAAGAAAAATTATAGTGAAAACAACGAAGGAAATGCGAAAGGCGTGGAGTGGTATGGCGCCTATTCAAAACAAGAGGTTATGGAGGTAATACAAGAATTTTTGGATGTATATGAAATTTGCGGCTCTGACATCAGTCATGAAGAAAGGAAAGAAAAATATTGTGCATTATACCCTAAAGCCAAGACATATTTTGATAAACTAGATAATGATTTCCTAAGTGCATCTTTGAACAGCGGAAAAGGATGGGGAGAGGTTACAGAAGAATATAGAAAAATATGTGTACCTAAAATAGAAAATGGTTTAGTTAATCCTTATATAACAAAGTCGCTGGAACTTACCAACAATAAAACGGTGGGTATGGTGCTGCATTACTGTGATAAATTAAAAGATAGTTCGGCGGTGGTGGAAGCAATTAAAAATAATGTCATTCCACTAGACATTATTAGACAAATTATAGGAGTTCAAAGATTTAAAATTGAATGGGGAATAATGAGACAAAATCCACTGTTCATTGCGGATTTTTATAACAAGTATTTGAAGGATTTGCATAAATTCACATTTGCAGAGTTTTTAACAATGCAGCAATATGGAGACAAAGGAGATATTCAAAAGATATATAAAAATTTTCAAAACACTCTTTCAGACTTGTACAACGAAAGTGAAGATAATAATTAAAAAGGTGCATTTTAAAGCACCTTTTTTTAATTTTGATATTGACAGTGGCATGGGCATATGTTAGAATAGGTTAAGAAAATGTGGGGTGAAAAAATGGCAAATAGAAAATTGGATAGAACAAGAGAGGAAAAATTATCAGCATATAGTGCATATCTTAATCATGTTACAATGAAAGAAGCAAATGCGGCAAGCATGGGCAGTGAGAAGGATAGGGAGGCATATGCACAAAAAGTCCTATTTTATAAGCACCTTGCTGGTGAAATAGAGGATATGTTTTTCTCACAACAATTTAACAATGTTAGGGATAAGCAAATAGAATACAGTAATAATTTTGCAGGATCAGTTTTTCACGCGGGTTTTTGGGGTGCTTTGGCAACTGTAAATATGTTGTTGGGTGCCACCAACCCAGATCAAAAGACAGCCATCGCACAATATATTTTGGGTGGTGCTTGTCTAGGCGCAGGAATATTAAAAACTTTAAAGGTGCATAGATTTCATAAGAGCCTCGATAATTTAAAGGACGGCACCTGTCAGCTTGTAAATGAATGGAGAATGTTCCAATGCTATCCAAAATACATCGATGATTTTATAGCAATTAATGGACTTACAAAGGGGCCATATGCAAATGTTACGTACGGACTGCCAGAGTTTGAAAATAAGAAAATCAGTCAACTAAAATCGCCTTTAGATGCTTGGGATTACATTGAAGTGAAAGCGGAAACTGACAATGGTTTGCAAATTGAAGGTTAAAAGAGGCGAATAATGGGAATAATCGGCGATGATATAATGTGCACAGATGACTATATAAAGAAATACCCAAAACATTATGAAAAGATAAAACGCTATATAGATGAAGATAACGAGGTGAGGGCATTTCTTAATGAGCAAGGCACAAAACAGCAAAAACTGGATTACAACTTAAATCAAGCAAGGTATATTGAGGCTGCACAAACTATAGAAAGGTATATAATTTGGCCATATATAGAAAGTTTAAATAAGCAAATTAAGAGTAAAAGAGAAAAAAATTTACTTTCGGAAGGGCTTTGGTGCATGGCTGGCGTTACAACATGGCTGATAGGTGTTGCCGCTAATAGTGATCCACTTAAGATAGCATCTTTGGTTTTTAATAGCGTAAGCATGCTAAAATACGCAAAAAGTAAATTAAAACCTGCTGGCGAAAGATTGGTAAGAAGGGGAGAGAAAATACTTCAAGAATGGACATTATGCAAACACCTCCCAAATTTTGTTCAAGACTTTGCAGTACTGAATGATATTGATCTTTTTGATAGTCCATTTGAGAATGATAGTGAGATTTGTGTTAATTATACAGGCTTTTTAACAGATATCAAACTGCCATCCGAATGCGCGGGAGAAATTGAAGAAGAACAAGGAGAGTAAAATCTCCTTTTTATTTTGAAAAAACTAAGAAAAATGGTTGACAACGGCAGGGGAAATGGGTATAATAATCCGCGTATGCTTTGTTGTCGAAAGCGATGCTCAAAAAAGGGCATAAACAAACAACAAGTGACATTAGTCGCTGATTTGCAAAGTACGCTTTGCAAAGTTGCCATATAAGGCAATCGTGTTGTTCATGTTTGATACACTTTTTATGCAGGATTAAATTCACGACAACTTTGCCGTGAATTTTTTTAGACAAAATTTAAAAAGGAGGAAAAGGTATGCCTACAATAAACCAACTTGTTAAGAAAGGACGCAAAACTTTTGAGAAAAAATCAAAAGCACCACTTCTTGAAGAGTGCCCTCAAAAGAGAGGAGTTTGTCTTTCAGTAAGAACAGCAACTCCTAAGAAGCCTAACTCAGCGCTTCGTAAGATTGCCAGAGTTAAACTTTCAAATGGACAAGAAGGTACTTGCTACATTCCTGGTGTTGGACACAACTTGCAGGAACACAGCGTAGTACTTATTCGTGGTGGCAGAGTTAAGGACCTACCTGGTGTAAGATATCACATTGTTCGTGGAACACTTGATACCGCTGGTGTAGTCAACAGAAAACAAGGCCGCTCAAAATACGGCGCTAAACGCCCTAAGAAAACAAAGTAAAAATATAAAGGAGGAATATTATGCCAAGAAGAAATAGTGCCGTAAAGAAAACTGTTCTTCCAGATCCTATATATAAAAGCACAGTGGTTACAAAACTTGTAAACCAAGTAATGCAAAGTGGAAAGAAGGGTCTCGCACAAAGAATAGTATATGGGGCATTTGATATCGTAAAAAACAAGACAGGTCAAGAGCCACTTGAAGTTTTCACTCAAGCGGTTGAAAATGTAAAACCTGTACTTGAAACAAAGTCTAGAAGAGTAGGTGGTGCAACATACCAAGTACCTATGGAAATTAGACCTGAAAGACGCCAAACACTCGCAATCCGTTGGATGGTAGCATTTGCTAGGAAGAGAAGCGGTGAAAGAGGAATGGACGCAAAGCTCGCTGGTGAAATTATTGATGCTTACAATAATACTGGTGCATCAATTAAACGCCGTGATGAAATGCACAGAATGGCTGAAGCGAACAAGGCTTTTGCACACTTCAAGTGGTAAGAGCGCGACCTATCGGCTTTACAACCGCGGAATTTACTAACATAAATTCCTATGGTCAGGACGCCGCAGTTCGCACTTCACCGCCAAACGAAATCGCACTTGCGTTGGCGATTTGCGGTGACTCTCGTGCGAAGATGGGCGTTGGGGCTGATGAGGGATTTTGGCCGAGCCTTGCGAATCATCTAAAAAATTCAAAAATTATCTATTTGTTTAATGTATTTCTAAGCGTGAAAATCAAAAAAACAATGTTAAACCTCATTTAAAAAGGTTATAAATCATATAAAAGGAAAAATAATTTTATGGAAAACCTAGAAATGACCAGAAATGTTGGTATCATGGCGCACATCGATGCTGGTAAAACAACAACTACTGAGCGTATCTTGTATTACACTGGTAAGACACACAAAATAGGTGAGGTACATGATGGTGCAGCAACTATGGACTGGATGGCGCAGGAGCAAGAGCGTGGTATTACAATCACATCTGCTTGTACCACTTGCTACTGGAAGAACCACAAAATCAATATTATTGATACTCCAGGACACGTTGACTTCACTATTGAGGTTGAGCGTTCCCTTAAGGTGCTTGATGGAGCGGTACTTGTTCTTTCTGCCCGTGATAAGGTTCAACCACAAACTGAAACCGTATGGCGTCAAGCAACCAAATACAAGGTGCCAACAATAATATATGTAAATAAGATGGATAGAGATGCTGCCGATTTCTTCGGATGTGTTGATTCTATCAAAGCAAGATTAAAAACCAATCCGCTTCCAATACAGATGCCAATCGGTGCTGAGGATAATTTCAGAGGAATTATTGATCTTCTTACCATGAAAGCCGAAATATATAAGGATGATATGGGAAAAGAGATTGAAATCACTGACATTCCAGCCGAATTCAAGGCAGAGGCAAGCAAACTTCATGATGAAATCATCGAAAAAATCGTAGAAACTGATGATGCACTTCTTGAAAGATATTTTGAGGGTGAAGAAATCAGCATAGACGAACTTAAAAAAGCAATAAGAAAAGCAACAATTAATAAGACACTTGTTCCAATTCTTTGCGGCTCATCTTATAAAAACAAAGGTGTTCAAATGCTTTTGGATGCAATGGTAGATTATCTTCCATCTCCACTTGACATTGATCACATCACTGGTGTCAACCCAGATACAGGGGAAGAGGAGTCACGCGCTCCAAGTGAAACCGCACCATTTGCAGGTCTTGCATTCAAGATTATGACAGATCCATATGTTGGTGGACTTACTTTCTTCCGTGTATATTCAGGAAAACTTACAGCAGGCTCATATGTTTACAACTCTAACACTGGGAAACAAGAGCGTGTTGGCCGTCTTATCAGAATGCACTCAAATCAGCGTCAAGAGATCAGCGAGGTTGGTGCAGGTGATATTGCCGCTATCGTAGGTCTTAAAGATACAATCACAGGACATACACTTTGTGATGAAAAACATCCAATCCAACTGGAAAGTATGGAATTCCCAGACCCGGTTATCCAACTTGCTATCGAGCCTAAGACAAAAGATATGCAAGAGAAAATGGCTCTTGCCCTTGCAAAACTTATGCGTGAGGACCCATCCTTCCGCGTACAGACAAGTCAAGAGACAGGTCAAACACTTATTTCAGGTATGGGCGAACTTCACCTTGAAATTATCGTAGATCGTCTTCTTCGTGAATTTAAGGTTGAGGCAAACATTGGTGACCCACAGGTATCTTACCGCGAAACTATCAGAAAACCAGTAAGAGCCGAGGGTAAATTCATCCGTCAAAGCGGTGGTAAAGGTCAGTATGGACACTGCGTAATTGAAATGGAGCCACTTCCAGCAGGCACTGGCTACGAATTTGTAGATAAGACAGTCGGCGGATCTATTCCAAAAGAATACATCCAACCAGTTAACAATGGTATTCAAGAGGCTGCTCATAACGGCGTGCTTGCAGGTTATGACACTGTTGACTTCCGCGTTACAGTTATTGATGGATCTTACCATGAAGTTGACTCTTCCGAAATGGCGTTCAAGATTGCCGGCTCAATGGCATTCCAAGATGGAGCTAAGAAAGCCGATCCAGTTATACTTGAGCCTATCATGAAGGTGCAGGTTGAGGTGCCAGACGATTATCTTGGTACAGTTATGGGCAACCTTACTTCTCGTAGAGGAATGCTTACTGGTAATGAAACAAAACCAGGGGTACAAGTAATCAACGCTGAGGTTCCACTTGCAAATATGTTCGGTTATGCAACCGACCTTCGTTCTCAAACACAAGGAAGGGGAACATTTACAATGGAATTTGAGAAATATCAAGAAGTTCCACGCTCAATAGCCGAAGATATTATCGGAAAAAGAGCAAAAAAGAATTAAAAATTTTTAAAAACATATGAAAAACATTTTGAAAAAAAGTTTTTGTATGCTAAACTTACAAAGTAAAATTAAAAAATAAAAAGGAGATTTATAACAATGGCACAAGCTTATGTTAGAAACAAACCACACGTAAACGTTGGTACAATTGGTCACGTAGACCATGGTAAGACCACTTTGACAGCCGCTATCGCTATGTGGAGCGCCCTTAGTGGTAACGCTGACAAAATGGATTACGCTGATATCGATAAGGCCCCAGAAGAGAAGGCAAGAGGTATCACAATTAACACCGCGCATGTAGA
Organism: uncultured Clostridia bacterium; assembly: GCA_947366545.1. GTDB lineage: Bacteria > Bacillota > Clostridia > Christensenellales > UBA1242 > Caccovivens. Next base: position 50,902 of record CANBAL010000005.1, read on the forward strand.
GTATCAAACTGCTGCTCGTCACTACGCACACGTAGACTGCCCAGGACACGCAGACTATGTTAAGAACATGATTACAGGTGCTGCACAAATGGACGGAGCAATCCTCGTTGTTGCATCTACTGATGGTCCTATGCCTCAAACAAGAGAGCACATCCTTCTTGCAAGACAAGTAGGTGTTCCATACATCGTAGTATTCATGAACAAAACTGATCAAGTTGACGATCCAGAACTTCTTGAACTTGTTGAAATGGAAATCCGTGACCTTCTTACTGAATATGGATTCCCAGGAGATACAACTCCAATCATCAAAGGTTCTGCTCTTAAAGCTCTTGAAGCAGCAAAAGCTGGCAAGGCAGATGATCCTGCTTGCAAACCTATTGAGGAACTTCTTAATGCTCTTGATACTTATATTCCTGAGCCACAAAGAGAGATTGATAAACCTTTCTTAATGCCTGTTGAGGATGTATTCACAATCACTGGTCGTGGTACTGTTGCAACTGGTAGAGTAGAAAGAGGACAGGTTAAGGTTAACGATGTTGTTGAAATCGTTGGTCTTGGCGCTAAGAAACAAACTGTTGTTACAGGCGTTGAAATGTTCCACAAATCACTTGACGCAGCAATCGCAGGTGATAACGCTGGACTTCTTCTCCGTGGTATTCAAAGAAATGAAATCGAAAGAGGTCAAGTTCTTTGCAAACCAGGTTCAATTCACCCACACACTAAGTTCGTAGCAGAAGTTTACGTTCTTAAGAAAGAAGAGGGTGGCCGTCACACTCCATTCTTCAATGGATACCGTCCACAATTCTATTTCAGAACTACCGATATCACTGGTGTTATCGAACTTGAGAAGGGCGTAGAAATGGTTATGCCTGGCGACCATGTTAATATGACAGTTACACTTATTAACCCAATCGCTATCGAGCAAGGACTTCGTTTCGCTATCCGTGAAGGTGGCAGAACTGTTGGTTCTGGTGTTGTTTCATCAATCATCGAATAATTACAAACTGAATAGAAATAAAAAAGATATGAGTAATCATATCTTTTTTTATTATGTTACTTTTCTATGCTAGAAAAGTAACCAAAAGACTCGAGGGGTTTCGATTCCCCTCGAACTCCCACAAACGCTTTTAAGTTGTTTAATAGTATGCACATTGTTATTACGACAAACTTCATTTTGTCATTTCGACCGAAACGCAGTGGAGCGGAGAAATCTAAAAAATCAAAAAAGACATGAAGTTATCATTACTTTTTTGATTTAAAAAAGTCGATGTCAAAGTTTAAAAATCAGCCAAACCTATTAAATAATCACTTGATACTTTTAAAATTTGGCAAATCTTTTTTATTGTTTTTAAATTAGGTTCAATTATTCCAGCCTCCCATTTTGCAATAGTAGGTTGTGAAACACCCAAAAGTTCTGCCATTTTGTATTGTGAAATACCAAGGTCAGTTCTCATTTCTTTAATTCGATCAGCAAATGTAATTACTTTTTTCATACTTACATAATATTCCTAAATTGCATTAAATTTTCATATAATGCAATTGGTGAATCATTTGACAAAAGTTTTTAAATGTGACAAAATGATTCTATATATGAATCATAGGAGGAAATATGAAACTAATAACAAGACAAGAAAATTTTCAAAAATTTATGGAAGTGCATGGAATGGACTTGGCGGAATTCGCCAAGTTTTGTCATATAAGTGAAAGACAAGCTAAAGGACTTTTGGAAGGTGAGGCACATATAGGACTTAGGAAGGTGCTTGGTATGTTGGTAGATATGGAAGCGAAACCCCGCGAATTATTTTTAAAATTAGAGTTTACCGGCAAATATGAAACTGTATTAAGAAATATTTGTATGAAAGAGCTTTATGGAATTGATTTAACAAAAAGAGACAAGTAAACTTTCAAAACTGCCTTAGGCAGTTGCTTTTTTTTAATCTTTATGTTATTCTCTTGTTAAGAGGTGAAATATGGGATTTATGGGTTATGTGTTCAAAGCGCTTGGCTTTGAAAGTAGCGAACAAAAAACAAAACCTGATAAAAAGCCTAAAACCAAGGCTACATATAAATTTAAAGACGGCAAAACTACAAACAGGGTAGACCATATTGACGGCATTCCTGTTTACTATCCCGTTACCTTTTTGCAAGCAAAGGATTATGCACAGTTCTTAAAAGATAAAAAAGCGGTTATAATAAGTATTGAAAGTTGTGATAAGGGCGAAGAAACAAGAATACTAGACTATTTCCAAGGTGTAACCTATGGCATGAATGCCAAGTTTATAGTGCTTGATGAAGATAGGCTTTACTTGCTGCTTCCAGAGGGACTTGAAGTTGAAGAATAAAAATAGATGGACACCGCTTATAATTGCCATAGTGCTTTCGCTTGTAGTGTTTGGGGTAGATATAGGCACAAAATATTATTTTGACGGCTTTTTGGGGAGTGAGCCTCTTCCTTTCATTCCGGGGTTTATTAGGTTTATTAAAGTGCATAACACGGGTGCGGGTTATGGCATTTTTGAGGGGAAAACAATATTTCTTATACTTTTAACGGCACTATTAATAGGCATATTTATCACCTGTTATGTTTTAAAGTTTGTTAAAAGTAAGACGCAAATATCAAAAACGCTGAGTGTAGCGTTTGGTTTTATAGTCGGTGGAAGCCTTGGAAATTTATTTGATAGAATTTTCCTAGGTTATGTTCGTGATTTCATAGACTTTGATTTTATGTCTTTCCCAGTCTTTAACCTTGCCGATGTTGCTTTGTGCGTTGGTATAGTTATTCTTATTGTTTATTTTCTATTCATCATGCCTAAAGAAAAACCAAAGGAAGAAAAATGAGTTCGTTTTATATAAATGAAAGTGAAAAAAACAGCCGTTTAGATATCGTTTTTTTTAATAGATATCCTAATTTTTCACGCGCTCATATAAAAAACTTGATTGATGATGGTAGCATTCTTCTTGACGGCAAAAAGGTGAAGGCGGGGGAGAAGGTCAAAGCAAATCAAAAGGTGGAATTTGAAATTAGTGAGGTAAAACCTCTTGACGCCACACCGCAAAATGTTGATTTTGAGATTATCTATGAAGATGAAGATTTGATTGTTGTCAATAAGCCGCAAGGCCTTGTGGTACACCCTTGCTCTTCCACCCGTGACGGCACTCTTGTAAATGGTTTATTATATAGGATTAAAGACCTAAGTGGAATTAATGGGGTGCTCCGCCCAGGTATTGTACATAGGCTTGATAAAAATACATCAGGTCTTATGGTGGTGGCAAAGAACGATGCATCGCATATCTCACTTGCAAAGCAAATTAAAGATAAAACCTGCAAGCGTAAATATCTCGCACTTCTTGACGGCAACTTGAAAAATGACGAGGGGGAGATTGAAACCTATCTTGACCGTAGTAAGTCAGATAGAAAGAAGATTGCGGTGTCTGAAAAAGGGCGAATTGCAATTACGCAGTATAGGGTGATAAAAAGATTTACGACAGCCTGCCTTGTTGAGTTTTCACTTAAAACGGGGCGTACCCATCAAATCCGCGTTCATGCCAAGTCGCTTGGTCATCCAGTGGTGGGTGATGATGTGTACGGCAAACCAGTGAAGGGGCTTAACGGGCAGCTTCTTCATTCCTACTCCTTAGAGTTTACCCACCCACGCACAGAAGAGGTCATGCACTTTGAAATTCCGCTTCCTGATTATTTTGAAAATTATATAAATAAATTGCGAGAGCAGAGTAAGTAATTATTCCGTATCTCGCATTTTTTAGTAAATAATTGACAAACTATTCCCAATGTGGTATATTTAGGCATGGAAAATTATATTTCAATTAAGGAAGCGGCGACAACTTGGCAGATATCGGAGCGTAGAGTACGCGCACTATGTATGAACGGGCAAATAGACGGTGCCGTTAAGGTGGGCAAATCTTGGTGTGTGCCAAAATCAGCACAAAAACCATCTGATAAAAGGTCGATTAAGGAAGAAAATAAAAGTGTTATAGCGGTAGCGGATGTAAGTAGTGATATCGGAATGAGTATCGCAAATCTTTTGCTAGAAAAGAATTTTAAAGTTATAGGTTTATATTCAAAGCAAGAAAATCCTCCGGCATTGCAAGGTGCTATTTTAAAGGCGGTAGATTTTGAAAATGAAAAAGATGTGATTTCAGTATGTGGAAGTATTGTCGACACATTGTCTGGACTTGTGATTACAGAATTAGGGAACTGTGACACCGAAAATTTTGAGTTAGGCTTACAAAAATATTTTTTCATCCCAAATATTTTAATTCGTGAACTTATTGAGAAAATGGACTATTTTGCGAGTGTTGTTCTGCTTTCTTCGGCTGGGAATAATGCAGCGCAAGTGTTCAAAAGAGAGCTTGTTTCTTCTCTTTCATCCCATTATAGTGAAAGATACGGCATCCGTATCAACTGCATTATGACAAATATTCCAAGTTGCCTAAATGATGTACAATACAGAAGACTTGGAATGCTGGAAGAGGTGAGTGAAGATATTTATCTATTTTTGACGGCACATAAGTTTGCCACAGGTCAAACCTTTGTTGTAGATGGTGGAGCATTAAAGGTGGATGATTTAACAATGACTAAAAGTTTGCCTACCGCACAGTTTTATAAATATATTGAAAAGTTTTTTACTTCTAAATTTACCAAGAAAATTCGCTCAGTTTCTATGATGATGCCTAATGAATGGAGTGAAGATCGCAACGAAAAAAGGTTTAGGGAGTATAATATCGAAGCGATGCAAAGGGGAATTGATTTTAAGAGGGTGTTTATTTTTGATATTAACGATCTTCCCGAGTTAAAAAAAAAGAAACTTCTCCTTGATTACATTCGTAAAACTTTGCCATGGACATATTTTGTAGATATAAATGCACTTGATAATAATCAGAAGATTTTGAATATTATCAAAAGCGGTTACCTTCTTTTTGATGATGAGATTGCAATAGTCGATAATGAAACAGACAGTGTGGGTAGTGGTTACATTACCTTAGATAAAAATCAAATAGCAGATTACAAATTTGCAATGGATTATCTTGAGGGTGTTGCTGTTTCAATGAAAGAAATAATAAATAAAAAGCAAGAGGTTTAATCCTCTTGCTTTTTACATTTCGTCATCCTCTTCAATTTCTTTGCATTCTTCAAATGTTGTCTTTCTTTTTCGTGACATTTTAATATCACGTGCTCCATTTGTGATTAATGATGGGCCGTCGGGATAAATGGAGATAATTACACAAGGCATAATTGGTATTCCTCCACAAATAACCCCTGCCAATCCTGCACGGTTTTTAATTTCTGCCTCATCAAGTTTTTCACTTAAAGAAGGATTAGTTGCATAAATTGTGTCTTTAAGCCATTCGTTAGAGTCGAGATATTCCATTTCCTCATTGTATGCTCTCGCTGAAAGTTCACCACTTTGAAATTGTTTATTAATTATCTCCAATCTTTTGGCTTTTATTTTGAGTGCATCTTGGTACTCGGCAGTTTCTTTAAAGGATACATAAGCTGCTTGTGTAATGTTCTCTGACATTTTGTAGTTTATGCATCCAGCCACTAAAACAGCGGCAGGCACTGCGGGGATTAAAATACCTGCAACCAATTTTAAAATTCCACTTGTCATTCTATTCATAATCTCCTCCTTATTCACTTTCTTCTTCAAGTTTTGCTTGAAGCACTTGTTCAATTTTTTCTATATATTCTTTGTTTCCAGTCTTTTTCGCACTTTCCAGCATTTTTGCCACCTCTTTTGCAGATAGATCGGTATAAGCGCATACATAGTACATATATTTCGCACTATTAAGTTGGTCGCTGTTTCTCATGTAATCTAAAATAATAGTACGCTGATTATCTGTCAAAGCGGGTACTGAGCAGTAAAGTTCATATATGTGCAGAAGATCATCTGTTGCCATCATTGCCTCAAAAAGTTCTTGTATTTCCTCTTCACTTTCTGCATCATATTCAGCGGCATTATTTATTTCAAGAGGATTGCCTGATTTTAATGCTGCCTTTACTCTTGCGATTCTTGCCTCAAATCCTTCTTTATTTCTTGTGTTTTCTTCTTTACACTCTATATATGAAGTGAAAGCAGGCAACCATTGGTCGTTATATGCTGTGTTTAGACAAGCCAATTCTTTATTTTCTTCAAAGGCTTTAAGCCATTTGCTTGGTGCGCAAAATACGAAAGAGTTAAAAAGTTTCTTGCCGTTTCTGCCTTTCACGCATTCCATAAAATAGTATTGAAGTTTAGCCATTTTGTTTTCAATCATAAGATCCTCAAACCTTGTTAAATTAAACTTTTTGTCATGGTCTGCCATACAAAATGCAAATTCGTAGCAGTGTACAAGGTCGCCAGTGGCAATCATGCCGTCTTCTAGTTTAGGCATCACTTGTGGATGATCTGATTTTGTTACAAATTCAGCAAAGTCGCAAATAAAGTATGGGTTGCGTGTTGCAACCACCTCTTTTGTCCTTGCTATAATTAAGTCAATGTTATCGGTACGATTGCATTCCTCAATTATTTCGATTAATCTTTCTTTTGTCATATTTCCCTCCCTTTATGGCTATATTATACCGCATAAGGAATAATATGTCAATACCTAATTTTAAAATTTTTCATATTTTCTCAAAAATATTTTTAAATAGTGCCTTTTGGGGAATAAAAAAGCCATAGCTTGTCACTATGGCTATTTTTCCGAGTGGTGTCTGTCCAAACATATTATCGCGGAAACAATGGGGTTTCCGCCCCGCTTATGGAAGAGGACTAGGCGGAGAAACCGCGAGGGTAGCGGTTAGCACATTTTTAATGTGCGTGTCCGCGTAAAAAAATACATTTTATGTTGGAACAACCTAAAATGCATTTTTCCGAGTGGTGTCTGTCCTAATTTAGTGTCTAATTTCAGTAAGGCTAACCCCGCGTTTCTTCCTCTCGATCTCAATGGTATTGGAAAGCAGGTCGCGTACTTCATAAGGGTGAGCAATATGTCTTAAGTGGAATACTGGAGTATCAGCATCATCGGTCATAATTTCGATTGTTCCAGTACGGAAAATGAGGTCTATAAGTGAACGCTGCATAGAAATATCATTGCAACGGTATACATTTGTTTCGTGAATGATTGCCGATAAAAACCCTTTATGTCTAAAAAGTTTTACCCATTCGCCTTCCTTTTTTACTAAGTAATATCTATAAAAAGACCATGGAAGACCAAAGTGTCTTTTTCTATCTTGCCAAATAACTTCGGCACCTTTCTCAAATTTCATATTTGCCTCCTAAGGATTTTATAGGTATATTTTATATGATATTTTATGAAAAGTAAAGGGTTTTAATAAAAAAAGGACTAAAAAGTTAGTCCTTTTCCCGTTTTTTATTGTTTTAGCATCTGTTGCCGCAGGTTGTGCCACCGCATCCACATAATAATAAGATAAGTATTAAAGTGCAAGTGTCGATGCCGCATCCGCCGTTATTACCGCCGCAAAGGCATTGTAATAAAAGTAAAAGTGTAATGATTGAGCAGCAATCGCATCCACAACCGCCATTGTTCATGCCGTTGTTAAAAAAGTTCATTAGTTCCTCCTAAAAATTCTTATGTATTTTTGAGAGAGCCTAAAAGGCTTTCACACTAACATACTATTTAATGTTTTTAAAATTTGTGCAAGATTATCTAAAATTTAAAAAAAATATTATTAGTTTTTTAGGAAAAGGAGCCTTCGACAAAACAAGACAAAATCCTTTTGTATAATAACATTTGCCTTCCACAAAATATTTTTACTTCTAATGATAAAAATCTGTTGACATTACGGGCAAAATAGAGTAGAATAAAGACTATTACGAGACAAATTAAATTTGATATGAGAGGTTTATTTTATGACTAACAATTCTAGTAAAAAATACAATATTCTTTTTAAGGGGATGATGTTTGGTTTAGCATTTTTAATGTGCGTATCTTTTATGCCATTAAGTGCACTTGCATCACTCGCTGATGCGGTTTTGGACACCACATTTAATACGCTGCATCAAATCACATTAAGTGCTGCACCTAACAATGAAGTAGTGAAGGGTGATAGTTATACTTTTGCTATTGGACATTACACTTATGGCGGAAAGACTTATAAGGTGGGCGATACTACAGTTACTGGACAAGCAACAGATGATAACTTCCAAAACTCAAATGTTACTGTAAATTACAAAGGTACTTCGGTATTTGAGAAAATTGATACAACAAAATATTCTTATAATGATACAGCAAAAACAGGCACCTATGGTACATTCACTCCTTCAAGAACAGGTACTTATGTTGTTTCTTACTCAGTGACTGATAAAGGCGGAAATGTTTATTCTTATGACTATACAATAGAGTGCACAACTTCAAACGCACACTTTGCTTTTGATAACATTGAAGATACTGATGCATCCTTCCTCACATATGACCTTGCTCTACTTGCAGCAAAGGGGAATGGTTACACTGATATTACTCTTCCTCTTCCAAAAGTTTATGATGAGAATGATAAGGTATTAAAAGATAGCAAAGGCAATGACATTAAATACTATCTTGAGGATAATGACGCTAGACCAGAGGGAGTACACGACTATATTCTTCTTTCAATCGCAGGTGGCTCTAAAGATGGCATTGAAATTACAAAAGATGGTGACAATTTTGTTGTTGACGGTGATTTAATTAAAAACACAACAGGCGTTGGTACCTACATTATTACTTATACATTCTATCAAAATGATAAATATGTTGTTTCTACCGATAAACAATTTGAGGTGAAAGACGGATATTATAAAGATAAGAATGATAATGCAGGATATACCCTTGAAACATCTTGGAAAGATAGCATATTCTCTACTGCAGTTACTGGTGTTAGAACAAAGTTACCAGTAATTGAAGGACTTACTTCAAACAACGACACTCCAAAGAGCGAAAAAGTACCAGTTACCTATGAAATCGTAATTGAGTATAAGGATAAAGACAACGGCAATAAACCTATTCCTGTTACTGCAGACACTTATAGCGTAGAAGATGGCGTAAGATATTTCACACCAAATAAAGATGGTGACTATACAATTAAATATGTAGTTACAGACTTCTATGGCAATCATCCAAAGGATGGTACAGTGCAATTCCCTGTAACGGGTGTAAAAGATCAACAACTCCCTTCAGTTTATGTTTACGATGCAAATCCTAAAAATGCAATGAATGGCGATGATTATGTTGATGCTGAGCACAAAATGAAATCAAGAACACCATACAATGATTTCATTGTCTATGCTATTGGAGCAAAAGATAACGCAGCAGAACTTAAAGATATAGAACTTAAAAGAATTATCAGAACTCCAGGTGGTACAACTATTGTTGAAACAACTGAATATGCTGATTACAACTTAATCTTCCAATTTACAAACTATAACGATCTTATCACATACAACTATTCTCTTAAAGAGGATATGGCAAAAGACAATATTACAACTGCAAATTCAGATGAAGAAATTGCAAAGTGGCTTAAAGATAACCATTATTTAATCGTTACCAACGAGGAAGATAAGAAGGGTACAGAGGGCTATGCATACATTAATTACTCACACAAATTCGAGGCTCAATCTGCATCTGCCACCTCATACAAAGTACTTTATGAAGCAAGAGATGCTTACGCAAAAGACGGCAATATAAGTATTGGAAATACAGTAGCACAAAAAGTTATTGAGATGAATTTCACAGAACTTAATGTAAGAAATGAAATTGCACCAGTTGTTTCTGGTCCAAGAAATTTACAAAGTTCATATGTAGAAAAAGATGTAATCAAATTCTCAGAGCCTTCAATAACAAGCAATGATGCAAGCGGTTATAAGATTGATAAATCACTTCGCAGAAATTATGTATACCGTTACTTAGATGAAAGTGGAAACCCTATTGAAGGAGAAGGGGAGACAATAGAATTTACCCCTGTACAAGGTGAAAATAGCAATATTTCTACCGCTGCAAGACCTACTTCAAATGGTTGGTATACTCTCACTGCAGAAAACAAACAACTTACAATCACTCTTGATAATATTCCAGAAGGTGCAGGTAGTTTTGAGATTTGTCTTTACGCAGTAGACGACGATGGCAATATCGGTTATTGGCTCAAGAGAATGACAATTGCAAACACCAATGATACAAGTGCTCCAACACTTAAAGCTGTTGACAGCACTCTTGATACTGTAAGCAATCAAGGTGATAGAATTACTCTGCCAACTATCTACTATTCAGATGATAGAGTTGAATTCATGACAGCAAGTGTCAATGTATACCACGTTAAGGACGGCGTAAAAACTTGGGTGCCAAGTGAGGGTAAAAATGTATATCCAAACTCAGTAGCAGGCACATATATTGTGGACGCAGGCTCCTTTGTTGCAGAGCGTGCTGGACAATATCAAATTGTTGTAACTGCAATCGACTCAGCAAATCATAGTATCACAAATTTCTTTACCACAACTGTAAATGAAAAAACAAGGGTGGAGAAACCTTCTATTGAAAATATTTCCGCATCCACAAAGACATTAAGAGTGGGTGAAAAGCCTGAATACCTTGCAACACCTGTTGTATCAGTTAAATCTAATGATACCTTTGGTTATATGGGACTTGATAAGAATGATAATTCAGTACAGGATGGCTACTATGCAGTTAAAGAAATAAGTGGTCAAGCGCCAAACAACTTCAATATATTCAACAACTATAAAGAGTTTAGTGCAAGTTCACAAGGCATATATAAAGTTCGTTATTATGTATATTTAATACAATATAACAAAGCAAGTCTTAAAGAGAATACAACAAGCCTTGCAAATGGCGATTTGTATATGAATGATGGCATTTTAATGCTTCATGCTTATAATAAAGATTACTATATTACGGTAGACCTTAAAGATGGCAAGCTTAAAGTTAACACTGCGAGAGATGGCTTTGGAACTGAATATACCGGCACTCTTACAAATGTTAAACTTCTTTCACTAGACCCAAGTGATGTACAAACCTTTGATGTTCAAGATACTGACAACCCAATCGTTAAGGTAGACCTCAGTACAATCAAGAGGGCATATAATAATCTTGATACAGTTATAACTCTTCCTGAAATCGCAGCAGATATTAAAGGTAACAATGATATAGATCCAACCAAGGGTATAGACGAAGCTAAATCTTATCTTCAAATCTCTATTGAAAGACCATCTGGTGAAACTCCTCTTGCAACCATTTATATGGACAAATGGGCAGATGAGAAAAATGAGTATTATGACAAAGATTCTGGAAATGTAAAATACACACTTTCTCAACATGGTACCTATACAATCAAGTATGTTGTATTTGACAAGAATGGCAAGAAGGGTGAACTTTCAAAGACGATTTACAATGGTGATACAGTAAAACCTACTATTGATACCACAGAAGACTTCCTTAACAATAAGACAGATGCATACAAGAAAGGCGACAAACTTTCACTCAAGATCTCTGAGGAAACACTCAAACTTAAAGATGAGGGCGGCTCAACTTATGCAGAACTTCTTGAAACACTTGAGGTAACACTTACAAACACTACAACCAAGACCGAGATTAAGAATAATGGTGATGCGGCTGCTCACACTTATGAATATGATCTTTCAACAGCAGGCACATATGAACTTAAACTTAAAGTAAAGGATCAAGCAGGTTGGCCAGCAGAAAAGACGATAACCTTTACCATTGGCGGTACCGATACAACTCCAACAGTATCATACCAAACAATCGGAACAATTCTTATCGTAGTTTCAGCAGTAATACTTGCAGGTGTCGTAGTATACTTCGTAGTATCTAAAGTAAAGAACGATAAGAAAGAGAAAAGAAAATAATTAAAAAGGACTTTCCTAGTGAAAGTCTTTTTTATAATAAATTCTATTAAGATAAGCGATTTTACTTGACAAAACGCTCGCCTTATGGTATTATAACCCAGTATCCGCTTGTAAGGGGTTTTTAAGTCTGAGTTTCAGCACCCGCGAGGCAGCGAGTTTGGTTAGAGGAGGTAAAAAATATGTTTGCTATAGTACAAACTGGTGGAAAGCAATACAAAGTTAGTGAAAACGATGTAATAAGCGTTGAAAAACTTGATCATGCAGTTGGCGATAAGATTGAACTTGAGTGTTTACTTATCAGCGATAATGGACAAGTTGTTGCTGGAAATCCTGTAGTAAAAGGCGCTTTAGTTCAGGCAGAAGTTCTTTCACATGGCAAAGGCGATAAAATCGTTGTGTTCAAATATAAGCCAAAGAAAAATGAAAGAAAGAAACAAGGCCATAGACAACCTTTTACACAATTAAAGATTTTGTCTATAAAGAAGTAAGATCATGACGAAGATTACTTTTTATAAAGAAAAAAATGTATTTCTTGGATTTGAAGTTGTAGGGCATACTGGTAAAGATGAATTTGGCAAAGACTTATTATGTTGTCAGTTGTCTACCGTGGCACAACTTGCCGTAGTTGGCGTAAAAGAGTGTGCACGCATTAAGGCATTTATAGAGATTAGCGATGGATATTTGGTTATAAAAACCAACTATCAAGATGCACAAGAAGAGAAGATAAAATTCTTGTTTGACACTTGTTATAAATCCTTTCAATCAATAATTCAAGATGAAAAACGATATGCGAAATTGGAGGTAAAAAATGTTTAAGTTTAATGCTCAACTTTTTGCTCACCACAAGGGTGGCGGTAGTACTAAAAACGGCCGTGACTCACAAGGACAACGCTTAGGTGTAAAGGCGTATGCAGGGGAGAAAGTAACTGCCGGCTCAATAATAATAAGACAGCATGGAACAAAGGTATATCCAGGCGAGAATGTTGGAATGGGTAAGGATTACTCACTCTTTGCACTTTGTGATGGCACAGTAAAGTTTGATACAAAGAATGCTAAAAAAGTTGTAAATGTAGTAGTAGAATAAATTTAGCGCAACACTTAGTTGTGCTTTTTTTATTATATGTGGTATACTTGATTAGAGGCAGTCATGAAGTTTATACAACATAAAGAAAAAATTGAGATAATCGGCAAAGATGATTTTAATCCTGTTCATATACTCGAATGTGGGCAAGTTTTTTCCTATTCAAAAGAGGGTGACAAGTATAAGGTCTTTCCACTCGATAAATATGCTGAGATTGTGACTACTGAAAAAGGTTACGATATTCTCACAAAAGATGTTGACTTTTTTGTTCATTATTTTGACCTTAACACCGATTATAGTTATATCAAAAATCGCTTATCAAAATTTTCAATACTAAGAAAGCCACTTGAGTTTGGCTATGGCATAAGAATACTCAAGCAAGATCTGTTTGAAATGCTGATTTCCTTTTTGATTTCAGCAAATAACAATATAAAAAGGATACAAGTGATATTAAATAGAATGCGAGAAAAACTCAGCGGGGGTGCTTTTCCTAGTTACGAAACCTTAAAAGCGCAGCCGCTTGAATTTTTTACAAGCATAGGCGCAGGCTACCGTGATAAATATTTGTTCAATGTGTTAAGACAGGTTAATCCACAAGATTTGGAGAACTGGCAAAAACTTGACACTGTTACCCTGCGTAAAAACTTGCTTTCGCTATATGGCGTGGGACCAAAGGTGGCAGATTGCATTTTGCTTTTTGGGTATGGTAGAGGGGATGTTTTTCCTGTCGACACATGGATACGAAAAATGTACAATACATATTATCCAAAACTCGAAAATCGTAATCAAATAAGGGATAATCTTGTCTCCGAGTTTGGCGGTCTTGCGGGTTATGCGCAACAATATCTATTTTATTATCAAAGAAGTGGGCAAAAATAGGGTATTTACAACTGGCTTTTAGTGTGCTATAATAGGGTCAGAGGTGAAGAAATGATTTCATTATTAAACGCTTTTACGGCTGGTTATATTGCATTAACGGTCATTTTAGGTGTATTACTGCTTTCAGTAATTGCTCTTTTCATTATTGTGCCTATGAAGACATGGTTTACCGCACTTTTTTCTAAATCACACGTTTCCATGGCAAAACTTACAAGTCTTCGTTGGAGAAAGGTGAATACTAAGGAACTTCTTGAAAATTATATCATGTCAAGGAATGCAAAACTTAATCTTCCTTTTACTGAGATTGAGGCCTTTTACCTTACAGGCAATAATATCAAACGCACCCTTTCGGCTTTTAGTTTCGCAAAGTCTGCCAAACTAGATGTAAACTTTGATATGATAAAATCCCTTGAATTTGCTGGTCAAGATTCCATGGAAGTGTTAAATAGTTATGTTAATCCAAAGATGGTTGAAATCGACGGGATTAAAGCAATAGCACAAGATAGTATTGAGCTTATTGTCAAAGTAAAGGCTGGAATCAAGGTGAATTTAAACAACTTTCTCACTGGTCTTGGACAGGAATCTTTGGAGGCAAGAATACAGAAATTAATTATACAAAATATCGCATTAAGTGCAAGCCATAAAGCAGTACTTGCTTCGCCAGATAAACTGCTTGTGGGGCTTAATAGTGAGATTGATGAAGGTAATATGTATAGCCTTGTTTCGCTTGAAATAATGAGTGTAGATGTTGGAAGAGATGTGGGTGCTGAAATGGTGGCAAAGAGTGCACAAAAAGATATTGCTCTTGCACAAGTAGAGGCTGAAAGAAAAAAGAATGACGCACTGCTTGCCGAGCAACAAGCCAAGATAGAGGTTCAGGAGATGAAAACGAATGTGCTTTCTGCCGAGGCAGAGATACCAAAGGCACTTGCTCAGGCGATACAAGAAGGCAGATTCTCAATTATGGATTACTACAAACTTATGAATCTTCAAGCCGATACTGCTATGAGAAGGTCAGTATCAGGTCAGGATACTGGAGAGTAATATGCAGTGGTGGATATATTTATTGATTGCCCTAGGTGTAGCCGCAGTTTTAGTAATACTTTTGGTTTGTATTAGGGCAAACAATTCAAAGAAGGTAAAATTTAAAATTCCAAAGGTGGAACAGAGTGAGGAGAAGAAACCCGAGCCAGTCCATGAAGAGCCGAAGGCTGAAGAATTTCCTAATCTAATTTTTGATGAGTTTGGTGATAAAGAGGAAAAACTAAGTTTTAAAACTGAAGATCCAACAGAAGAAGAGTATGATCCGTTCGAGTTTGATGATGTGCTTAATGAGGAAGATGAGAGAAGATATAGAGAGTTTATGAGTAGGCATGAGCCTAAGGAAAGAAAGACTCTTTCCGAAGATGAGGAATTTGCCAAATTCCGAAACGAGCATTGCTACAGTAAATACCTTGCCGACCCCGTACTTCTTGACAGATTAACTAATGTACCACCTGAGATGAGACCAATCATACTCGCTGATTTGTTTAAAAGCATAAATCTTGATGATATAGATTCAAAATCAATATAAAAGCCGCGATAAGCGGCTTTTATTTATCTTATTAATAAAAATCGTTTTCGCCGCATAAATTTAGATATAAGGGAGAAAAAGGTGTTCAACTTTTTTGAGGAAATAAAAAAGGGTATAGGGTCAATAGATCCTAATCTTATAAATAGTTATAACCTAATAAATATATCAGGTAAGATACTTTATGTTGAAGGGCATACTGGACTTACCATGCTTTCCAAAGAGATGATAACCTTTAAAGTCAAAAAGGGACGCGTGATTGTAGAAGGCAAGGATCTTAAAATGCAGGAACTTACTGAAAATACCATGAAAATTGTTGGTCAAATCTCCAAGGTGGAGGTGGTTTAGTGAAGAGGATGGAAAGTAAGGTAAGATATGAGATTAAAGGGTTAAATCAAGAGCGGGCTTTTAATCAGCTTATAAAGGAAGTCACAATATTATCCTTAGAGAGAAAGGACAAGCATATTTCGGTGATTGAAGTTTCGCCTCGGGACGCCAAAAAGACAAGAAAATTTTTAAGGAATAATAACTTTGAAATTTTAAGTGAAAAAAGTCAGGGAGCATATTCATGGTGGAAAGTGTTTTTGTCCTCTTATGGTATAATTGTGGCACTTGTGCTATCGGTAGCGTTCTATATTGCACAAATGAATGTAATTTGGCAGATAAAAGTGTTTGGTAATGATAAACTTGCAACAAGCGAAATTACCTCTTTTATTGAGGAGAACTTAGACAGCCGATTTATTTCAAATTTTAATACAAAACAAATGGAAATTTTACTTAAAGATAATTTTGATAGGATTAGTTCGGTAAGCGTGGCAATTATCGGGCAAAGTGTGGTGGTAAATATTCATGAGAGTTTACTCCCTGATGAGATGACCACCGTTTATGATCCGCTTGTCAGCGAGTATGATTGTTTGATTACAAGTATAGAGCTTATTCAAGGCACACTAGCCGTTAAAGAGGGACAGGTAATTCGCAAAGGGCAAATCCTTGTCCAGCCTTTTATAATAGACTCGCAGGGGCAGAGACGGGATGTAAAACCTATGGCGAAGATAGAGGCGGATGTTTGGATTAGCGGGCAAAGTGAACATAGAGAAAGTTATTATAAACGTTATCGCACGGGCGTGAAGGTAGAGGAAAGTGAGATATCTCTTTTTGGGCTTGTCATCTATTCTCATAAGGTAAGCATGCAATTCAGTGAATATGATTTAGAAGAAAAAACTGAGAATTTAAATAAAAATATACTGCTGCCATTTAAATTAAATAAAAAAATTTACTATGAGACTAAAACGGAACTTATAGAAAAAGGGTTTGATGAGGTCAAAGAAGAAAAAATTTCAGAGGCAAAACAAAAAGCCTTGCTTTCTACAGAAGAATGTGAGATAATAAAGGCGGAAAATGTCACGATAAAAAGTGGAGCAGGTGTGCATATTATCACCTATACTCTTACTGTAAGTCGTGAAATTGGAGGCGTATGAAAATTTATTTTAATAATGTTCCAATCCTACTTATGAGGAACTTTAAGAAACTTGCAGATGTGGCATTAGAACTGACTGGAAATAAAGCGGAAGATATCGCTTTAGGTCTTACCTTCATAAGTCCTGAGGGCATACAAAAACTCAATAAAGAGCAAAGAGGAGTGGACAAAGTCACGGATGTACTTTCCTTTCCGCTGTTAGATATTCATGAGGGGGAGAAACTGTCACAATTTGAGGGCGAGCGTCTACCAAATCATATCCTTCCTCTTGGGGATATAGTAATTTGTAAAGATAAGGCAAAGGCCCAAGCAAAGGAGTATGGGCATAGCTTGAAAAGGGAGGTATCTTTTCTCTTTGTGCATGGTCTGTTGCATTTACTAGGGTATGACCATATGGAAAAAGAGGAAGAAAGTAGGATGATGAGCCTTACTGAAAATATACTTTTAAATCTAGGCTTAGGAAGAAAAGATGGTTAAGTGCGGATATGTGGCGATAGTTGGGCGGCCTAACGCAGGGAAAAGCACTCTTGTCAACACCCTTGTCGGTGAAAAGGTGGCGATAGTGTCTTCCAAACCGCAGACAACTCGTGATAATATAATAGGAATTATGAATGGAGAGGGGTACCAAGCCGTGCTTGTTGATACCCCCGGCGTGCATCACAGCAAAAACAAACTCGATAAATATATGATGAAAAACCTCCGCTCTGCAATAAGTGGCGTAGATATTATTATTTACTTAATTGACGGCAGTAAGGAAAGCGATGAAGAGGAGAGAGAGTACATAACAAAACTTAGGTCTTTAGGACTGCCGCTTATAGTTGTGAAGACCAAAGCCGATAAGCCAGTAAATTGTAACGAAAAAGAAGATATAAAAATATCTTCACTTACTGGTGAGGGGATAAAGGATTTAAAAGATAGAATTATAGATGCTCTGCCAACAAGGGAGGGGTATATTTACGACCAAGATTATTACACCGATAAAAGCGTAAAATTCTTAATTGCTGAGGCGATAAGGGAGGCATGCCTCAATATGTTCAGGCAGGAAATTCCTCATGGTATAGCCGTTGAGATTACAAGATTTGATGAGCGAGATTGCCTTGCAATTATTGAAGCAGATATTGTATGTGAGGCTGAAAGGCATAAGGGGATTATTATAGGCAAAGGCGGCAATAATTTAAAGTTGATAGGACAGAAGGCTCGACAGTACGCCGAGGAGATCCTTGACGGAAAGGTGCTTTTAAAACTATTCGTAAGGGTGGAAGAAGACTGGCGAGATAACCCTAACAAATTAAAAGGACTGGGGTTTAACTAATGGACAAAAAGAAAAAGAAGGAAAATGATAAAAAGACAGCCAAATTTAAGGAAGAATATTTTAAATATTATGACGATGTCAAAAGTCATACGCATAAAGTAATCGATTGGTAAAAAAGGGTATTGACATAAGGGAATGAATATAGTAATATAGTTGTGTAAAGGGGAGGAAAAAGATGATAGGAAAAGAAGTTCCACAATATGTTGTTAATTTGATGAATACAAATCCAACAAAATACTTTGAGATTGTGCCACCAAAAGATCAAGAGGCATATATCGATTATGCTATTGGTTTCTTGACTAAATATTTAAGGGGGCTTAATAAACTTAGTAGGGATTGTTTAGAAACTCAATGTTTAAAAAGAATGAAAATTTTTAAACTGGATCGTTCTTATGAGCATAGATATGGCATCAAAGAAAGAATAAAAAGAGAAAAAAACTATTTCACACGCAAATTGATGGAGGAAATTGAAGACGACTATATGCGTTGTGATTTCATTGACTCATCTGATATCGCGTTAAGTATGAGTGATAAGTCAAGAAGCAAATATGGTGATGGTATTGCAAGGTTTGCAAGTATTATTCTTGCAAGGGAAGAAGCAAGAATAAGAATAATGCATCAGAATGATAGGCGAGAAATTGAAAAAGATTCTGATTTTAAATATATTCGCCTTATTAGGGAGAGACTTATAGTGAAATGCAAAGAAATACGGGAGACTTTTGCCCATGATGATAGAGGACTTCAAAAGATTTTAAATGAGCAGTTTGCTGAAGATATGATGGCTGATCATAAATCAGTGCCAGACGATGAAAGCGTATAAAAAAACAGGTTACAAACCTGTTTTTTTAATAGTTTGAAAATTGACTGTTGTAAAGATTGTAATAGAAGCCTTTTTTGTTTAAAAGTTCTTCATGAGTGCCTTGCTCAATAATATTGCCTTTATTCATAACAAGTATCATGTCTGCCGAGGTGATTGTAGAAAGCCTGTGTGCAACTATGAAACTTGTTCTTCCCTTCATGATATTATTAAAGGCTTTTTGGATTGCAATTTCCGTTCTTGTATCAATATTGCTTGTTGCCTCGTCAAGTATAAGGATGCTTGGCTTGGTCAACATAATTCTTGCAATACAGATAAGTTGTTTTTGGCCCTGTGATAGGTTGTCGCCATTTTCATTTATTATGGTGTTGTAGCCGTTTGGCATGGTTTCAATAAAGTAGTCGGCTCCGGCAAGGTGTGCCGCTCTTTTTATTTCACGCATGCTTGCATTAGGTTTACCATAGGCGATATTATCACGAATGCTCGCTGAGAAAAGCCATGTTTCTTGCAGTACCATTCCATACTGGTCTCTGAGACTTTTTCTTTTCACTTCTGTAACAGGGCGACCGCTTACTTTAATTTCGCCTTTGTCCACATCGTAAAACCGCATCAAAAGGTTTATAAGAGTACTTTTGCCACAGCCTGTTGGCCCTACTATTGCGATTTTTTGACCTTTAAGCGCTTTAAAATTTAAATTCTGAATAAGTTTTTTGTCCTTTGTATAAGAAAAATCTACATCTTTAAATTCAACCATTCCAGTTTTGCGCTTGATTACTGACAGATTTTCGTCACTAACCTCGTTTTCAATATCAAGGACATTGAACACACGGGTGGCGGATGCAAAGGCGGATTGAAGGTCGGTGAAAACATTTGAAATTTCGTTAAAAGGTTTTGTGTATTTGTTTGCGTAGGAAAGGAGGGTGGAGATAGAGCCAATACTCATTACGCCGTCTAATGCATATACACATCCCATGATAGCGACTATGGCATATATAAGTCCGTTAATAAATCTTGATACTGGGCCTGCGGTGGAGGCATAGAAGGAGGCTTTTTCCGAACTTTCTCTAAGTTTCTCGTTGATTTCATCAAATTTTTTAATAGAACGCTCTTCATACTGGAAGGCTTGCACTACTTTTTGATTGCCAATCATTTCCACAAGATTGCCAGAAAGGTCGCCAAGAATTTTAGCCTCTTTCTTGTAAAGCTTATGTGTGCGTTTTGCGATAAAGAATGCAATGATAATGGACAGTGGAGTAAGAGCGACAATAACAGTAGCAATAATAGGGTGTACAAGATACATAAACACTACGGTAAGAATGATAGTAGCAATGCAATCAAAGAAGGTGGTCAGCCCAAGTACAAAGCCGTCTGTGATGTTGTCGACATCGTTTACCATTCTGCTTTGTAGGTCGCCGTGGCTGGAAGAGTCGATATATTTAATAGGCACCTTGTTAAACTTGTTGAAGATGTCTTTGTGCATAAGTTCCTCAATTTTGTAGGAAAGGGTGTTTGACATTTTATCAGTCAGCCACTTGCACACTGCAAATCCCACAATACATCCAGCAAGAATGAAGGCAATTTTCATAAGTTTGTCAAAATCCACACTACCGGCACCAATTATGCAGTCAATACCTTTACCTATTAAAAGCGGTATAAATATTTCAAATAAAGAGTTCACAAGAGCAAAGATAATTGCTCCAATAAGGTAGCCAATGTTTGGCTTTGCATAATGCAGGAATCTCTTTATTGTGGAAGACTTCTTTGTTTTTTTGATTTTTGCTATTTTTTCAATTCTAGGGCCGCCCTTGTCAAGAATGATAGGATTGTCCACCAAGGTTTTCATTTTCTCATCTTCTTGACGCAAAGCATTTGAGTTGTGAAGGGAGGCGGGAACAGCGGTAGGCACCTCAACATCTTTTACAGGCTGTACTTTTTCAGGATTGTTAAAAGAGGGCTTAGGCAGATTTGCAATCGCTTTTTGCAGTTTCCTAAACTCTTTTTCATCCTTTTTAGTTGGTACTTTTTTCTCTTCCATAATTTACCTTTTATTTAGTTTGGCTTTCGTAGATTTCTCTATACACCATGCAGTTTTCCAGCAAATCTTTATGCTTTCCAATCCCCACCACATTACCGTTTTCAAGTACGACTATTTTGTTTGCATTTTTGACGGTGTTTGCACGCTGTGAGACAAGTATTATCGTGGCATCAATGTCCTCTTTGATAGCCTTTCTAAGAGCGGCATCGGTGGCAAAATCAAGGGCAGAGGCACTGTCATCCAAAATTAAAATTTCAGGGTCACCAACAAGCGCTCTTGCAATAGTGAGGCGCTGTCTCTGGCCGCCAGAGAGATTTTTACCGCCGGCTTGAATTTTGTAACTATATTTGTCTGGCAATTCGTTTACAAAATCGCTGCTTTGTGAAATTTTGATTGCCTTTGTCATTTCTTCCACGCTTGCGTCAGCCTTTCTCCAGCGTAGATTATCGCGGAGTGTGCCCTTAAATAGCACCGCCTTTTGTGGAACAAGCCCTATCTTACTCCTAAGCTGATGAAAACTGTAGTCTTTGACATTTATTCCGTCAATAAAAACATCACCCTTTGTCGTATCGTAAAAACGAGGGATAAGGTTTATAATACTGCTCTTTCCACTTCCAGTACCGCCGATTATTCCAATAGTTTCCCCCTTGTTTATCACAAGATTTAGGTCTTTAATGGCTTCTTTCGATGCTCCTTGATATGCAAAAGTCGCATTTCTAAACTCAATTTTTGGTGCAGAGGAAAGAGGAGAAAGGTTGATTTCCTCCTTGTTTGTCTCAACTACTGAAGGCTTTGTATCAAACACTTCGTTTATTCTTCCTGCACAGTTGAAGGCTTTAATA
This sequence comes from uncultured Clostridia bacterium, assembly GCA_947366545.1. Classification (GTDB taxonomy): domain Bacteria; phylum Bacillota; class Clostridia; order Christensenellales; family UBA1242; genus Caccovivens. The sequence goes on from CANBAL010000005.1 coordinate 72,782, forward strand.
AAGGCAATGATAATGTTGGCAACAGAAACAAGTGCAGCAGAAATTTGCAGCATATAGTTGATAAATGCAATCACTTGTCCTTGCGTTAGCAACCCAATATTTACTTGCCCACCGCCAAACCAAAGAACGGCGATGATTGAAAAATTGATAATGGTTGTTGTGATAGGGGTGAGCATTGCTGAAATATTTGTCACCTTAATAGAGGATTTTCTCAAATTTTTTGCAGAGACGGAAAAGCGTGCCTCTTCGTATTCTTGCTTGTTAAAGGCTCGCACCACCCTTGCACCTTGTAAATTTTCTCGTGTTATTTCGCTCACCTTGTCAAGATTTTTTTGAGTTTTGTCATACAGCGGCTCGGTAATTTTTAAAATTAAGAACACCGCGCCTATTGTCAGCGGAGCGATTACAAGGAAGATAAGTGATAGTTTTAAATCAATAATCATAGCCATAACAGCGGAGCCAATCAAAAGCAGAGGGGAGCGCATAACCTGTTTAATAAACATTCCCACCGCTTGTCGTATGCGGGTGACATCGTGGGTGATACGGTTGTTGAGGGTGGCGGTACCAAACTTGTCAAGTTCTGCAAATGAAAAAGTGTTGATATGTTCAAACATGGCTTTCCTTATGTTGTAGGCAATACCGGTGGACGCGGTTGCGGCAAATTTTTGGCAAATTAAAGCAGATGCAATGCCAACGATGTTAAGAGCAATTACAATCGACCCCATAATAATGATGTAGTTAAAGTCATGATTGGCAACGCCTATGTCAATCATATTGGCTACAAGCATAGGGATTGCGATATCGGTTGCGGTCTCAAAAACTTTGAAAAAAGGTGCAAGCCACATTTGCTTTTTATAGCCTTTAAAGTACTTAAAAAGTTTTCTCATTTTGTTGTCCTTAAATATTACCAAAAGATTATATCATAACGCTAAATTTTAATAAAACAAATTATTGACAAATCTCAGCAAAAAGATACAAAATGGCGGTGGAATTTGCATGCCGGCAAGCATAAATAAGTAATATGAGAAAAAAGATATGTGACAAATTTAATATAATCAAAAATGTAAGTTTCAAAACGCTGTCAAGTATAAAAACAGGCGGAAGGGCAAGATATCTGGCTTTTCCAAATAATGAAGAAGATTTAGTGACCCTTATAACTTATTTAAAATCACACCATAAAAAATACTATGTTTTAGGCAATGGCACCAACACTCTTGCCCCTGATGGAATGTATCGCGGAGTGATAATTAAATTGACAGAGCTTAACACTGTCATCGTAAATGAAAACAAGATTTATGCTGAGGCAGGTGCAAGTCTTAATAGAGTAATTGGTCTCGCTTTGGCAAATGGTCTAGCTGGTTTAGAGGAGGGAAGTGGCATTCCTGCATCAATAGGCGGCGGCATAATAATGAATTGTGGTGCCTATAATTTTGAAATGTCAAAAGTGTTAAATAAGGTGAGATTGTTGCGGGACGGCAGAGTAATTGAGCTTGATAAAAGTGAGTGCGGGTTTGGTTATAGAACCAGCACCTTTAAAGAAGATGATGTCATTCTAGGCGGCGAATTTATTTTAAAAAAAGAGGATGAAGAAAAACTGCGAGAAAGACAAAAGGCGGTTTTAGAAAAGAGAAAAAACTTCCCTTGTCTTCCAAGCCTTGGCAGCGTTTTTAAAAGGAAGGAAGGTCTTATTGTAAGTAAGATGCTTGATGAAATGGGGTTTAAAGGATTTTGCTGTGGCGGTGCGAAGGTAAGTGAGCAGCATGCGGGAATAATTGTGAACTATCAAGATGCAAAATCAAAAGATGTGCTTAAACTTATTAATATTATAAAAAATAGGGTGAAAAACGAAAAAAATATCATTTTAGAAGAAGAAATAAAGATTTTATCAAAATAATTTTACATTTTTCGCAGCATTTGTTATTCTTATAAAGAGGATAACACAATGAAAGTGGAAGTTGTAGGCAGTGGTTTTACATGGCTAAATGAGCCGAATACAAGTTTTATTATCAATGATAGTATTATTTTCGATACACCTCAAAGCAGTACCAAATTTATGAATATTGACTATTCAAAAATTCGGTATATTTTTATTACGCATTTTCATTCCGACCACTTTGCAGACCTACATATTGTTGTTGATTATGTCCGCCATTTAAACCCTGACTATAAGGTTAAGGTGTTTGGGCCAAAAGGAATTTTTAAACGCCTAATAAAAATGATGAAACTCATGGGTGCAAATAAGAGAACGGTAGCGGGAAAAGTACTTAAATGTTTTGAGTTCATAGATATTAAAGACCATATGAAGTTTAATATTGAAGGCATGGAGGTGGAAGCGATTGAAGTTAAGCATTCCACTAAGCCTTGCTATGGCTTTGTGTTTAAAGAGGGTGGTTGCAGCAAGATTGTAGGTTTTACTGGAGACACTTATATGTGCGCGGGCGTTATGGAAATAGTTGAGAAAAGTGATGTTGTTTTCATTGATACAGCCTCACGCTCACACTTTGATAGCACTGCGCATTTGACACGGGAAGAGGTGGTAGATATTAAAAAAAGATACCCAAAAAAGAAGTTTTATAGCGTGCATATTGATAGTCGTATACAGGATGAATTTAGCGATAAATTGACTATCGCTGCCCGCGGACAGATAATAAAAATAAAGTGAAAGCGCTTGTCTTTTTTAAATATAAATGTTAAAATAAGACAGAATAAATAATATATTGTCGATTTGGAGGAATAATGTCTGCAGCAACACTCGTAGTGCTAATTAATGTTTTGTTTTTTTTAATGCTTGCATTGGGACTTTTTATCGGAATAAAGAGGGGCGTATTTAGGTCTCTCATTCATTTAGGTTTTATGGCTGCTGCAATAGGGCTTGCTATATTAATTTCGGGGCCAATCACTTCGGGTATACTGCACATGAGAATTGTCTCCTCACCAGAAGGGATGATAACAATAAGTGAATATATATTGCATGGCGTGTCTGCACCTGCTCTTAACGGATTTATTAATGACCTTCCTTCTGCGATAGTAGGGCCTATTGTACTAATTGTTGTTGCAATATTAATGTGTTTATTATTTGAACTTGGCTATGTGCTTTTCGGGAAACTTTACTTAAATAAAAAAGGATTGCTTAAACCCGCCAAAAAAACAAGATTTATCGGTTCGTTAGCTGGCGTTGCTGAGATGTTTTTGTTAATCGTATTAATGCTTATGCCAATGACCTCTTTAAGCGGTACCTTGCAAGAACTTTCGCAAAATAGCACAAGCGACTCTAGCATTGCTGTAAGCACCATTGTAAATCAAAATATACCATCATTTTTGCTTGAGTTTAGTGAAGAGTTCAATCAAAGTGCGGTAGGCAAGATTACCGAAATGGGCGGACTTAACGATGCCCTATATGATAGTGTTACGCAGATATCATCGGGGGATAAAAATCTTTCTGTGAAAAATGATATTCTTCCAGCAATTAAAGTGTATGACGAACTTGCTGCTGATTTGGAGGCTTGCCTTGCAGATTTTGATAACGCAAACTATGATGCATTAGGGGAGAAACTTTGTAAACTTATAGACACCGATTTATTTAAAAACGCTGCCCAGCCAATCGTGAAAGATGTACTAAAAAATAAAAAAGAATTTTTGGATTCTTTAAGTTTGGATGTAGATTTAAGATACGCATTAAGTGACACTTTTGATAACCTTTCTACTAGGTTTGAAGAGAAGGATTTTGATTTTCAAGCATATACAAAGGTGGCAGTAAAGGATGTTACAGGCTTATTACAAATGCTTGCGCAAGAAAAATTTATCAACGAGTTTGTTTATATCGTTAGAGGAGCAAGTGCCAATAAACTTCTCGAAAAAGAGGGATTTACGGTGCTAGCAAATGCGGGTAAACAGTTAATCAACTTTACGGTGTTAGAAGACGCCTATCCTGTCTTAGAAAATATGCTGTATAGGTTGCCAAAAGTGGTAAGAGATATGGTTGACATAAGTTATATCTATGATTATCAGTCTGCAAGAACGGAAATTGCCAAGGTATTAGATGTCGGTTTACAGCTTATAAATGTGGAAAGTGTAAATGGCACTCCAGTTAATTTGCTAGAGCAACTTATAAATGGTGATAGAAATTTTATATCAAATATAGTTAATAGTGATAGTAGCACCGTAATTTTACGCGAGATAGCAAAGTCCTATCCACTCAAAAGTTTCTTAGTCAATATTTTTGAAAATATTGATGAACGAGTACTTGCGGGTATTAAAGAACTTAACCCTTCTGTACAGGATGACTCATTCCTCACCTCAATTAGTTTTAATGATTCGGAGGGTGCCCAAGAGGCTTTTGCCGATAGGGTGCAGCTTCAAGCTGAAGATTTGGCAGAACTTGCAAAAGAAATCTATGGCAAAAATATTTCAGTAAAAGATGGAAATTTACTCGATAAAATCAAAAATTTCGTGTTAAAACACGCAAATCTTGAAACAAATCGATCTACAAGCGTATTTACAAGTGTATTTAATAACATTATAAATTTCTTTAATGGCACCATAAAACTTGCGGATGGAACTCCTGCTTTTTCAAATTATCAGCATTTTGAAGCGCTTGTTGATGAGCAGTTTGCCTCTTTAGATTTGACGCAGTATGGTGATATCAATCTTCAAAGTAAATATTTGTTGGTGTCTTACACTGAAATTATGGGGCAGATCTAGCCTGCAATTTGTTTGACAATAAAATTTTATATATGGTATATTTAAATTGATTAAGGAGGAGTTATGTACAAGAAAATAATTGGATTAATTGTAACCTTGTTAATAACCCCACTCATGCTAATTGGTTGCGGGGGGGGGAGTGAACCCCAGCCGCATGAATTATTTTCAGTAACGGCAAGCTGCGATGAATCGCAGGTAAAACTTGAAATAACAAATAAGGCCTCTAACCTTTATAAGGAAGGCGAGCAACTTCAAGTAGTTATGCTCAAGCCATACGAATATTATAAAGGCGAAAAAGATAGAGGAATAAACGAAAAGAACGATAAAGTAGACAGCGGCAATGTTGTCGGTGTTTATACTGTTGGCACAGCAAAAACTATCACTATAGATAGATACGATAATAACAATTACGATAATTTATATAATAAATTCATCTTGGCAAAGGATGAAGATTTTGTCGTGGGACCATATTTTGTTAATAATATCAAGTCTCAGCGTTCTTTCACGCAAAAAATTGTGGTCACTACAAAAAAAGGAATACTTGCTCAAGGGAATGAGAGTCTTCTTGATCTTGGTGTGGGCTGGACAGAGTATAACATAAATCCAAACACTATGGTCTATCCAAATGAACAGGTGAACGAACAAGGAGAGATAATTCCAGTCGATAACAGCGCACACCTGTCAAATAGCATAGAATTTGTATCCAACGGCAAGACATACTATTTTAAAAAGAATGTTATCGAGAGTATGGATAGAGATCTTATATTCTGTAAGGAAAATAATATAAAAGCCCTTTATATAATTTGGAACATAAAAAACTTTAATCAATTAGACGCCCCTTATTTCATGTCATATCCGTCTGCAAGGGATTATGCAAAGGCAAATATTTGGGCTATTGACACCTCTACTGAACTTGGTGCGGGCTATTTCACAGCGGTTATGGAGTTTATGGCTGAAAGATATTCACGCGAGGATGGTGAGTTCGGCTATGTACATAGATTTGTTATAGAAAATGAGGTTGACTACAGCTGGCAGTGGAATCCTATTTTAAACTATGATAAAGAGGCTGCACTTTCCCTTGAGAACTATGTTGAAGAATATGCGCGTACTATGCGTCTGGCGGAGCAAGCAACAAAAAAATATTACGCTGATAGCATGGTGCTTGGCTCCTCAACACACTCATGGACAAGTGGAAGAGGTGGCGGAAATGGTGGTTATGCACCAGTTGATATTTACAATTATTTAAATAAAAAGACAAAAATGCAAGGCGACTACAACTGGGGCTTTGCGGGTCATCCTTATCCACAGGATTTAAGTTGTTCCAACTTTCTCGAAGAAGAGGCTGGTAAAAGATTCATAAATGGTGATTTTAATGAAACCTCTTTGATTACTTGGACAAACCTAGAAGTATTTGAAGAATATATCAAACAAGACAGTATGAAGTTTAATGGGCAGATGAGAAGGCTTTACCTTACAGAAGGTGGAGTGTCCAGTGGGTCGTATAACGCACCTAATTATAAGCGTAATGAACTTAATCAGGCCGCAGGCATTGCATACGCTTACTACAAATCAATGTCAATGGACTGTATAGATGCTTTTATCTACTACAAGTTGGTGGATTCTGAAGGTGACGGCGGCGGAGCAACCTTTGGCGTATATACAGATAACATGACCGTTAAACCTTCATATGAAGTGTTTAAATACCTTGACACACAATATAGTTTTGTGGTCGCAAACAAATATCTTTCTAATATTAAATATAAACTTAACGGCATCGTTTATAGCACGGGTAGGGGGAATATTTCTTCTTATCGCGACACTATGAAGATTGTTGATAGTGATTTTGATTGGGAGGTGCAGTGGAGCGAAGATAAGATTATTTCAAGGCAAATTGATATAGTCCCTGAACTTGAAGATTTGCTAAACAAAAGCTAAAACAAAAAAAGGAGAATAAAATGACAAAAAGTAAAAATATTTTAGGTACAGTCAGTGCGGTAGTAGTTGGATTACTTATGTGCATATGTTCTTTTGTAATGTTTGCCTGTGGTCCTAAAGATTACGGTGAGAATGCAATAGTAATATCAAACTATGAAGAATTAAAGACATTTTTAACTGACTTTTCAACAAAAGATTATCTTGACAGTGCTGTGTCAGATGACGGAAAGTTTGTAGTCATTTCAAATAATATAGACTGCAAAGGCGAAGTGCTCACACCACTTCTATCAGCAGATTTTAGAGGCCTTGGCTTCAGATTTGATGGTGATGGTCACACAATATCAAACTTTAAACTTGATAATACTTCACTAAGAAGTGTAGGAACTCAAGTGGGTTCTGGTAGTGGAAACCTTGTTACCCTTGCATTATTCCCTAGGGCAGAGGGTGGTGAACTTACTAATATAGAGTTTAGAGATTTTACATATGAACTCACTGATTATGATATTGGCGCAGCAGCTCCAAGTTTAAATGTAGGTCTCGTAGGATATTCAAAGTCTAGCGGACAAAAAGCGGACAATCCAGATGCCAAGACAACCACATATAAAAATATTAAAATCACAAATATGAATGTGAAAATCAAAACAGTAAGTGCTTACCAAGAGGCTGGTTATCCTTTCGTAGTAGGCTCATTAATTGGTCTTGATGCAGATACAGTTGCAAAAGACCCTGCAATAAAGATTGAAGATACTGCAATCAGAGAGAACATAACAGTTAAAAACTTTAATGTTGATATTGATATGCAGGGTGGTGCAGTTCTAGTTGGCGGAATTGCCGGCCTTAACAACTGGGAAAATGCCACCTATAAAAACTCTACTGTAACAGGTACGGTCAAAGTAGTAAACCATGGTACTAACACTGGTACATATGAAAGAAAGAATTTAGGTTCAATCATTTCAGCCGGCGGTGTAACAGGTGGAATTATTAAAAATAATGCTTGGACTATTGTAAATGTAGAGAATGTAAAAACAGACATCAAATATACATTGTCCACTGCAAGCGGAGATAAGCATTCAAATGCTGGCAAATATCTAGGAATTGTATGTGCAAAGGAGCCTCCAGTTTCAGAAGTTAATATTTCTGAAAACTGCACTTCAACCTCCACTGTAAAAGTTGGCGAGGCTGAGGCTGTAGCCGTAGAAAACAACTATCTTGCAAAATAAACACAAGAGATTTGTTATAGAAAGCAAAATATAATGCAATTCAAAAAAAGGCTCTTAAATAGAGCCTTTTTTATTATAATCAATAAAAACTTGACAATAAAAATTTGGTATGGCTATAATATAATATATGTTTGGGTTTTACGATACTTACTTTTTATTTTTTGGACTTCATGTATCCTATTATGGCTTGCTTATTGCAGTAGCCATGGCTTTTGGTTTGTGGCTTGCCTGCAAGAATGCAAAACTTAGAGGGTTTAAAACAAATGATTTAGTCACCGCTGCATGTTTTGTCATTCCAATAGGTATCTTTTGTGCGCACATATACTATTTTCTCACAAGGATGTCACAATTCCATTCCTTTTGGCAGATATTTGAATTTTGGAACGGCATTGCAATCAATGGTGCGATAATAGGTGGGGCACTTGGCCTTGGACTTTATTGCTTGATTTTTAAAAAGAACTTTTTTGATATGGCAGATATTATTGTGCCAACACTGATACTAGGCCAAGCGATAGGCAGAATAGGTTGTTATTTTGGTGGCTGCTGTTATGGTATGATTGTTACTGACCCGTCTCTAACATGGATCCCTCTTTCCGTTGAGATAGATGGGGTATGGCATCTTGCTACCATGTTTTATGAATGTATATGGGATTTACTCGGCTTTATAGTTTTAATACTGTTGCTGCGGAAATTCAAACTTAAGCAAAGGGGTGCGGTGTCTGCATGGTATCTTATCATATATGGCGTTGGAAGAATATGGATTGAGGCACTTAGGGCAGGTAATGGCGGAGATAGCATCAAAATAGGCGGAGTTGTACCGGTATCAATAGTCACAAGCGCACTTTTTGTACTTGCAGGAATAGGAATTTTGCTATTTTACTTTATTAGGAAGAAAAAACAACCTAAGAAAGAAGAAGAACAACAAAATATAGTTATAAAACAAGATTAAATTGTTGCCGTTTGGCAACAATTTTTTTATGGAAGGCAGAATTTTTAGAATTAAAAAAACAACAATCTTGTCAGTAAGTTTTTATCTGGCATTTTTGCTGTTTTTCGCTTTCACTCTTTTAAGTATACTCCTATTCAAAAATTATTATTTGTGGTTTTTCTTTTTCAGTCTTTTTGTTGGCGGACATCTGCTTGTAAAATCGGCATTATTTCGGCTTGATAGTTCCTGTTATTTTGGCTCGGTGTTATTTTGGATAGGGGTATTTGGCATTATTGTCAACTCACTCGGGTTGTATTTAATGCAATCAGTATATTATATTTTGGCGTTCTCCTTTGCCTCTTTCACAACATTTTGCTTTTTTAGACAAAGATTTCACTTGCTTTTGTCACTCATTCTGTTTATAATAGACATAGCGTGGTTTTGTTATAAAATAAAACTAATCGCATTATGGGTATTCATTGCAGTTTTAACCACATGTGTGTTATCATTTGTAATGAGGTACCTTATTAGTAATCTTTTCAAAAGGAGTTAGGGATGTTTTCAAACGAGTTCAATGGATATAATAAAGCAGAAGTTGATAAATATATCGCGACTTTAAATGCTCGGCATGAGGCGTCTTTAATGGAAGAAAAACTTAAAGTGCTTGAAGCAGAAAAGAAACTTCTTGATTATAAGAATAAAAGTTTTGAAATAGAGAATAGGGAAAGGAATATTATGTCGGCTCTTGATGCGTTTAGGCGCTTTCAAGATGAGGGGAATAATAATATCAAAGCCCTTCACTATGAGCAGATAAAGATGATAAATGAGCAGTTAAAATTATTGTATAAACAAACCTGCCTTCAGTTCCCAGAGATACAAAATAACAACACTTTTACTAAGGTGTTTGGCGACCTTGATAGGATTTTAAGCCAAGCAGAGAGTAAAACTGAGATAACAAGTAAGGCGAATACCGAAAATGACTCTATGAGACTACTGCTAAATAAAATGCAAGACTATCGAAAAGTGGGCGAAAATCCAAAAGAGGTGCATATCTATCGTGAAGAGCGAAGAAGTCAGATACGCCCAGTAAGCGACATGACGCTTAAAGAGGATGAGCCATATGACACCCTTGCCGATAAATTTTTAAGCACTAAACCAGAGACTCAAACCCGCTCAATTAAGCCCCAAGAAAGTGGCTTTGATCTTAAAGAGGCAATAAATCCTAAGGATGACCTTGCAGAAATCATGAAAGCCTTTGACTTTTTCAATGACAATAATCTGGGGGCATAGTAATATGTTTTCATTTTATAACTACTATTATAGAAGAAAGAAATTCTTATCCGAGAATAGGGATAAGGATTTTGTTTACATAAAAACAGATAGCAGGGTTTTGCTGTCCTGCCCTCATGGTGTTGAACAAACAAGGCTTGGGAAAAGTAAGTACCCAGAGATAGGGGCGCTCGCAGTTGCACTTGAACTTGCGGAAAGATTAAATACGAATTTAATTGCCAAAACTTCTAATCATTTTGATGATGTCAATTTTGATGAGAAAAGTCCTTATAAGAATAAGATAAAAAAAGAGCTGGAAAATTTTGATTATATTATAGATATTCATGGCCTTTCTGCGAAACGCGATATAGATATAAATCTTGGCACAAATTTTGGGCAAAATGTAGTTAGTGATGAGAAATTATTTCAAAAGCTTGCAAGGGGTTTAAGGAATGCGGGCTTTACTGTTGCTGTTGATAATCCTTTTGCTGGTACTGATAGAACTATTGCAGGCACTTTTGCGGGGAATGCTTGGACCGTGCAGATAGAGATAAACTCGGGAATAACAAACCTAAAATCACAACACAAAAAACTCGAATTACTTTTAAATGTTTTAGAATCTTGGCTAAAACAATTAGACTGACATGGGTCAGTCTTTATTATTGACAAAAGAAGACAATTGTGGTAAACTAATAATAAGTAAGGTGGGTATGGAACAAGCAAAAAAAGATTTTTTGAAAAGAGTGCAATTTAATCAGCAAACTCTTGCTGATGATTTGTCGGAGTTTGTAAATGCTTTGGATAAGGCTGGTATATATGGTGAACTAGGGGTGTATCAGGCATTAACACAAGGGATTAATGTGAATAAAAGTGAAAGAATCACAAAGGAAAGTTTATTGTCTTTTTTTAAAAAAGTGTACACAATGTGGTACTCATATGTTACGGGGCTAGATGAGAAGAAGTTTAGCGGTAAAACAAAAGAGGCGATAGTTAAAGTAAAAAATGACCCAGCATTTAAGCCAAGCAATATGAGTGAGGCTGATTGCTATAACTTTATTTTATCAGGCTATGATAAAGAATTTTCTGGCTCAGGGCTTCGTCCAGCAAATTTTCAAAATGAGGGGTGTTTGGAAGAGGATGGCGAGGAGATGTCTTTTGAAACCTCGGATTTTCTCCATATTTATCCTACTGGACAAGATAAAACTGAATGCAGATTATATCTTAATTTAAAAGCAAGCAACGCGGTGCAATTTACCGAACTACTTTACGAGGAAGCAACAAAAAGAGGTCTTGATATATATACTAAATTCTGGATATCACCAGTAGAGGGTGATGATCGAAACGATACACAACTTATCTATTGTTCATATGATCATGCGTCAGAGATTGTAGATATAATTTATGAAATTAAATCCAAGCACCCAGAGGTCTTTGAGGGGTGTGAGAAATTAAATCCATTAATGGGAAGGGTTGACGGTGGATTTATAGGCTTTGGAGAGGAGCCTCAATATAAGCACTCTTCCTTCAACTCTGAGAGAGCAGATGCCATATCAGAATTCTTGCAAGAAACAAGAAAAGAGCGGTTTAAATCGATAGGCAATTATACGGGAACAATAACAAACTCTTTTGGACAGGTACAAAATTTAAGAGAGTATTTGATGTATTTTGTAAGAAACGCATTAGTCGAAGAAAATAGAAAAAAAATAGAAGACTTTAAAAAAGGTAAAATGCCATGGCATATTCACCAGCGTGGTGCACAAGCCCAAAAAGAGTATTTGGAATTTTTGAATAATGTACAAAAGGAACTGGAAAAAGACACGAAGTCTTCACGAAACCAATGGATAAATGATGAGATTGGTCGTTTTGTAGATGAGGCGATTGCTGCACTTAAGGAAGGCAAATGTAAGTCTAGAATTAGGATGAATTTTAAAACAAGAAACCCTAATCTTAGTCATCAGTTAAAGCCAGATCAAAATGGGGTTTATATGATTCAAGAATCTTATTCTGTAGGCATGGCAGAGAAATTGTATAAAGTTTTCCAATACGATAAAGAAGGATTTTCAGATGTTATGGCTCAGCTTACTCCTTATTTTGAAAAACATCATGTTTCTACGGTGACTCCATACTTAAATGAAGAAACACAAAAAGAAATTGATTCTTCAGAAAATTATTAAAAAAGGACCGACGAATGTCAGTCTTTTTTACACTTATTAAGTAAACTTTCTTTTTTTCCATATAATAAAGAGGTATTCTACAATTTGTGGAATTTAAATAATTGCAAATCCCACGCCAGTCGTGTATACTATTTTTGTAAAAGGAGAAGGTATGACAGATTTTGGACAGAAATTATCTTCATTAAGAAAGACTTGTGGCATGACACAAAAGGAACTTGCCTCAGTTTTGCATGTTTCAGATAAGGTTGTAAGCAAGTGGGAGAATGGGCAAAGCGAGCCTGATCTTTCCACTATCAAAGAAATAGCAAAATGTTTTTCGATTTCATTAAACAAGCTGTTAGACGAGCCTGAACTTGAAAAGAAGAATTGGAATACAAGGCTGTATAATTTTTTTAAGCGTAATTATATGATAATAATCCAAATGGTGATTTCTTATTGCGCACTTCTTACCTTTGAAATAGGAATAGGATATGTGCTTGGGTTCAATTTGGTAATGAGATATGTTCCACTTTGGGCTACAATACTACTCATTTGTTTTTCTTTCTTTATATGTGTTTTGCAAAGCATAACCGCCTTTTTTGAGAGAGGAAAGACCACCATAATTGTATTAAAATCCTGCCTTTTGGCGATGTATACGGCAATGTTAATTGCAAGTTTTGTATTATTGTCTAGGGTGGGGCATGGAAGTTTTAAAGATTTGACGATAGTTACTGGTATTGGTTTTTCACTTTTATTTGTCGCAGGTTTTTTAAGTTTACTTGTTGATGTAAGTGTTATAAGGACAAAAGCACCTATTAAACTCGGCAGGCTTGCATTTGTAATTTTGATTGCAATGCTAGGTACTCAAATTGGGTTTACGATAGGGGATTTGGTTGTCACTTGCGTGGCAGTAGAAGAGCAGGTTAGTGCGGAAGATTATAAGGCAAAAACTCCAACGAGAATTGAATTTAAAGATCAAAACGATTTAACTATATATAATATCGGCGAAAGTGTAAAACTAGAAATCAACTATTACCCAATAGGCTCGCGTCATGACCCTGTGACATATTATTCCTCAAATGAGGGGGTTGCAACTGTGGATTATGCAGGCAATTTGACAGTTAGAGATTATGGTACCACAACAATCTCGGCATATGTTGGCAATTCCATTGGTATAAGGAAGTCTGTTACAGTTCTTCCAGTGAAAATATCATCTGTCAACACCCTACCTTCAATTTTAGCGAATATAAAAAGCACTGTAACCATTCCTGTTGACTTAACGAATTTCAATGTTAATGATAGGTTAGATATTTATGTAACTGACGCTATAAATGGTTCACCTTCTTATGAAGAAATTTCAGAGGTGCAGTTTTTTGACGATCATATAAGTCTTGATATATTGCCAAATAGTAAGTATAACAAAAGCAATTATACTCTATATCTATATGTAAATGACAGGGCTGGGACAAGGCCTGTTAAGACTTATGTGAAAATCCCAGTGAATGACATTTCTGAAGTAAATTTACAGACAATATCGGGTAAGGTCGGGGAGTGTTTTGCTCCTAAGTACAGCGTGCTGCCAGCCTCCCTTAATGAAGTACCACTTAAAGTCACTTCCAGCAATAGTGATGTTATAGAAGTCCTCGCCGATGGTCGAATATTTTTCAAATCAAAGGGTGAAAGCACCGTACAGGTGACTGCACCAAATGGTAAAACGGTACAACAGCTTGTTAGAGTCACAGATACAGTACCGAATTCATATTTCAGGCTTGAGTCATTGAGTACTACAGGACAAAAATGCTATTCAACAATAAGTATAAATTCCTCCTATGATTTGAGAGTTTGGCAACAGACCAACAATATTTATAAAGTAGATGTTTCATTGCTAAAGTGTGTAATTGAAGAAGCCAGTGAAGATGGTGTATATCAAATTGTAAAACAAGGTGATAAATATATTTTAAACACCTATGCAACAGAGAAATATATTACAATAAATTGTTCTGTTTATATTGGTGAGCAAAAGATATTAACAACATCAGATAATATTTGGATTAGAGACTTATATAAAATCGAATTTGTAAGTAGCTCATATGAAGCGAGACAACCGAATAATTTCAGAGTAGGATTAAAGTTTACTAATACAAGTGTAGAACAGGAAGATAGGCTTGTCACCTTAACGCTGCCAGATGATGGTAAAATGCTGTTTGAAAGTACGGGTACAAACACTGCCACATTCACTCTTGCTAAGGGCACAAGTACTTTGTATATAAATATTCTTTCAATTAATGTGGGACAGTGTGATCTTGTCGCAACGCTCAATGATGGACATACGGCTACAACAAAACTTCAGTCGCTTTCAGGTATAAAAACCCTTGCTCTCAAAAACCTAGAGGACGCCAACATAACAATAAATAAGGGGGAACGTGCCGAAATACATTTTGTTCCACATTATTTTGACGATGAGTATGAGTATGGGGATGAAAAATACTGGCTTTATGATAGCGACAATCCAGTAAGATCAAGTGTACAGGTGTCACATGATGCCACCTATGGTTATTTATCATATTATGTGTGCGAAGATGTTCATAATGATCCATATATTTTAATTACAACGGATGGAGGCATAATAACTGAAGATAAAGTTGTTACAGTGATTGTTAGTGTAAGGGGGAGAGAAGAAGTCAACTTTGTTTTTCAAGTTACAATATTAAAAGTTGATGATATCGTAGAGTAGTAAAAAAAGACTGACTTAAGTCAGTCTTTTTTAAATAAAAGGTAGGGAGACATTCCCCACCCGCAAGCGTTGTAGAGAGTGGAGTAAAAAAAGACAAAAAATAAATAAAATAAAATGAAAAAAGTGTTGAC
>CANBAL010000006.1 GCA_947366545.1 uncultured Clostridia bacterium
ACCTGCCAATTTCAGATAGCGATTCGTCGGTAGGCAATTTTGCAGGGCTTTATCTTGTTGGTGGCGATAATTCACTTCAAGAAATAACAGATGCCACCCGCACTCTTGAATATCTTTTGATAAGGTCTGGTTTTAATGTAGGGCTTAATTTTAACACCCACAACGCACTTGTTACAAGAAATTATAAATTCTTAGATTATGATATAACCACAGATTTGAACGCATTTGACAACATGTCAGCAGGCGAGGTTTATCGTGCCTCAACCTCTTCAAGTAGCATATTAACTATGAATGGCGACAATATTCTTACCTCATCTACCACTGGGCATACTTATCTTGTAATTGAATTTATTGGACAAGATGAAAGTGGAAATTCACAAAAATATGTAAGGATTTTGCGTATTGAAAACTATGTTGCACCAAGCGAGTTTGCATTAAATCCAAATTATGTTGATGTGTACGCTGCTAGTTCGGTTGATAATGTGACTGAAACTATTTGTGAGGTCACCCTTACACTTAGTGACATTCCTTTAACCTATAATGACATCCAGTATTTCACTTTTGTTTCAAATAACGATAATCAAAGGAAAAAGGCTGAGATTGAATACCAAACAGCAGAAGGAGAGAATGTATACTGCGTTGTGTGGGACAATTACAAAATCACTAATTTACGCTTGCATGATACCCACATTACTTTCACTGTTACCGGTCTATTAACGAACGGACAAGCAATATTTGAGGATTGGCTAAGAATAGAGTACGCAAATACTGACAAGGATAATCTCTCTTTCAGTAATACTCTTTTCATTAGGGTAAGGAATGCAGATAGGGTTGAAAAACTTTCACTTGAAAGCACGCTTGCAAACAATGAGTTGTATTTCAGAGTAAAAGACACATCAAATTCTGTATTACTATTCTCACATTCCCCAACAAACGCAAAAAACAACAAGTTCGAATTTATACTGACAGATGGCACAAACCTTCAATATTATCTTAGCACCAATCAGTACGGCGATGAAGTACATGTATCTCTTTCAGCAGGCACTACCATGGGTGCAACTGGATACTTGTATGTTCTTCCAGCCGATGCGGTAAATGAAAACAGCATTTCTTACTATCTTGATGGGAAGGTGAAAGATATAACCCGCACACAAATTCATAGTCATTATGACGAGTTAATGAATGGTGCTTATTTTATCAACAATAAAGGGGAGAACATTTACTTTAAAGATTTCTTGGTACGCATTAAGGTTACGGTGGCTGACGGAGAAAGTGAAGCCCAAGCATACCATATCTATTCACAAAGCGGACTCGAGCATATGGAGTACGGCAAGTGGTATGTTGTGATGAATGATATCACCTTATCTAGCACATGGGACGGCATTCAAACACAAATCAAAGGTATCAAAGGCTACAATCAAGATGTGACAATCACAATGAATGGTGGGAAGGCACTTATAAATGAAAACCGCGGCACCATTAAAGACCTCCGTTTTGTTGGCAGTGTTAATGACGGTGGCTTTGTCGCAAATGTAAATAATGGCACTATCGATAATGTAGTAGTTGATGTCAATGCAAGTGGCACTCAAATGACGGCAAGCAGCGTCACTGGTGATGTTGCGGGAGGAATTGCCGGTACAAACAGTGGAACAATAACCAATGTTAGTGTGCTTGGCGTTTCAGTAAGCGGAAACACTGTCGGCGGTATAGTTGGCTCTATGCTTGGCGGCAAGATCGAAAATGCTCGTTATGAAATCTACAACTTTGTTGGCGGCGCCAACATACTTTCAGGTACAACGGTGGGCGGTATTATCGGCGAGTATGCGGGCGGCACTATTGACAGCGTATATTCTTATGACTACACAATGACCAGTGGTACAAGCAATCTTCAAGGAACAACAGTCGGCTCAATGGTGGGCAGCGTTGCCTTGGTGGACGGAGTACAACCAACTCTCGAAATCAATCACTCTTTCGCAGTAGTAAATGTAGATAAAGTGGTTGGTGACGGCAGCGAAGTAACACTTACCGATGTATACAATTCTTATTACAACGAAACTGAGTATACAAGTGATATCACAAAAACAACCCCAGTAAACTGGTCAAGTTCAGAGGAATGGGTAAATGGCGGAAACGAATATCTTACAGTTTTCCACCAAGATAAGCCTATTACAGATTTAAGTGGTTATGAAATAAAAGAAAATATAAAATACGGCCGATTCTATCAAGCGTTAAAGGTTAGTGAAAAGAGCGCACTATTATTCAATTATTCTGTATCAGCACTTGACAGCATTTCAATGAATGAAAGCGAAAACAGCGCGTTATTAGAGTTTAATACAATCAGTCTTGTTAAACTGTTAGGTAACCAATCAATAGACGGCATTGTAGTTTTAAGCAGCGATCCAAGTGTGGCAGCGGTAAATGGGCAGTCTTTGGTTATCAAGAAAAACGGCAATATTACTCTTACCCTTGCTTCAAAACATGATTATACAATCACACAAACTTTTGATTTTAAAATAATATATGCAATCACCGACATATCGGTTGCACTTGTCGAAAATAATGGACAAATCGTTTCAGAAAACAGCGATGTGCAACTTCAAAAAGGCAAGTCTTTCACCCTTGACATAGGGTTTGAAAGCCAAAATCTCGTACTTGGCAATCGCGGAAATGAGTATACCTTCATAACAAGTGAAAAATATACCTTCGATATTACAGGTACGCCTAATGAAGAAGGCAATGGAGTAACAATAGAAAAAGCCTCAGATAGAGGCTCGGCAATGCTCATTGCAAATAGTGACAGCGTCAATACAAATGTAAAAATCACCTTGAATATGGATGACGATGCAACAATCGCGAGTGTATTTACAAGGAGTTTTAATGTAGTTCCATTTAATGGAGGAATTACTCTTAATTTCTCAAATGAGGATGTAGCAGTTACTCCATCACGCTCAGGCTATGTAAGGGCTACCCTTGTTACAAATGAAAGGGAAGATATGCTTACACCAGCGGTACGCCTTTCATCCAACAAGATTGACCTTAAGGTTGCAAAGGAGGATGGCTCCAACATTTGGACTGCCAGCCTTAATGGAGAGGAGAGATTAAGAATTACAATTCGTCAAGACAAGGTGGAGGGAGAAGGCACTTATACCAAAACTTACTCAGTTATCATTAATGTCGCAGACGGATATCGCGGCTTAATATCTGAAGATGAACATTATGCAATCAGTTTCGCTTCATTAAGCCAGATAGTCAGTGGGGATGTAGATATTGTTGTATCTAAGCAAGCCTTCACCAATGTAGACATCACAAACTATAAAGTTGAAAGCATCTATACTGACGGAAATAACAATATGGTTTATAGAACACAAACCACTCCTACTGGTGTTATTTCCCCAGGTAATAGCAGTATATTGAGGGTGAATGTCAATCCAAGTTTCGCTTATTATGACCATGTCGCAGTGCGTTATGATACTCAAACTGAGGGTACAAGCACCATCAACTTGGCAACAATCAAATATATGCAAAAGGATTCAGAGTTTGCATATCATGAAGATAACAATGTCACTAAAAAGGGCAACGGCATTGAGGTTAAACCTGCAGACCGCGGACAAGACTTATATTTCAAGGTATGGGCAAACACATCTATTAGAGAAGACACAACAATTATCATTACAGCCACCTTCTATGACAAAAACAACAAAGAAATAACTCATGTAAACTATTTCTTGCTTGTAAGTTATTTTGTAGAGCCATCAATTCTTATTGACGGTGTTCTTATGGGAAATGAGGATCAGGCAATCCTAGCCAAAGGACAGGACGCAGAAATCAAAGTTATCATTCCGCGCGACTGTGAGGTGGATATTGATAAGGTCGCACCCGATACACAGGCGGTATCCGGTGTATACATACAAAGACCATGGAAAGAGGAATTAGACACCCTCACAGGTGCAAGAATATTTACCTCAAGAATAGTGGCAGGTGTCACAAGTCACCTTAATGAAAGATCTACAACCGAGGATGGTGATGTTACATATTATGATAACTTCACCGTTTCGGTACAAATTACAAGAAATATCAATGGTGGACAGGAACCTAAGAGTAAAACAGCGACAATAAATCTTGTCGATTTCAAAATAAAAGAGAAAGAAGGAGATTTAGCCGACCTTAGTATAGAGGGTATGGAGGGCGACACCTTTACAACCTTCTATGGCGTTTCCCAAAACTTAACCTTCAACTATCCTCTTCTGCCAGAAATTCTTTCCTATGATAAGAGTGACCCAGACAGTGTAGCGGCCGTTGAGAAGATAAATAAAGCAAGAGACGAATTCTTATCGCAGGGTTATTATAATAATGATGACAATAAATATTATATTAACTATAATAAAGAGACGGGGATGAGAATACCTCTCACACAAAACCTTTCTTATCAGAGGGCTGACGGCACATACCAAAGTATCAGCAACACCGACGGAAGTTTGTCAAGTGTTGGCGGCTTGCT
The DNA here is from genome assembly GCA_947366545.1 of uncultured Clostridia bacterium. Classification (GTDB taxonomy): domain Bacteria; phylum Bacillota; class Clostridia; order Christensenellales; family UBA1242; genus Caccovivens. The sequence continues at coordinate 4,499 of CANBAL010000006.1, forward strand.
CGAATGGAGTTATCAAGGCGGAAATTCAATTTCTGTTAAGGGGCTTACACTTTCAAACGATATCATTCGCATGAGACTAGAAACACATATTAACATCAATGGCTCGTTGCGAACTTTATATTACTTCTTTAATATAGTTATAAAAACCTTCTCAGATGAAGATGTGCCACTCATGATTACTAATGAGGACGATTTCAGAGAATTAGACCCTAATTATAGGAATGAGGGCGGAGTTACTACAACACGAGAACCACAAGACTATATACTTATGAGCGATATTGTGCTTAATGACTATACTCCATTTGATACCACTTATATAAAAAGTTTAGACGGTAATGGTTATACCATTTATATTAATAGTTATAATGCATATCCAGACGAGCCAGAACTTAACTATGCACTATTTAAAAATGTTATAGCCAATACTACACTCAAAAATGTAAGGGTAAATGTTTATAATGGCGGGCAACTTATTGCTGATATCAATAAGTATGGCCGTATCAATGTCGCAGGTCTTGCAATTTCTAACGCGGGCGTAATCACAAATTGTGAGGTCGTTTCCTTCCAAATGCAAGGAAAAACCAGCACTTCTGTTACGACTGGCAGTGGACTTGTAATTAAATATATCAATGGTCAAGGCACCAGCACTCCACAATATTTGTATACAGATGAATTTACAAGCAATGTTGCAGGTTTTGTATTAAACAATACCGGCTCAATCACAAACAGCAGGGTGGGCGGCGATAGTGCAAACCTTGTTGGCGGAAGCCGTACAGATACAAAAGGGCAAACGATAGGTTACGACCTTGAGTCTGTAAAATTAGAAGATTTTAATATAGTTGCACAGGGCAGCGTGTCAGGTTTCGTAGGTCAAAACTCAGGCACAATCGCAAGTTCCTTTGCAAAGAATATTGGTGTGACGAACGAATCTCGTGGCACTACCTTTGTCACAGCCGGTTTTGTAATGACAAACACAAATAGGATTGCAACCTCATATGTTCAAGGTACCAAGGGCGACAGCAAAACTCAATGTATGGGCGGCACCAGCATCGCTTCAAAATATGGCATTGTCGCAGGCTTTGTTTATCAAAATGGTACAAATGGTGCTACCACAGGCGCTCAAGCCAAGATTGATGATAGCTATTCAAATATACTGATTTCAAATGAAAACAATACAGCCTATCTTGCTTCTGGTTTTGTGTATATGAATTATGGCACACTTACAAATTGTTTCTCAGCATCCCAGATTTCAAAACAAACTTACTCACAAATGAACTTCTCAGGTGTTGATGAAAATGGTGAGCCACTAAATCGCGGAACTTACAACAACTGCTATTATTACAATTCAGGGCTCGCCTTTAATGACAGTACTACTGAGTCGAAGTATGAAACGGGTGCAGTTAAGGTGCCTGACTTCTCCTCAGTAGATAATTTCTATGGTTTCTCCTTCAACTCTTCAAGCAGAGAAAATGATGGTGTTTGGATGCTGGATGACGAAAGTGGACTTACCTTAGTTGAAGCAAACAACATCTCCTTCTCAAATAGATATAGTATGCAGAACCCAAAAGATGAGGAAAAATACATTCTTCCATATTCTATAATGTTTGAAGGCGACAATGGTATTTCTGTAGACTACGGCTCAGTTCGAAACCCAATTATCATCAGAAGTGCGGAAGAATTTGTTGGTGTCACTGGCAACAGTACTTCCACATATATTTCACAGTATTTCACAAATAGACAGGTAAGTGGAAGATATAGACTTGTCAAAGATATAGACTTGTCTACTTTGGCCGCAAACGAAAAGGGCGAAATCATTGATTTCCCTTCAGTCAATATGGCACTGACTGGGCGTATCAATGGTAATGCCTTCACAATCTCTGGTCTATCAGTAGCCTCCACAGAGCCTACCCTTGCTTATGGTATGTTTGCATCTATCGAAAAGGGCGGTAGTATCATTAATGTCAATATAAAGATTGACAAAGTGGAGAACGGCGATGCAGCCTTTGTAGGTGGTTTAGCGGGTTATATCAACGGCGGAATTATATCCAATGTTGACGTTACTTTCAGCGCTAGTTCAGTTGTCCGAGGACTTAACTTTGTGGGCGGCGTGGCAGGCTTTGTTACCGGCCAGTCAATCATTAAAAATGTCAATGTCACCGATGCAAACATCGAGGCAAGCAGAAAGGTTGAGGTTGGCCTAGAAGACAAGAAAGTGATAGCGGATGGTTATGTACAAACGCTCCGTAATTCAATTTATCAAAACATAGGCGGAATCGCCATTCCTTCACTCACTCAGAACATAGTGAATAGGGTTAAAACATTGGTGGACGAATATTCGTATGCAGGTGGTCTTGCCGGTGTTATTGATACATATTTGGAGGCAAACGAAAGAGCCGCAGACAAATTTAACTACCAACAAGATATGTCTAAGGTAAGTTATGATGTTATCGGCGTAAGGATTTTAAATTCCGTTAAAGTCAATGCACAGGTTGTCGGTGGTGCAATTGGTTTCAGCGGTTTACAAACAGATGTTAAAGACTTGGGCGTTGAATTTAATGATACAACCGCATCAACAACATCCTCTATCTTGGCAACAAGGTATTTTGCTGGTGGTGTAATAGGCCAAAGTTATGGTAATATCACCAAGACTTACTCACAATACTCAGCCGCAATTCAAGAAAATATTGAAAATTCAATAGGTGGCTATTATACTTCATCTTCTAGTCAAGATGTAGAGCGTGGCAGTACCAGCCTCTTTGCAAGCAAGGGTGAAGATCACCCAGTGGTTGTTGGCGGACTTATCGGTTATGTCGGCAGTGGTACACTCACAATCAGTTATTCTAAGATTAATACAGTCAATATGCAAGCGTATTACGCAGGCGGCTTAATCGGAGAGTTAAATTCTGCTTATGCTCCAATTTTCAGCGTGGGCGAAATTAATGACCAAAGAAATTTATGCAACTATCTTATTCATGAGGCCTTCACCTCTGGCGATATCCGTGCGAATATGGCAGCGGGAGGAGTATTTGGTAGGGTAGAAAGCGGCAGCCCTCTTCTATCGTCAGTCAATGTCACAAACTTCCTTTCTTTCAATAAATATAATGAAGAGAATGAGAGCTATTCTGCGGAAGACTTCAGTACCCATAGTTTTGATGACATTCATGTCTATGCGGTCGCAGGTGATAGAAATGGCAATACAATTTCATTCAGAAAAGAACAATTTATTAAGTTTACTGAGGATGAAGAACAGGCAAATGCAGAACTTGAGCCAACGGTAGGTGTTGCAAAAACATATGTCACTACCGCTTTTGGCAGTATCCAATTAAATCCATATAAAGATTATCAATGGACAGAACCAGACTCTGAAAACAAGCAAGTAGATAAAAATGAAATTTTCGAGCTTCCAAGAGTAAGCAATTTCAGTAATGCCGCAAATGGATATGAAGAGAATTATCCAGTATACCTAGGCAAATGGTGGAGTTCAGATAACTGGGTGCACAAGACAGGCAAACTTTATCCAAGTATCAGATTGTCACTTGCCGAGCCATCATTTATCTATCTTGATCATTTTAATGTTACAGATGTACTTGAAGCAATGAATCAAGGAAATATTGAGGTTAGGGTGAGAGGTAAAATCAGCCCAACTGGCGAAGGCTATGACGATATTGATCTTCGTGGACTGCTTGCAACCAACAAGATAAACGATTATCAAGGCAAAATAGTCGGTGTCCGTGGTGATAACAGAAAGCCAAATGGCGAGTATCCAGCATTAATCTTAAATGGGCCAATGTTTAACAATGTTAAAGCAGGTTTTAGAATGCAAGATTTGACTATCAAATATCAGGCTAATGGCGAAGAAGGAATGTTTGGGGGCAGTACTAAGTATTCTGGCGGCTTTGTAAATGGCGATATAGCGAACTCTTCCATTACAAATGTGAAATTTGTTTACACTATGTCAGACGGCGTTGGTCCTATTACATTAAGTGGCGCCGATATAGGTCTTTTGGCAACAAAAATCACAAACACTTCAATCTATAATTTTGATATTGAAATTAATGGGCAGTCCACTAACTTCTTGACAGTATCAGATGTACAAAATGTCGGACTTATCGCAGGACAAGCAATTCAAGATTCGAAAGAAAGCGTCATGAATCTTTCAAACATCAATATTCTTGATACTCGCAAGCATGACACAAATGTGACCTCCTTAATAAATGTAGACGGCGTAAATGGCACAAAGGTTAACATCGGTGGCTATTTTGGTTTTGTTGATAAAGAAGGTACGGATGCTACTGACTTAAACCTATATCTTGGCTCAGTCTTAAATAGACCAGACAATGCCACACCTAAAAATTTAAAAATTACATTAACTGCTGCGGCAGAGAATGCCAATATTGGTGGATATATCGGCTCTGCCAATGCTTTAGATAGAGTTGAACATAGGGTGGAAGGCCTGACAAATGAAAACTCTGCAATCATTGAAATGGATGTTGAGGTTAACGGCAATATTCAAAAAGCAGAAGATGATACGAAGAATGAAACTGGCAAGTTAAATGCAGGTACTATGTTCGGACAATTACTTGGTAGTAGCAATGTCTACTTAACCAATGCGTCTATCAAAGGTGATGTATTTGGCAAGGGCACAATGAACGCCGCTAATATCGGTGGTATTGCTGGTCAAAGTTCTTCAGCGATAAGTGCTCTAAACTTTGCGGTATCTGACTTTAGCGTTTATGGTGATGCTGTAAATGATTTTGAAGGTAAAAAAGGCAGCTTGGATATTAGTAGTTTCACCTCCCAGAATAGTTTCAATAGTTTACAAGTCACAAACACTGCTAATATCGGTGCTTATGTCGGTGATATGTCGGGTGCGTTTACACTCACCAATAATAACAGCCCTACATTAAATGGTGGAATTGCCGTAGAGGCAGCTCAAGCCAATGTCGGCGGAATTTTAGGGCATTCTAATCATTCTATTGCCATAACAGGCAAGATGACAGTCAACACCTGCATTAGTGCAACTACCAAGGGAGCTACTACTTTAGATAACAAGTTTAATCTTGGTGGACTTGTAGGACAATGGGAAAATTCAGATGCAAATAACAGCATGACAATTTCAGGCGGTGATTCTGTCATAGCCTATAATGGACAAATCTACACAAATGATTCATCACATATAGGAGGAATTTTAGGTGATTTTGCGGGTACTGCAAAGACGATAAATATCTCTCACACCTCTTATGGCGGAGCAGTAAAGGTATATAATACAGACAAGAAAACTATTATTGCTGGTGGTACAATAGGTGCAATTCCTTCTGAAGGCACAACACTTTCAAGCCTAACTTTGCAATCAAACTATAACTATGGTGATGTATTTGTACTTTATGGCGACACCCCTGCAAAATTGAACGCTCTTACCTTTGGCGGAATTGTTGGACAATTACCAGCTTCAAAATCATCAGAGACCACATCCACTGTAGAGAACAATTACAGCTTAGTTACATTAAATAACCAAGTTCCAAGTGGTGGGGATGAAAATAGAATTCATGCCATGTTTGGAACTAATGGCTCTACATGGGCAGGCGAAAGAAACTATTATAACCATGCAGTCGCTCTATGCACAGACGATAGCGCAAGTGACGCTGGTTATATGACAACATACGAAAAGAGCAAAGACACAACCGGCGGCGGATATACTAGTGATAAGAAAGGTTATGCCACAATAGATTCCTCGCTTGCAAAAATTTTCAAAGGTCAAATAGGTGGTGAGTCCAAATCGGGAACAAAACTAAATCCTGAAATTCTTGCAAAAAATTCAAATTTAAACGCAACAAATAAGTCACACGGGATTACATATTACGTTCTTACGGATAATATTGAGTACTCTCAACAAATTGCATCTCAACTTTCAAACAGCGCAATAATCGGTGATACTTATTCAATTAAGTATACAGCAAAAGCAAGCCCAATTGGAGAAATGACGGGGTGCTCCTTTGTATCAGGACTGTTAATTGATGTTTCAATGGACTATGATGTTATGTCAACAAATAATCCTTACGTGAAACCATTTAAGGACAATGTCGGTGGACTTGTCGGCAATTTGACGCAAGGTACTTTATATGCAGTTGGCGTAATTGGTGATATGTCAATCGGTGGGGATATTAAAGTAACAATGGGTGGCATTGCGGGAAGCACAACAATTGCTTATATTTCAGAGTGTTTTACCGATGTCCACATGATTTATCGTGCTGCAAATACTGGAGAAAAAGGAAGTGCTCAAGCCGCAGCAGTTGTGGGTACAGCAAGTACAGATACAACAATTGTTTACACCTATGCAGTTGGTACGGTGGAGTGTTATATAGATGTACCTATTGATGGTTTCAGTATTGGCGAAGCCACAATACAAAACTCATACACCACAGCAAACCTTGAATGGCATGACTATACTTCAGAAAAGATATTAGACGAGACAAATAATAAACCAACCGTCTTTAGTGGTGCTAAAAATACAAACAACTCTATTTATAATGATAAATCAGCAAATAACGCAGGTATTGCTTGGGACAAAGATAAAGCGCAATATTCTCAATATGCCACACAACTTAATAATGGTAAAGATCTTGATGAGAGTTGGACAAAAGCAAATACCAAATTCAACTACGGTTATCCAACTCGTCAATTCAACTATCTCAAAACAAGCTCATATTTTGAGAGAGGCGACGATACTGCAACTGCAGATGAAAAATTAAAGGGTATACATACTTATAATTACACCCGCTTAACTTGGGATAAGCGAAACGTTAATTATAGCGATTTGTATTTTGCTATACCAAATATAACTGTTTGGAATATTTTCATGTCGAAAGATACCACCGATAGTGGAAATGCAATTTTGCGAAATGACCTTAATTATAACTATGGTGCAATGAAAACGGGAATAGTCGCTGGCGATGGCAGTAACGACGATATTGGGTCAATTACATTAGATGGTCAAGGACATAGAATATACAACATTAACCATTGCTTGTTTGTTATATTGAAAAATTCAATAGTTATGAATCTTGATATCTTAGACGCAGGTATAACGGATGGCAGGGCATTGCTTGCTGATGAACTTCAAGGTTGCCAAATTTACAATATGACTCTTTCTGGTACTTTAGCTAACACCACATACAAGAATAACAGTGTTGATGTCGGTGCTCTAGCAGCCATCGCAAAAGAGGGCACATTAAAAAATCCTAAATCATACATTTACTCAGTGATGAGCAATGTTAAGATTGATGTGCTAGATGCAGACAAATCAGCGCGAGTGCATGTCGGCGGCGTTGTCGGCAGTTTGCAAGGCTATAGTGAAATTCATTACAGTGCAAACAATGGCCCTATAGTTACTAGTCTTGATGGGAATTCAAATCAACCTGTAACTGTCGGTGGTCTTGTAGGCTATGCAGTTAGTGGTAAAATAACTTATTCTTACAATACAGCCTCTGTACTCAACGGCTATATTAATTCTAATAGTGCTAGTTATGAAACTGGCGGTATAATTGGTAGAGCAGGCAATGAAATCGATTCAATAGAATATTGTTACAATTCTGGAATGATCAAATCTGGAAATAAGAGCGTCGGGGATGGGAAAATTTCATACGCTGCAGGTATAGTTGCATCTGCAGAAGGCGGGAAGATATCTAATTGCATCAATGAAGGATCAATTGAAGCTTTGGGAAAAATTAATTGGTCATATGATGTAGAGTCAGAACTTGTAAAAAACGAAAACATATCTTCAAACTTAGCAGTGTATTATAAAGAACCACCCGTCTTAAAACTCATTCAAGGTGAAAAAACTGTTGTGGCAGGTGGAATTTTAGGCAAGGGAAATGTTAACATAACAAATTGTAAGAATGCCAATTCTTCAATTAAGAGAAACGGAGCATACTTGGAAAAAGGAGAGGAAATAGATGATCGAAGTTTTACTACGCGTTCCTCGTATGGTTGGGAAGAAAGTTGTTCGCTTAATTCATACTTAGTGCCATCGCAAAATGGCAATGCTTATGTCCTAGAACTTCTTCCAGATTATGATGTGCAAGTGAAACATGTTAAACACACACAATACTATGGCAATGGCTATGGTGGTGGTCTTATTATTCCTAGCATCACACACTATGGTATGGGAATGATAACGAAAAGAGAAGGCTTAAATTGGAATGACTATATTGTAACTACATCTATTAATGAGATTGGTCTACCAAGTAGTCTTTATGTGAAGACGAATAAGGTGGTTGTCAATCCAAATGAAAGCTATAAACGCATAAACGAAAATGAGACAAAAACAGTCCTATCTAATGTACAGAACGATTTCAGATCTTTTAATAATATTGGTTGGGATTATCTTAGAACAGCTTACTGTGATTATAATTATGCAAGATCTGTCGAAGATGAAAAAAAGACCATTGTAAGCACATCCAATGGTACTGGGGAAACAATTACTATTGCAAACAAAGAGTACTATGTATGTAAGGGTGATGCAGAAGAACTACAAGCGGCGATTACCAATTCAAATGTATACAATCTTTCACTTTCCACTACTGATATATCAGGGTTGCCAACGAAAAAGAATGATGATCTTGCTTTTAAATTTAAGATAGATGGTCAAGAAAATTACATGACTGTTTTGTCAACTAGAATAGTTAACTGGAATATAAGAAACAACCAATTGACTGCAACACTACAAATATCAACACCTTTAGACTTAGATAAAAATTCTTCGATTAAAATCGATATCGTTTATAACCATAAAGAAACTTATCAGTTTGATTTAACGAATTGCAAATATTCTTATACAAAAGAAGGTTCGGCAGGAACGATTGCAATAGACATATCAGAAAATAACACGCTCAACGATTTGCTAAATAGTGACGGTGTTTTTGGATATATGGATTCAAAAAACATTTTTGCGATTACAATGAACGGAGAGACTCTTTACTTGAATTATGCTAACGGAATTTTAAAATATGAGTATGATACGGACGAGAGTACAGAAGCATTAAACAAAAAAGCAAAGGTGCCAAATGACTTCTTTGGTGCTAAAATTTCACTACATTATAGTGAACAAATTAACCTTTCAAATATATCTACGCAGGTGACTTTGTCAGCCTTAAAAAATGCTGGCGTAATTAATGATACTATCATGGCCTCGCAAAGTAAAACAGGATTATTAAATCTTGGAAGTACTGAAAATGGGTATGAGTTTAATCCCTTTACTCCTGCAACTATTACAATGGGAGAGGTTGTTGAAAGCAATAGAAGATTTAAATTGGATTTAAGTGCTAGCACCGAAGCGGGAATTGTGTTATATGATGGGGTTAATATTGCTTCGGTAGAACCATCGGGGGAATTGAAGGTAAATCAAAATAGCGTAACTATTGTTCATGAAGGAAGTAACTATGAATTTGAAATTTCTCAAAGTGGAAAATGGCTATACTTCTCAAGTGAGATTACGGACGATACTCTTCTTGAACAAATGCTAAATACCATTGATGCGAATATTTTGTTGGAATATGGTTTAGAGGGCAAAGGAACATTATCACGTGTAAGTGATAAACAGTTAACATTCCATGTATCTTCTACTGCACCTTTGTGCACTTTAATTGAAGATAGTTATGGGCTGAATGTTGCTTATTATGCTTCAGACGGCTATCCATACAATCCAAACAGGAACTGGCCAATAGGAACAACAAGAATAATTCACGATGATAAACAAACTGTAACAATAATTTCCCCAAGTGAATATTGGTTAAAAGACCTTAGTGCTTATTACCATAAATTAACCACAACTATAAATCTAACCGCACAACGCGATGGAAAAGATATAAGCAAAGGCATATTGAAATTTGGTGACAAAGTAATAGGAATATATCAAAGTGGTGTGGTCTCCGCGGTAACTGATGACCTCCCAGATGGTGTTACCGTCGAATTAAATGCTGACGGGGTATCATTGGACGTTTCTCTTATGAAGGTTCCATGTGATCAGGTGTCTGAATGGGAAAAGAAACTTGAAAACATAACTTATTATTATCAATATAGTGATGCTACTACTATCATTGATGTAAGTGACTTAAATAAGACAAAGACAAACGACAAAACAACTCCAGATAAAACAGTTACATATAATTATGATATCCATACATCATGGCAAACCAGCTGTGATCGAAATTTAACACAAGATGGCAATAACTGGGTTTTAAGTGGAATGGACACGATGAGTTTTAATGGCTTAGAAATTATGTATGGTGATTACAACTATAGTATCACGGCTAATTACACGCGTGGGGATTTACATATTTCAGTTTCAACTTCAGATATGACATATTACGAATTTAAATTTGGTGAAACAGTTTTGCAAGGTGAAACAGATGAAGTGATACCATGCAACTTTGCCGTTGCAGCCGACGCTAGTTTTACTTATTATATCGCTCAAAAACCAATAAGTATTAAGCAAAGCAAAACTATGCTTGAAAACATTAATGAAGATTCTACGATTCATATAAATGCAGCCGATGGGTCTTACGAATATATTTATACAAAGGATGGTAGGCTCCAATCAATAAGCAAAACTGTAGCCGAAACGAGAAACTTTATTGTTACTGGACAGGATGGAAGAAATTATAGTATAGATAGAACTTTCTATTTAATTTATTCAGGTATAATAAGCGAAGGTAATACTATCTGGTCTATAAGCTCAATATATGAATTACTTTATGATGATGAAGGAAACGAGGTCAGGAACGACTATGAACTCCTCGTGAATGAGGATTCTAAAACAGTGTCCATAGAAACTAGTGAAGGGCAAGTTACCCAGTTCGAGATAGTAGAACAAGACATTGATGTTGAACTATATAGACTTATCTTTGATATAGATGGTGAAGAGATGCGAATATACGCAAAAGCGAATAAAGAAGTAACGATATCTATACAAACTCGCTACGTAGAAAACAACACTGTTGACATAACATTGCCTATTTCACAGACAACTGATTCAGTAGTTATTTTAGGTACTACACAACAATGGTTTGATAGTCAAGGTAATGAGATTGACCTATCAAACTATTATGACGCCTTATCAACTGAAATTTCATTTGCATATCGCCCAGAAGACTTGCAACAATTTTCATTGGTTACAGCTTTCGATATCAACAAAACAACTAATGGATCAATACTAGTCAAATTCGCCACAAAAAAGAACTACTATGGTGTAATTCTTGCTGGAAATGTGAATTTAGGCGATGCCAACACAATGGAGTTAAAAGGGATAGGTTTGTATTATCAAACACAAAGAGTTCTATCTGGAGACGACTATACTATCTCTTATTATAAGGGTTCAAGTAACGCTAGTGAATCTAATTCTCTATTTAAGTCCGTCGACGGTGTTATAAAGGATTTAAATATTGCGGGACAATTAAACGGGATACAAGTCGCACATATATTATCCGAATCGGGAAGTGGTATCGTCAAGAATATTAATACTTATGGCAATATTAGAAATGTAACTGTGGAGGCAAGCGGTGTTGTAGGAAATGGTTATAATAGAAATTCGTCCATAGGCATGACATTAAAGAATGTGAATAACCATGTCTCAATTAATGCTGATAATACTCAAACGATTGTAGCAGGCGTTTTGCTGTCGGGCTTAGAGACTACAGTCTTACAGGGAAATATAATAAATTCAGGCGTTTTAATTGCCGCTAATGGTGTGAACGGTAGTGATGGACTGAGTGCATCAACAGATAACCATTATATATCTCGTAACGAACGCAAAGAAAACGGAAATACAATAACGGAGCTTTCTTATTGCGGTTATAACGGTAGAGATGGATTCGTTGGTGGTAATGGTGGGGACATCTATTGTATTACACGAAGTGGAATATTCAAAAACCAAGCAACTTTAAAGAATCAGCAATATGTGTTTAGTGGCAATGGTGGTAATGCTGGGGCCGGAGGCCATGGTCAAGATGGCTATTCTATACTTTATGGGGAGCGAATTATAAGGGCTTCTACAATATCTCCAGACTCGCGTGATCAACAATATCATGACGAGTTTGCCAGAGAAGCATATAAGAACAATATAAGATTTTGCTTAGATGGCGGCAATGGTGGTAAAGCCGGTGTCGCTGGGAATGGAGGAAATATCTATCTTTATCCGGACAAGAAAATCAATTCGGAAACTTTTTCAAAGAAAGGCGAAAACGGATATATGGCAAGCGGTGGCAATGGTGGACAAGCAGGAATTTTGGTTCCTGGGATTGGGAAAGGCGAATATGATGGTTGGTGGCATGACTATTGGTATGTATTGGGAGATGAGTATGGTGCTTATGTTGCAGCAGGACGTCCAGGAAGGGCGAATGACAATGAAACTAATACAAGTCATCGATATTGCCGAGTATTGCGTATGAGAGAAAATAATTATTTGGGTAATACGAATACGGGATATTCGGGAAGTAACGCTTATTATAGTTATTTAAATCAAGAATGGATATGGGAGTCTGTATCAATGCTTAATCCAACTGATTATTTATATTTTAATAGTCCATATACAAGTTATTCTAATGGTGAATGGGTAACCACAAGAAAAGCATAATTTAACAAAAAAAGGAGCAAAGCAAATGAAAACATTAAAAAATACTGACGATGAAAAGTTGATGCATGCGGGCCACAGAGCCCGTATGCTACAATGTTTTGAGCGCAGTGGACTGGACGGTTTTAGTGAAGTCCAACTTGTTGAGTTTTTCCTTACATATATCTTCCCTAGGGGAGATGTAAATCCACTTGCTCATCGTCTTCTTAATCGTTATCATGATTTTGCTTCAATAGTAGACGCTGATGTTATTGACCTGCAAAGCGTTAAAGGAATAGGCAAGCGTGCCGCGACAGCAATCAATGGTTGGTCAGCGTTAGTTCAAAGATATATCACTGCTTCCATAGGTGAGAAGGAAGATTTGAGTACCCTTTCAAAATTATACGATTTTGTTGAAACATTGTTGCGAATGGAAAAACAAGAGTGTTTTTATATCATCGGTCTGGATGCTAGTTGTAACTTAAAGGGGTATAGGTGTCTTGCAAAAGGCTCAGAAATCAAGGTCGGCATAAAAAATGAAGAAATACCAAAGTTTCTTTTCTCTACAAATGCTGTACTTGTTGTAATAGCGCATAATCATCCCGGCGGTAAATGTAATCCGTCTGAGCAAGACGAAACTGCTACAAAGAATTTTTCTGAATTAGTGCAAAGATTAGGAAAAGGCTTTCTAGACCACTTAATTGTAGGTGTGAATGGCATTTACAGTTTTGATAGAAAAGAAATTTGTAGAGAGTTTTTGCCATTATAGTTTAATAAACTTAGTTAAGAAAGAAGCTAAGAAGGCGGCTATAAAGGAAAGAAGAGTGCAGAAAAAGAAAATCCAAAAAAAGCGAGGGGCCCTTTCTTTTTTATTTTCATGTTCGGATATTTCGTAGCCATAAGGCAGCACGCAAAGGCAATATACTCCCTCATCGTCATACTTAATTGAAATACATTCTTGCCTTTCAAGGTAGATTAAAATATTATCAAGTCCCTCGCTGTCCACACGATATTTTGCAGGCATGGCAGAGATTATGTCACTGGTTTCAATAATCTTGTATGTGCCATTATTACATTCTTTTATTAAAATTTTAAGGACTAACTTAGACTTAATATCCAGCATATATTTATTTTGTATGACAATACTATTCTTATGCGGCATCGACATTTTTCGCGGCTCCTATTGACAAGAATAAAAATTTAAGGTATTATATACTTGAGGTGAAACATGGATTATAATTCAGTAAGTCTTATTGTTGATGAAGTTTTAGACTTTTTTGTTAGAGCGGACGAAGAAACCATTGCTTCAATCAAGGGTTCTCTACAATTTAAGGATGCTGTATATCAAACTATTTCAAAAAAAGATACTGACAGATACGAAGAGAAAGAGTGGCAATATTATGGTTCATATAGACCTTTCAACCATTTATCGTTTATAACTAAAGGAAAATTATTTTTGTCCACCATATTTAATATGTCAGAGGAAGAGTGTTCGGCGGTTATCAAAGACGCACTTGCACGGGCGAGATGCAAACTTATGGAAAAAAGCGGGCAACGTGTTGACGAAAGAACTTTAGAGGTCGCAAAAAGTTCTTGGGCAAAAGAAAACACTCGTGAAAAAGTGGAAAGCGATTATGACGAGCTTAGCAATCTTATTAGTAATGGTAAGGAAGAGTACGAAAGATGTTTAAGAAAACTTGATGAAGTGCCAGATTACAGACTTGACTATTATGATCGCGAAGTAGATGAGTGGAGAACTGTGATAGACAGTTATGAAAAAGACAAGGAAAGGTATGCATATAACACGCTAGCGATAGGGGAAATGAGGCAGACAGAAGATGAAATATATTTGCTGCAGAACGGGTTTATCATATCACCAAAAATATTTAAGGAATGTAATCTTGGCTTTGATTTTTCCAAATTGAGATTTAACGAAATTTTTGCTAGAAATTATGCAAGCCAAATTGATATCGTTAAAACAGATTTGCATAAATTAAAGCCATGGGAAAAAGAAGTATGTCGTCTTGGCGGGATGCCTATTAAAAGAAGTTATAAGAAAAAGACGGGTGAGCCAGATAAATATGGTAATGTTCAGGTATCAATCTTTGATAACCCTGATGCTCCTAATTATGATGATGAAAGCGAATAAAAGCATCACAATCGTGATGCTTTTTCTTTGCATAAATTAAGGCGGGCAGGGCAATAATGTAACAAATATGATAGGAGAAATAGGGGAGTGCAGAGCAAAGAAAAGTTAGTAATGAGTTATCTTTGCAAGGTATGTAATGGAAAAAAGACATATCTTATTTCCCCGAATGATATTGCCAGTGCAATAAGTAAAAAATGCGTGCTGTCGGTATCGGAACTTGATGAAGTTATGTCAACCTTGGCACTTGAAAACTATATAGACTTTGTGGTATCGGACGGAAAAGACGGCTATTTTTATTGTGTAAGTTTAAAGAAAAAAGGTCAGACCTTCTTGCAAGATTCAAAACAGCAGAAGAAGACACTGGGCTTGTTAATACTTCGAAGTTTGTTTTTGGCAACAATAAGTTTTGTTTTTGGTTTGATATTAAGGGCGATTTTTAAAAGTTAAAGCGCGTTACAACTTATTAAGACCTTTTTCGACAAATTTCTATTTTGTTAAAACCCCCGTAAGTATTAATCTATTCTTTGTAACGGGAGGAAAGAATGGATACGCAAGTGGCAGAAAGATTACTAAGGGAGGCAAAATTAATTTTGCCTCAGACAGACACAAAAAAGGTAAATTACATTACTGATTGCGAATACGGGGAGGGCGCGCTGCATACGCACGGCGAGATACTTGAATTAAGAAAGTGCGTTGAGCGTGAAGAAAAAGCAATCAGACAGTTTTTAACAGTATTACATATACAATCAAGGTACGATACCGCAGAGGAAATAATTGATGAGTTTTATGATATGACAAAGGTTGTGTTTGACGATTGTTGCAGTAAGGGGTATGTAGAATGCGGAGAGGCTGTCTTAAAGTGCATGGCCGATGGAATGCTTGATAGATGTGGAAGTTTTGAGAAGGAGGACTTTTTAAAAGAGGGAGTAAAATCACTCTTGGAGATATGCGGTAAAAGTCAAATCATTACAAGGCAAGAAAAGTATAGAAGGAAAGCGCTTAATATCATCGTGAAGGCAAGGCAAAAGTATTTTGGAGAATTAGATTTAAAGCCAGAAGAATTATTTGGTAGTTATAATAATGTAGAAATTGGCAGCTACTATATAAGAAGAAAACTTAGTGAAAAAGATTTTAATGAATATCAAGGCTATTAAAAATAGTCTTTTTATTTTTAAAGTTTGTAGAAATGGAGAAAATATAGACAAAATACTTGGAAAAAGCAGCAAAATGTTTTAAAATTTAAGTAAGTTAGGAGGGCTGAAG
Organism: uncultured Clostridia bacterium; assembly: GCA_947366545.1. GTDB lineage: Bacteria > Bacillota > Clostridia > Christensenellales > UBA1242 > Caccovivens. The sequence goes on from CANBAL010000006.1 coordinate 20,515, forward strand.
TATGCCAGCAGGAACAATAGCATTAATATTAAACCTAGTTTTTGTACTGACACTTGTGATAGGTTTTCTCATAGGTATGTGGCGCGGGGTTAAAAAAGCATCAATAAATATAGTTTTTTCTCTAGCGGGACTGATTATTGCCTTTTTCGTTTGTGGTGTTGTCACCAATGCCATTTTAGGAATAAATGTACAGGGCGGAAAGTCTTTAGGTCAGCTTATTATTGACGCGGTACAGCAAGATGCGACGGTAAGCCAGATATTAGGAGCCAATGCAAATAACACAGTATTTATAGAAAAACTTGTCTGTTCACTTGCGAATGTAGTTGTATTTTTACTGCTTGCCATGGTTATACAGTTCGTATGCTATATAATCTACGCAATACTTGCAGCGATAGTAGTTAAAAAGAAGGATAAGGACGGCAACAAACTGCCTAAACATCGTGTATCCGGTGGAATAATCGGGGTGGTAAAAACTTTTGTAGTTATGATGTTTATCTTTATGCCATTTAACGCTTTGCTTGGCACAGCAACAGATATTGCACAGCTAACATATGATAATTCAACATCCGCAGTTGAGGGTGAAGAAACAAGCACGCCACAAAGCCAAGCTACAAAGGTTGTATATAATGTACTTGACGGATTAAATACAAGTGCGTATGGTGTTGTTGGAAATATGTTCGGCCTAGATAATGCAATGTGTGACTATCTCACTGTTTTCAAACTGGATGAGGAAACAATATATGTTCGTCAAGACCTTGCTAATATTGCCAGCGTATTTAACGCATTTTCTCAGATAAACCAGCCTAACACAGAACTGTCAAACCTTAATTTTGAAGCAATGGATAAAGCGGTTGATAGCATAGTTAAAAGCGGTCTTTACAAAAAAGTATTGATTGATACCGTAGGAAATATTGTAGAAAATTACACATCTTATACCTTTATAGACTGGAATAGTCTGGGTGAAGCACAAAATGTTATCAAAGATATCAGCGATGCATTAAAAACATGGGGCGGAGATTATAACGATTATTTCACTAATGACCTTTTAAAAGTATATGAGGCGTTTAAAACCGTCGCAAAAACTGGGGTGCTAGATAATTCCACCCAGCTTTCAGTACTTGACAGAGTAAATAAACTTGCAACAGAGAATTATGAATCGCTTGAAAATGCAGTCAAAGCCCTTTTCAAAATGAATATTGTCCGTGATGGCACCTCTACAGCATTGAATTTGGCCCTGTCTAATGTCATAAATGGCGTTGATAAAGTTGCTGTGAATGGAAGAACATTTGACGACAATGAGTGGGATGAAATGGCGGTGCAGGTGTCTGGCGTTATTAAAAACTATGCAAGCGTGTCCACAGAGGTTGAGGTTACAACCTTGTTAAGCCAGCCATTATCCTTACTTTCTAAGGAAAGTACAGTGAACATCACCTCTACTTTTGATAAATTAGGAAAGATTATTGACGGCGTTAGAGAGATAAAAATACTCAAAAATCAAGAGGGTGTTTGCGTGCTTGAAGGCATGCTTACCGACAATGGCTTCAAACTTCCTGCCGAAGATGAGACAATTTATAATAATGACGGCACAGTAGCGACCATTCAAAATTATACACAGCTTATGAACTTTATTGCTCCATCACTTGAAGAACTTAGGGCAATCAATGTATATGAAAGTTTGTCAACAGAGCCAGTATCTGTTAAAGATGTAATGAAGACTTTTGCCACAGCGGTTAAGAATGATAAATCTGCTGATAAGGATGTCCTTGCAAGAATAATCCTACCATTAAGTCAAGTAGAGCCTACTAAGACAATGATTGTAGAAGAAATGTTAAGTGGTTTAAGCAATGATTTAATCAACTTCGGAGCTTTGTCTGGCTATAACTCTTGGAAGACTGATTTGAATTATATTTCAGACTTACTTCTTGCACTTGATAAAGGTACAATCGGAGAAAACCAAACCTATCTTGACTATATTCTTTCAAGCAATACTCTTGAAAATTTGTTCAAGAACATGTCGGCAACCGATGCGAGGGAGGCATTAAGACCAGTGCTTTATGCGGCATCCACCTCATCACTTCGTGGACAGTTCTTCACTTCACTCACAGATGCATTTAGAACATTGCTTGACGATAATACAATTACTCTTAACTCTGATGTAACACTTAATGAGGCTAACACAAATAATCAAGGCGAGGAGATTTGCAATGTCTTTGAAAAACTTATGGCGTTCTATCCAACCCTTACTAGTGAAACCGAACTTTCAACTCTTAATAAAGCCGACCTTGGCAAACTCCTTGACGCTATGAAGATAAACGCTTATAGAGAAGGCGAGAGAGGCATCTTTGCTGAAGTATTTACAAAACTTGCAGATGCCACCGCGCTTGTTTATAACATTGAAAAAGATGAAGATGGAACATATAAGAGTGTAAAATTTGAGCAGGCTCTTACTTCTGCTACGGAGAATTAATGGAATTTAAACATACACCAGTCCTGCTTAATGAGGTTATAGAAGGGCTTAAGATAAAGAAAAATGGAGTATATCTTGATTGCACCATAGGTGGCGGCGGTCATTCTAGTGAGATATTAAAAAGACTTGGAAAAGAAGGCTTTTTGTATGGTTTTGATAGGGATGACATGGCGATAAATGCCAGCGAGGAAAGATTAAAAAAATATACCAATAAAAAAATCATAAAAGATAACTATAAAAATGCCGTAACTAGGCTAAAAGAACTTGGCGTAACAGGGGTAGACGGAATACTTATTGACCTTGGCGTAAGTTCTCCTCAAATTGACCTGCCAGAGCGGGGATTTAGTATACTTCACGAAGGCAGGCTTGATATGAGAATGGATACAAGCGAAAATCTCACCGCCTATGATGTTGTCAATAGTTATTCAAAAGAGAAACTGTTGAAAATCCTATACGAGTATGGACAGGAGCCAAATGCTAAGAAAATAGTCGAGGAAATACTTTCTCACAGGCCAATCGAAACCACGCTGCAACTGAAAGAAACTATAGAAGGCGCCTTTCCTAAAAAACTACTTTATAAAAGAGGAAATGTAAGTCAACAAACCTTTCAGGCTATTCGCATTGAGGTGAACAAGGAACTTGATGGCCTTGCCGCTTGCTTAAAAGATTTGATAGGATTTCTCAATCCTAAAGGAAGAATAGCAGTAATTTCCTTCCATAGCCTTGAAGATAAGATAGTGAAAGAGGTGTTTCGCGAGGCTGCTACAGATTGCATATGTCCTCCTCGCACACCAGTGTGTATCTGCGGACATAAAGCGATCGTAAAACTTGTAACTCGCAAACCAATAGTGGCAGGAGAGGAAGAACTAAAGTTAAATTCAAGAAGCAGCAGTGCCAAACTAAGGGTGGCAGAGCGAATATAAAATAGTAATTTTTATAGTAGGAGGGGAATATATGTATAGGGAGGAAAGCAATACGGCGTTAGCGGAGCCAGAAGTAAAGAAAGAGACAATAAAAGCAAATGCGTTTTCAAGCAAAACCTATGAGCAACAAATTGTGGACGAGCCGCAAACTAGTACAAAGCCGCAGCAAACATCCTCAGTAATAGAAAAACCCAACTATGATTTTATAGAAACGCTTTCTCCAGAGGAAGAGAAAAAAATTTATAAGATTGAGAAAGAGGAAGCCAAATCAAAGCCAAGAACCTTTGGTAAAAAATTACGGGCAGCACTTTTCAGTCTTGTAGTAGCGGTATGTGGGGTATGGGGAATTGTGAATGTTGTATCAATCACAAATCTAGAAAGTGAAATTGCTGCAGTAAATGAGGTGTACCAGTTAAATTTAATAAATTACCTATCAAAACTTGGCACGCTTGATACAGCAAGCAATTATAATGATTTGTTTGAGACCTATCCAGTCACGCCTTCCAATCCTTCACAGATTTCACCTTCTTCCAACTGGTTTGATCGTATATGCAATTTTATAGCGGGGTTGTTTGGAGGCTAAATGCAAAGACCCTATTCACTCCGCTCATTAAGAAAAAGGATATCAGCAATATGTATGGTGATATCCTTTATTTTTTGTGCTTTAGTGGTACGGCTTTTTGTCATTCAGATAATCAATGGGCAAGACTTGCAATTAAAAGCAACCGACCAATGGACAAGGGATCTTGCCATTGTTGCACCCCGCGGGACAATATATGACAAAACTGGTGCCTCGCTTGCAGTCAGTTACACCACTTATAATGTCTTTGTTCGGCCAAGGGAGATAGAGGATCCTTCCGCCACGGCATATATGCTTTCTGATGCACTTTCGCTTCCCTTTTCAAGTGTTTATGATAAGGTGCGAAAGAAAGGGGTAAGTGAAACTCTTATCAAAATGCAGGTCGAGGCCGAGATTGCTGAGAAAATTTATGATTGCAATATAAAAGGTGTATACCTTGCGGAAAATGTGGCAAGGTATTATACCTATGGTAATTTGCTTACGCAGGTGCTAGGCTTTACAAGTATTGATAATGAGGGACAAAGTGGAATAGAGGCCTATTATAACAATTATCTTAAGGGTGAGGACGGGTGCAGTTTTGTGCAAGCGGACCTTCAAGGCAAGGAAATAGGCGGCTCACTTAGGTATTATATCGGTGCAAAGGAAGGCAATTCTCTTACTCTCACTATAGATAGTAAAATTCAACTCATTTTAGAGCAGACGCTCGAAAAAGTGATGATAGAGCAGAAAGCAAAAAGCGTGACAGGGCTTATGATGAGTGCCAAAACAGGGGAGGTGGTTGCACTTTCCACCAAGCCAAGTTTTGATTTGAATGAGGTGCCTCGTGATAACTTAGAGGTGCTTTTCGATCAGTCAAAGGTAAAGGCGGTCACCGATATTTATGAGCCTGGCTCTACCTTCAAGATACTGACTGTGGCAGCGGCACTCGAGGAAGGCTTAACCAATTTTAACGATAGATTTTACTGCCCAGGTTATAGAGTGATTGACGGTGTAAGAATTAAATGTTGGCGTTCTATCGGGCATGGCAGTCAAACGCTAGTCGAGGCCTTTCAAAATTCTTGCAACTGCTGTTTTATGGATCTTGCATTAAGACTTGGGGTCGATAAGTTTTATAGTTATATTCAAAAATTTGGACTTGGTAAAGCAACGGGCATAGCAATTACCGGAGAGGGTAAAGGAATTCTCATGGACAAAAAACTTGTCAAAACTGTGGATCTTGCAAGAATGGGCTTTGGCCACGCAATCGCCCTCACTCCAATGCAACTTGTTACAGCGGTTTCTTCTATAACAAATGGCGGAGAACTCTTGACGCCTTATCTAGTTTCAAAGATAACAGATAGGTCAGGCAAAGTCGTTTTAGAAAATAATAAAACTGTTAAATCAAATGTTCTTTCAAAAGAGACCTCACATATGGTCAATGAACTTCTTGAAAAAGCGACAAATAAGACGGCGCCATACACCTTCATTGAGGGGTATAATGTTGGTGGCAAAACAGGAACCGCGCAAAAATACAAAGCCACTGGCGGTATAGATCAAGGTAAGTATATTTCAAGTTTCGTAGGCACTTACCCCGCAAACGACCCCGAGTATGTGCTTTTAATCTTTGTGGATGAGGCAAGTGCTGGCGCATATTATGGTAGTGTAGTCGCGGCACCTTATGGTAAAGAGGTGTATAAAGGGGTGTTTGAATACCTTGGCGAAGAGAAACAAGACCCTAATGCAGTTGTTGAATATGTAAATATGCCAGACTTAGAGGGCAAAAGTATGACCGAAGCCGCCTTGATACTCAAGGATCTGGGGCTATATTATGACCTTGACGGTGAGGGTGAATTTGTTAAAAAACAACTGCCTCCAGTGGGGACAGAGTTAGAAAAGGGCAGCACAATCATACTTGTCACTTAAAATAGTTGTAAAAACTAAAATAAAAGTTTAAAATATAAGCATGACGATATTAATAATTGCGATAGCGGTAGTAATAATCATACTTTTATGTGCCTGCCTTGCAGTGGCGAATTTTGCAGGCGAAGATTTTTATGAGAAATTGCGCGAACTTAAAAATCAAAGAATAGAGAACGATATCACGGTGATAAAGTTTTTCAACATCATTAATGAGGGACATTTTTACGGCAAACTTATGGTTGCTGAAACTAAAGAAGGGACGGATGCTTACGCAAATGGTGTGCTGTTTCTTTCCAGAAGTACGGTAATTAGCAACAATATTGCATCATTTGCGATAATTGCGCATGAACTTGGCCACGCAAAGCAGGACGCCACCTCTAAAAAACTTAAAAGAATGAGCGCTTTAAGAAGGACTGGCGGGGTAATAGGGTTTTTCATGTTTCCGCTCCTGATTGCGGGACTGGTGCTTATGCTTTTTGGTGGAAATCTGTTTTATTATGGAATAGGGCTGATATCAGGCGGATTATTGATTTTTATACTAGCAATAGTAATCAAGGCTCTTACTATAAACATTGAAAAAGAGGCCTCCCAAAACGCACTTGGCTTTTTGGAAGAGATATGCACCGATAGTGAAATAAAAACATGTAAAGAGTTTTTAAATGATGCCAAATTAACTTACTGGTCAGATTTGTTTAGGTCGCTTTTAGGCTGGACAATGCTCACCCGCAAGGGGAAACTTTTCAGATAGGGAGGGAGAAATGAGTACAATAGCATATATAATTGCGTCATCATTATTAATAGTCGCCTTTATTGTCGCCTTAGTCGCAGAAATTAAGGTAGAATCCACCTACAGTAAGTATAGCCAAATAGAGGCACAGTCAGGCCTTACTGGTGGGCAGCTTGCACAGAAAATAATAGATAGTGCGGGGTTAAATGTGAAAGTAAATGTAATAAAGGGAAGGCTTACCGATAACTATGATTCCTCAAAAGGGGTGCTTAATATCTCTTCTACGAATTATAATAGTAAATCCATTGCTGCGCTTGGGGTGGTTGCCCATGAATGTGGCCATGCCCTTCAAGATGCACAGGATTATAAACCTCTTCGTATCAGACATAGCGTAATTAAAACGACAAACATGGTGTCAAAATTTTTGTTACCACTGCTTATTATTGGACTAATTTTCGACCTTATGTATATCGGTGGTGTCACTGGAATGGTCTTTATTTGGACAGCGGTATGCTTTTATGCTCTTTCCGTGATTGCAAACCTTGTCACCTTGCCGGTGGAACTCAACGCCTCGAGTAGGGCGCTTAAAATGCTCAAAGGCTTTGAAATAATGGATGAGGAAGAACTAGGTCAGAGCAAAAAGGTGCTTTCCGCCGCTGCATTAACCTATCTCGCATCCCTACTTATTTCTCTTGCATATTTCATGAGGTTTTTACTATTTGCCTTGTCACGAATAAGCGATAATTAAAAAACAGCCGCTTGGCTGTTTTTTAATTAAACTTAACTCTTTTTCCAATGTAATCAACAAGTTCGTTTATAGGAAGTCGTATCTGCTCCATGCTGTCACGGTCTCTTAGCGTGACGGTATCGTTTTCTAGCGTGTCAAAATCAATAGTGACGCAGAAAGGAGTACCAATTTCATCCTCTCTGCGATAACGCTTTCCAATAGAGCCTGCCTCGTCATATTCGCACATAAACTCTTTGCTAAGTAGTGCGTACACCTCTTTTGCTTTTTCGCTTAAATTCTTTTGAAGAGGCAGCACCGCCACTTTGAAAGGTGCGATAGCAGGGTGGAAGTGCATAACAACCCTAGTCTCGCCATTTTCTAAGGTCTCCTCATCATAGGCTTCGGTAAGGAGAGCGAGTGTAAGCCTGTCAGCACCAATGGAGTATTCAATAACATTTGGTATAAATTTTTCGTTGGTTATAGGGTCAAGGTATAGCATGCTTTTTCCACTATATTCTTGGTGACGCGATAAATCCCAAGTAGAGCGGTGGTGAATACCGTTTAATTCCTCCCATCCAAGAGGGGAAAGGAATTGAATGTCGCAGGCCGCTTTTGCGTAGTGCGCAAGTTTTTCATGGTCGTGATATCGTAGATGCTCTGGATTAAAATTAAGGTCCAAAAGAAATTGTTTTGCTTTTGCCTTAAACTCCTCATAAAGTGCGAAAGAATTTTCTTCACGGCAGAAGTTTTGAAGTTCCATTTGCTCAAATTCTATTGTTCTAAATATAAAATTCCCCGGGGTGATTTCATTTCTGAAAGATTTTCCTATTTGTGCGATTGCAAAAGGAACCTTGGCACGCATGCTTCTTTGTACATTAAGGAAGTTTACATATTCACCTTGCGCTGTTTCAGGGCGAAGATACACAACATCCTTTTCTCCGTCTATGGTGCCGCGACTTGTTTCAAACATAAGTTTAAATTGTCTGATTTCAGTCCAGTTGAAGTTCCCGCAGTGTGGGCATTTCACTTTGTTTTCATTAATATACGCCTGCATTTCTTCGGTGGACATGCTTTCAGCGGATACCTTGCCCTTAGAATGTTCTTCAATCAGGTTGTCGGCACGGAAGCGCTGTTTACAAGACTTACAATCCATTTTAGGATCTGAAAAACTTTGTGCGTGTCCACTTGCCTCCCATACCCTTGGGTTCATAAGGATTGCGGCATCCACACCATAGGTAGAAGGACTTTCTTGCACAAACCTCTTCCACCAAGCGCGTTTGATATTGTTCTTAAGTTCCACTCCAACAGGACCATAGTCCCAAGTGTTACCCATTCCGCCATAAATTTCGCTGCCTTGAAAAATAAGTCCGCGTGCCTTACATAAGTTTACAATTTTGTCCATAGTTACTTTTGTTTCCATAAATTCCTCCCTTGCGGCTTAACCGCTTATGCTTAAAGATAATAAAACCCCTAAGCAAATATATTTGCTTAGGGGCGATAATTACCGCTGTTCCACCCTAATTCGTGGCAAAGCCACCTTCATTAAAGTCATTACGCCGACTCTGCGTCTTGCTGGTGGAGTTGCCAGTTCCGTCATCGCAAAATTATGTATTAATTATATGCACTTTTATATTATTAAGTCAAGTAAAAACAATCAAAAAAGCGGATTGCCCGCTTATTTTGAATATTTTTCCATGTATTCTTCGTATGTTCCAGTAAAATCAATGATTTTATTTTCGTCTACGATATCTATTATGCGGTTTGCCACAGTTTCGATGATTTCTTGGTCGTGTGTTGCAAACAGCATAACGCCTTTGTAATTTTGCATACCTTTGTTGAGTGCGGTAATGCTTTCAAGGTCAAGGTGGTTTGTAGGCTCGTCAAGGAGTAGCAGGTTGGACTGCTCAAGCATAATCTTGGCAAGCATGCATCGTACTTTTTCTCCACCTGAAAGCACCTTTGCAAGTTTCATATTTTCTTCACCAGTAAAAAGCATTCTTCCAAGCCATGAGCGTATATAAGTTTCATTCTGGTCTTTGGAGAATTGTCTTAGCCAGTCCACAAGTGTAAGGTCAACATTGTTAAAATATTCGTCATAGTTTTGTGGCAGGTATGATGTGCGAATGGTTTTTCCAATATGCACGCTGCCGCTGTCTGCCTCTTCCTTGCCCATAATAATATTGAATAGTGCGGTGGTTATTTGGCTATTTTTTGCAAAAATTACTACTTTTTGCCCTTTTTCAATGTTAAAACTAAGATTTTTAAAATAGCCAGCCTTAGAAAGATTTTCTACTTTCAAAACTTCTTTGCCTATTTCTTGCTCAAAATCAAAATTGATATAAGGGTATTTTCTTGATGAAGGCTTGATATCTTCAATAGTCAACTTTTCAAGTTCGCGTTTTCTACTTGTCGCTTGTTTTGACTTTGATGCGTTTGCTGAGAAGCGGGCAATAAACTCTTTAAGTTCCTTTGCGCGCTGTTCCGCCTTTTTGTTTTGGTCCTTCATCTGCCTTAAAATAAGTTGGCTTGATTCATACCAAAAGTCGTAATTTCCGATAAACATGTTAATTTGCCCATAGTCTACATCGCAGATATGAGTACAAACTTTGTTAAGAAAGTGGCGGTTGTGCGAAACGATAATCACAATATTTTCAAAATCAAGTAAAAAGTTTTCCAGCCACCTTGTAGTTTTAAAGTCAAGGTTATTTGTAGGCTCGTCAAGCACAAGGATGTCAGGATTTCCGAAAAGTGCCTGTGCAAGCAATATTTTCACTTTTAGTTTTGCGTCAAGTGAAGACATTTTCTCTTCATAAAGTGTTTCGTCAATACCAAGGCTTTGTAAAAGACTTTTTGCCTCAGCCTCAGCCTCCCAGCCACCAAGTTCAGCAAATTCAGTTTCCAGTTCCCCAGCGCGTATGCCGTCTTCTTCGGAAAAATCCTCTTTCATATATAAAGCGTCTTTTTCTTTTTGGATGTCCATAAGTCTTTTGTGACCAAGCAGCACTGTATCAAGCACGGTCTCGTTGTCGTATGCGTTTTGGTTTTGGTTAAGCACGCTCATTCTTTCATTAGGCGATATAAAAATATCACCGGTGTTTGGCTCAAGTTCGCCGGTTAAAATTTTTAAAAAGGTTGATTTTCCTGCGCCGTTGGCACCAATTATGCCGTAGCAGTTGCCCTTAGTAAATTTCAAATTTACATCTTTATATAGGACACGGCCGCCAAATGCGAGTGAAATGTTGTTTGCCTGTACCATAAATTCTCCTTCTTTTAGAGTATAAAGTATAAACAAAAATTTGTCAATGAAAAAATAAAATAAAAATAATTTAATAAAAAATATTAAAAAATAATAAAAAAATCGCAAAAATAATGATTTTTTATTAATTTTTGATTAAATTATTGAATTAAAAATCAAATTAATTTATTTATAGAGAAATAGGGAAGAAAAAATATTTAATTTTTTATTTTTAAGTCAAATAATTTGCTTTATTATATTTATAATAATATTAGTTAATTTTCTACATATTTATTTGCTTTTTTTCGTCAAAAAAATTATAATGGAAACAAGATTAGGAGTGTGAACATGAAAAAGAAATGGGCAGTATGGAAAACCATAGTCGTAATAATCTTTTCGGTAATAGCGGTTGCTGGCGTAACGGTCGGTGGCGTTTATCTTGCAAGGGGAGGATTTGGGGAGGCAAAGATATCTCCAGAAAGCATTTCTTTTGATTTTACTGACGGCTCCTTTAACGACTCAAAAAATCAGTTAGAGGTCAGTGATGATACTGTTGAAAAATTAAAACTTGTCATCAACACTCCAACTCAGTATGTTACAGAGAAAACAGTAAATCTAGATTTCGATTCTGAAACAAAGGTAATAAACAGAACAAACAAAACAATATCTGATAACTGCATCACAGTTCCACTCACGGTAAATATTGGCGAGCCTTTTGCTATCAGTTTGAATAAAGAGGCACTTAAACGAAATGGCGTAGAGATTACAGACGCCGAAGGGCTTGTTCTTTGGACAAGGGGTGGTATCTCAAACTTAAAGGCCACCACGACTAATAACAAATCGGCAAGTTTAAAAGTGGCGGTAGATGTGCCAGTGTATGATATTTCTGTCACTCTTCATGACGAGGACGGAACAGCGGTGGAGGAAATCACCGAAGGCAAGACTTTCACTGCAAGGGCAAATTTCTTCCCAGAGGTAAGTAGATATCAATACAGTGATAGTGGTGAAGGCGCCAGAGAGAAACTTGCATATTTTGAGGCGCAAGGCACAAGCGAGGTGACTTTCGGCTATGACAATGGTGCATACTTTATGGCAGGCAATCCAAAAGCAGAAAACAAGATTGTTGGCTATGCTTTTAGGTCTGCATACGCACAAGCGGAATTTTTGTCAAGGTTTGATGAAACGGTTTCAGCGGCTGATATATACGACTCTTGCTTAAAATATCTTTCATCAAATGCGGGTGCAAAAGATAGAGCGGACAACTTAAATTCTCCAGCCAATATAAAAATTAATGAGGCCAACCTTTCAAGTTTTGTGGTAGGCAATGGTGGACATACCTTCCAAAACATGTACTCTGGCAGAAAATACACGCTCACAATGCAGAACGCAGGCGAAGATAATTACATAGACGCCGTTATCAATTCTCAGGACGGCGAACTTGACTCAATGCTAAGAAAGGTTGCAATCAATTTCACCTATCTTGTTGGCGGAGTTGAGACGGAGGTGACCGATGATATTCTTCGCATTACCGACGCTTTTGATAACCCCCTTACAAGCGTAAAAGTGGGTGAAAAGACTTACTACTTTGCAGATACAATCGCACACCCTAAATATTCTGGCTGGACATTGTTCACAAATGGAATTTATACATTCAGACTTAATGTTGCACTCCTCGAAGAAGAGGCGGGCGTATTCCGTATAACAAAAATCAACGGCAGTGAGGCTAAAGACTTTTTAAGTATTGAGGTGCAAACTGGTGCAGAAAAAAGTGTAAGTTGGGCAAATAAAAATACGATACCAATGACGCTAGATTATAATGGCAGCAATATGCTTCCTGATACATACACCTTTAACAAAGATGATATTGATATTCCAGAAACAAATATGTACAAGAACCCAATATTCTTTGCTTACTTTGGTAATACCGAAAAGGCAGATGGTGAAACAGAGGAAGATGTTGCAAAGCGTATGCTTGCAAAATACGATGCCGCAAGGTCTGGCAAATATAGGGTAGGCACACAGGAATTCGAACTTTTCGCACTTGAAGGTTATGACCTTACCGTAAGTGATATCGGAGAGTTTGAGATATTCTTTGCTACTTTCATGTCTGGGCAATATGATAAGGACGGCAAATACATCTTAGTCCGCACCTCAGACAGTAGGTCAGTCAAGGTGTCCAAAACTCTTTATGAGGATTCTATTGGTGAGGCCTCTGTTACAGTAGTCAATAAAGACGGCATTGAAGTCCCACTTGGAGAGGGTGAAAGAAATTACTATCTCCCAGAGGGTACAACCAATAAAATCAAAATCTCCTTTACTGTGAATGAGAATTCATGGCTCACCTTTAAGGAGCAAATTGAAGCAGGCAAGATTTCACTTGATGTACTTGATAGAGCAAATAATTCTATTACAAGGACACTGTTTAGAATTGAAAACATTAATGACAGATGGTATAGTCTTGTTGAGGACGGGTATAGGGTTGAATTTATCCTTCTTGTAAACAACTCGCTTGGACTTGAAGGGGATGTTCTTATTAATAGCGTGGTGCTTTCTGATGAAACCTCAGGCGAAACATGGGCAAAACCTGTTGCAAGTAAAGGAATAAACATCTATACACCACAGGTAAAAGAGGTTGCCTTTAATCCAAATGTTTATAATAATGATTCGCCAATCACAGTAACACAAAGATTGACTAATGAAGGTGGCGGAATTGAGATTGCGTATGCAGATCAAAACGGCGACGACGCAACTGCAACAGACATTCAGTCTTTTATCAGAAATGCAATCGCCATTGTCACCGTAACCGACCAGCACGATAGGACTGATACAATATCCTCATGGCAGTTTAGGACGGATAACTCAAATGCAATTTCAGTCAGTGGGCAAACTTTCAGTTTCCCAGCGGATGGCACAGCAACACTTTGGGTTGTATGTCGGGGAGTTCCTTCTACAAGGACTTTGACTTTTGATATTTCTTCAGTCGGTATTCAAAAAATCACAAAAGCACCTTCTCCATTTACCGCGAATAATAACCAAGAAGACAACCATGACCTCACACAAATCAACCTTTCAAAATATGGTAAAGAGGGTGCTACCATAACGCTGAGAGATTTATTCAAACTTTACACTGATACCAGCGAAAGTGCAGATCCATTTGCAAAATTTACAATCGTACCCGATCAGACCGCATTGTCTTCCTTAGAAGATTATGATGCATTGTTTGGTGATGACTTGTTTGGTAATGACGGAATGATATCTCTTCAAGGCTCCAACCAAGATGTTACAGCGCTTCATATTAACAAAGGTTTTGCACTCAACAGTCCAGCACTCAGATTTAAAATTGTGATAACTGACACTAAGCAGGAAATTCCTCTTAGTATAACAATACTTTCCAATGAATATGTTGAAAGAACAACAAATAACCTTGGTGCCGATGTTTACGCACAATACCCAGTAAGCATAGGCGAAGGAAAGATTGTAAAATACGACAAAGATGCTGATGAAGAGGATGCTACTTTAGTCTCTAAAATAATCGCTGGAGAAATCGCTGGAGAAATCTATGATGAAAGTACAGGAATTGTAGTTGGCACGCTTGACTCTGACGGCAATTTCATTTTCAACGATTTTTGGGATGAGTCTACTAAGGATTATAGAATTAAATTAGATTTTGGCGGCGGCAATAAGTACACATTGTCATATACAGTAGAAGCCACAGTCAACAGAAATATTAAGATTAATGATAAACAACAAACTTATAGTATCATAAAGCATTATAACGCACCAGTTAGCGATTATTTTGAAATTGTAAGGGAAAAAGGAACCGCAGAGTTTGCTGAGGGCGTAACGCGTACTATAAGTGTCGCATCTGAGTCCTATATTACATTAGTTGACGGCAGATTGCGTGTTCAAAACACGCCAATGTTTGACTATAACCAAACCACCCGCACCCAAAAGTTTACTTTCTCTGTGAATGACATTTCACTTGGTGAAAGGGATTTAGTATATAAAACAGGGCTTTCTTACGATACTGTTGCAAGCGGCATAAAACTCGGGGGAAGTTCTGCAAAGGTTGAAAGTTTCACGCAGCAAGAAGTAAACTATATTCTTACAGAAAGTAAAACTTGGAATCTTGATGGCTCAATTGCGGACGATAATACTTATAGTTTCGACATCCTACCTAGATATCCAAACTTAGGACTTGACCAAAGAGATTATTATACAACAAATGAAATAGAAGATGAGAATGGGCAAAGAGTAAAACAGATTACTTTTAATGGCGATCAAGCAATAAGGGGCTTGGGCGATGAGCGTTCCTTCCTTATCGTGCAGGTGCGTCAAAGTAATAAAGCAATCGCATTTATGAAGGTGCCACTTCTTATCTCCAATATTGGAATGGATTTTGTTAGCTATAGTGATAGCGAGAATAACACCTTAGAAAATGCCTTGATGTCACCAAATGGACTTCAAACAAAAGGCGTTTACCAAGAAGTAAATGCCGGTCAAATATACTCGATTGCAAAATTAGCAGCATCAGCATCATCCACAAAAGAGTTTAATTTTGGCTTTATATATGCCGATAATATCAAGGATTCTATATCACTTTCAGTTGAGCCAGTAGGCGAATATGATAATGCACTATTTAAACGCTTTATAACAAACGAAAATGGTTTTGATATTTCACTTAACCATATGTCAAAGGATATTCCAAATGCTTACCTAGGTTTAAAACTTACAATCTCAAAGTATAACAACTTTAGTTTGTATTTCCTTCTTAAAGTGAATGGTGATACCACTGTTGAAAGCCCAGTTTATGCTTATAATGGCGATAAAGAATATCTTACAATAGATGCGGTAAACGAAAATTGCCGAATTGATTTAAATGAAAAATTTGGTAATGAAACTCTCCATAGTGGTGAAACAAGGTATAATATCAAAGTGGGTGAAAATTCTAACCCAGACCTTAAATATACATATAACTATTCTATTGAAATTCCAAGCCTTGCTGTAGGAGAAAACCCAAAAGATTACATTGAGGTAGGGTTTGAAGGCGATATAGCCACATTCACAATGCGTCAGCGTGTTCAAGATGCTGAGGTTACAGTTACAAGAGTCTATTGTGGCGGACAGGGGGACGAAGAACTTTCTGTTGTCGGCGGTGAAATATCCTATGTCTTTATGATAAATGGGGGACATGATTACACACTAAATTATTCTAATTATGGCGAAAATGAACCTGTAATCAGTGGCGCAAATGCAACATGGACGGTTGCAAGCAGTGGAGCCACACAATCAGAGCAGTCTGTTATAGTAAAAATTAAAGAGGGGGCAACAATCGGTGATGGCGAACTTTCTCACCATGTATATAGCAATGAAGAAGGTGTTAATATTGCCGACCTTGCTACAATTACATATGAGAACGACAAACTTTCAATCACAAGAGCAGGCTATCTTGATAAAGACCATACGATATATGTCAACTTCTATACCACAGAAGGTGCAATCGGCACACTTACAATAAATCTTCCAGCAAGTGCAACAGCAGCGTTGAAATCGGAAGAGGATCGCACTATTAATGCTGGTACAGATCTTGAATTAAATCATTTTGTTAGTGGCTTTAAAATGGACGGCAGTGATTACGAAGGCACTTTTACAATAACCGAAGTTACAGTAAGCGAAGAGGGGAAAGATATATTTAGTTTTGATGAGGAAAATAAACTATTTAAATTCTTCTCTTCAATAAATGATTTATCATTCACTCTCACTGTTACAGGCAAATTTGGAGAAAATCAATCTTTCACTTTTGACATTCCAGTTAAAGTAAAAGCAAACCTTACAAGGACGGACAAAGAGCCAATAGTTGAAGGCAGCCCAGAACTTGTATATATTGGTGATGAAGATCCAACTCAAGCCGGAGACGACAGAGTCATAGAAGTTTCTAAATTATATAGTGGTTCTGACGCCACCAACCTTATCGCAAAATATTCATGGCCAGGAAATGAGTATATTGTTGAGGGTAGTAATGTTGAGGCTACAGACAATAGAATAAATATCACAACAAACGCTGTTCCTTCTAACACTCGTGTTGAGGTTGCAATCACAGTAAGCCTTTATAACAGCCTTGCTGCGACAAGTCCATATAAAACCTTCACAGTAAATTACTCCTTCTTAATTGTGCCTAACACAAAAATCATATTTAACTATCCAAAAGTAAACAATGATGATGAGGAAAAGAAAGAATATCTTTCAAGTGGTGCCACCTTTGCTGATGCGTCAGGCTTCTTTAATTCAAAAGCATTATTTGCGGAAGGCAATCGTCTGGCGTTTACCGATAATGCTGGCAATACAACAACTACACCTACTTTCACAGCAAAAATTCAAAGTTTGCAGAATGCTACTATTCGTTATAATGGCGGTACCTTAACCGCCGAAGACGGCAATAACATTTTGTATGACAACTTGGACAAAAACAAGATTATTAATCTTGAAAACATTACTTTCGAGATAAGTGACGCAAGTATGGATAGCAATATTAATATACTTATTGAAAGTAATAAGGTCGCAAAGGTATATCAAATCGGGCTTATTTCTAGGGCATTGTCACTTGACATCAAACAGGCAAACGATAGTGACGGCGTTGAGACTTTCTATGTGGAAAATCTTACACAAGAAACTGGCACACAAATATTTGCAGATTATAGACTTGCTGAGTTTACAGTGGGAAATATCAACAGCACCTACCTTGGCAATTATGTAATTGCGTTCAACAAGGGTGGCATAGTTAAAACCGCCAATATCAAACTTACTGAAAACAGTCGTGAAAAAACACTCTATGTTGATATGAACGAAAGCCTTGACGGTTATGAATATTTCGCCACCTATAAAGATAGTTATGATGAGAAAAATATAATAGATAATAGTTTAATATATTCTTCTAATCCTCATCTTACAAGCCGCTTGCAAATGACATATGCTGGCAAGTCAGTTGATTATGATAAGTTTAGTGATGTTCTTCAAACTGGTTCTGACAATCTTTCAACCATGCCATTAAATATGGACACTAAAAAAATTGACAATACACAACAAGTTAAGAACTTCCAGTTCACATTAAACAATGGTCAAATTGACATCGATCCAGAAAATTCAGCCAATACAACAAACAGTGTCTATACATTCAGCAATGTATACAACTACAAAACTTCAATAGATATTGATGTTGAAAATAAAGGCGCTATTCATTATCACAATATTAGGGTAAATCAAACCTTGTCAATTATCAGTGATATGGAAATCAAAAATCCAAGCACAGGCAGCCTTATCAATGCAAAGGGTAAAAATTACACTCTTGATGTTGTAAGAGTTGGAATTGACGACAATGACACGGCAACTGCGGCTAACGCACTCGGTATTACCGATGATTCAAAGTATCCTAACTGGACAAAACCTTACTATTTAGATACTGATCATCCATACCTTCGTGTATCTCGAAAACTAGACGGTACAACTGAAACTAATGACTATAATGTGCTTGGCCTTGGTGCAAACAATGAGGGAAATTTCGTTGCACTTAAAATCACCTATACTGTCACAGTCGGCGACAAGCCAATTCATAAAGATTTCTATGTAATGTATAAGGTTGTTTCCGATTATAAAATTGAATACGATCAAACCAGCAATATAGATAATCAAGGTACGCTCCCAGTCAACGCTGATATAATCAAAAAATATGCACAAAAGCCTGCTACGGCTGAGGGTGTAGCAGAGGGAGAGCCAGTTTACACCTTAAATGTGGCTGGTGGTACAGATGCTGCAAATCCAAACTTTGTCACCGTAAAACATACACAGGGGCTTTATGATGGCGATCCAAACCTTGGTAAAGATGTTGCGGCAAGAGATTTCACATACACCTTGACTTTAGATACCACTCGCGATAAAGATAATACCCAATACAATATCGCCCAAAATGTTAAGTCCAAGTTTGGTCTATTTGACACATCAGACTTGCCAACGGGGTGGACGCGTACAGATGAGAAAGTTTATAAATGGAAGTATGATGCAACAAAAGATGCTACTTCTCTTGCCTTCGAAAAAGTTGCAAAAGTAATTTTCGCACAACAAAGTTATATCTTGGAGGCGGTGGACAGTTATGGCTTTAAGTTCCAAGTACGCTTTGCACTTATGTCTGACGGAGATACAGTGCCACAAGCAATGGAATCTGGCAAATTTGAGATTATCGAAGGTAGACCATTTGATATAGGTGTAGTTTACGAGTATTTGACGGCAACCGACACTACGAATGGTAGTCAAACGACAATCAACATATCTTCTACCAAAGGTAATCAAATACTAGGCACAAGTGATTATCAAGTAATCAACCTTACTAATATTAAGGCTTATGGCTTTGATAAAGATTATACACTTGGAGAGAAAGCTTACTTTGCTGTCGATGGTAACAATTACAAAGTAAAAGAGGGGACAAACTATGTGCTTTCAAATGATGCTGCACAATACCTAATCCGTCCAGAATTTGCCGATGTAACGGTGAACAGGATATACTTCACGCGTAATGGTGAAAAATGCGGCGAGGTTGCTTTTACTACTGGAAACACTGATACCACTAAAAACACAAACAATAGCCTTGCTACTTACAAGAAAATGCAAGATGAGGATACTAGGACAGACTTATATTTTGCTAGTGACATTTTCAGAAATCCTAAAGAAAACTATATTATGCCAACCCTAGATAGTGATATTTACGGTACTTCCAGTCAAGTGGATGTTGTAATGATGATAGAACTTCAGTATCAAGTCGGCTCAATAATAGAAACCTACACTGTACCTGTCAACATCAAAGTTACAAGAAATTACAGATTTGTAGATGGCGAGAAGACAATCGTTCGTGACGGTGAGGCATTTAATATAAGTGAGTATATTAAATGTACAGACGCTGCCGGAGAAGAAATCAAGGAGCCGACTACTACAACCGATACTGACACAACCACAGAAACAATTACTAAATCTGTACAATATTATGATGACACATTAATTGTTGCCTTGCCATATCAAGGCAGCGTAACCTTTGATGTAACATTGACTCGCGATGGAAATGAAATTAACAAGATTACGGAAACTGTGGATAATTCTTCTGGCTTTGCAGACATTCAAACTCGTTCACTTTCACAGCTTCTTAAAACAACAATCAGACCTTCCGATACTATCACAGTTGACAACATTAAGTCAGGTAGCGGACAGATTGATGACAATCACTACGGCTATTACATCTCGTTTGCAGGCGAAGCAATTTGTAAAACTTCGGCAGAAGACGATAACGCCGAAAAATCTTTGACACCTACCTCGCGAACAGCCATGACTCAAGACAAAATCAATATTGTTAAATCAGCACGCTTTACTAATCTTGCAAACAAACTTGCACAAGTTACTAAGTACTATGTGGCTAATATTAAAGAAGGCGTAGGTGAAAATCAAAAGAATTACTACTATCAAGTTGATAAGCAGTATAAAGTTTCTCCAAACGTTTTATCAATGGATACTGGTGCCAACAACAAAGTAGTTACAGATTATGATGTAGAAAAAAATGGTTATGGTGACGGCAAACATCGTTATACTATTGAGGTTGCTAACTGGATGCAAGATGCTAAACTTCAATTTAGTGATAATGAAGGCACGCTTCAAGACCTAAATCTTATCGCAAATTTACTTCCACATCTAAAATTTGAAATTACACAAGATGCCCATGCATCAGGTGCCGCAACAGTAGATGCGAATGGTACGATTACAACGTTGGAGACTTTCAGAATAAGCGAGTATATTGCGGTATCAATCTATGTCAAAGCATCGGGAATTGACGGACAGTTTAGCGAAACAGCAACCAGTGACCATTTCTTAGGTACAATCTATTTTACTCTTGGATCAACCACCGAGGTGCCAGCAGCATGAGTTGGTTTACGATATTAATTACAGTAATCGCCTCATTAAATTTCTTCATGCTTATAGTAATGGTGTTTTTGGAAAAAAAGAAGCCGCAATCCATAGGTGCATGGATTGCCCTTCTTACTTTCCTACCAATAATCGGCTTTTTAATTTATGTTATATTTGGCAGTGGACTTAGCCCACATGTCAGACGGATGATTAAGAAGAAGGCGATATCTGAACATGATATTATCAGAAATATTGATGGCATCCAAACCTTAGAGGAGGCCAAAACAGACGGCTTATATAAAGCAGATAGAGAACTTTTAACCCTGTGTTATAACAGCGGAAGTTATCCCTGCCCAGGGAATAGCGCGAAGATATATAATAGTGGTAAAGAAAAACTTGCGGATTTAAAAAAAGATATTAAAAACGCAAAATACTCCATAAATATTGAATACTATATTTTTGCCAATGATAAAACTGGTAAAGAAGTCATGGAACTTTTATGTAAGCGTGCTAGAGAGGGCGTGGATGTTAAACTCATCTATGACTCCATAGGCTGTCGAAAAACTCCAAGAAGATTTTTCAAACGCCTTACAAAGGCGGGCGGACAGGTGGCGGAGTTCTTTCCTCCAATGTTTCATATAAGGGCACTCAACCTCAAAGTAAATTATCGCAACCATAGAAAGATTGTGGTCATAGATGGAATGGTGGCCTATACGGGCGGCATAAATATTCGTGATGACCATATGGGACTTCATAAGCGTCTCACTCCATGGCGCGACACTGCCATAAGACTTGAAGGCAGCGGAGCATATGCCCTTCAAAATATTTTTTTAGATGATTGGAGATATTGCAAAAAAGACAATACCCCGCCAAGTGTATACCTAGAAAATGGCTATTTCCCAAAGGCACAAATTTATGGTGATGTCACCGTACAGGTGCTTTCCTCGGGGCCGGATTCCAACATTCAAAAAATCAAAGAAGTTTTTGTACAACTTATCACTAATGCAAAATCAAGGGTTTACATTCAAACACCATATTTTGTACCGGATGATGTTTTTATCAGTGCTCTTCGTATAGCGGTTAAAAGTGGGGTGGATGTACGCATCATGGTACCCAACATTCCGGATAAGAGGTCTGTGTACCTTGTCACACTTTCCTATTTGAAAGAAATGGCAGAGGCAGGGATAAAAGTTTATCTGTATAATGGTTTTCTTCATAGCAAGACAATTCTTGTAGATGATAATAAATTATCAATAGGCACATGCAACACCGATAACCGTTCTTTCGGGCTTAACTTTGAAGATACAGCACTTTTGTATTCTACGTCGTTAAATGCGCAGTATGCCGAAGCCTTTGCAAAGGATATTAAAAAAAGTTATGAGGTCGGGGAGAGTTATTTTAAAAAGAAGAGATGGCTTACACGATTCTTGCAGGCAATATTCAGGCTCTTGTCAGCGTTTTTCTAAAAAATGAGGCTTTTGCCTCTTTTTTTATTAAAAAACATTTACTTTTTGAAAATCTTTTGTTATAATATAAGCCGTACAACCGAAGTATGCGTTTGTGGTGAAATGGATATCACGACGGTCTACGGAACCGTTATTCTGGGTTCGAGTCCCGGCAGACGCACCAAAAAAGCCTTCTCAAAGGAAGGCTTTTTTATTGTTTATATATCCAGTTCTTCATTCATTTCTTGATTATCGTCTCTTACAGGCGCCCAACTGCCTCTTAATGCTTGCCTAACAAACCCTTTGCCGAGCAGGAATACATTGTCAAGATCTTTTAATAGTACCCAGCGGGGTTCATAGTAGTTGTCAGGGCTGTTTTCCTGTAATTCTTCTCCACTAAGTGGTGGCAAATCTTCAAATTCGGCGTCACATAAATAAAATATTGCTCTTCCCATAGTACGGGAATAGTCATGCCCAAGATAACCTTTAATTTTTATATCAAGTCCCAGTTCTTCCTTAAGTTCTCGTCTTACGGCCACTTTGCTTGTTTCATCCTGTTCCAGTTTTCCACCGGGTATAGTGTAATACTCTTTTGTTAATCCGCAAGATAAAACTTGGCGTCTAAACATGGTTAAAAGTTTATCGCCTTTAATGATTATAGCCCTTGAACTTACCTTCATAACCCTACCTCTTGTCTAATTATACAACAAGTCAACAAGGTTTTCAATATTTTTTTTGAAATTAACGCGCAACAGAAAATGATAAAAGTTCAATTTTATCTACAAGTTCGCTGTGCATAGGCTTTGAAAGGTCTGTAGATAAGTATTTTTTGTTGTCGTCGGGAAGAAGGGTGATAATGTTATCAATCCCAGAAAGCACACCGCCTAAAAAGTTCGCACCGCTGGAAATTCCCACCCCAAGTCCTAAATCGTGGGCGAGTTTTTGTGCCATAACAATGGCATCATCACTTTTGACGCTTATAATTTCATCTATAATTTCTGCATGATAATTTTCTGGCACAATGTGATCGGCAAGACCTTGTATTTTGTGCTTACCCTTCAAATCATTTTGTGAAAGAAGTTTGCTCTCCTCTGGCTCAAGTGCAATCACTTTTGTTTCATATTTTTCCTTTAGATATCCTCCAATGCCACTTAGCGTGCCACCAGTACCGACACCTGATATAAACGCAGGAAATACCTTTGTTTGCCGTTCAATTTCTTTTGCAGTAGAATTTTCATGTGCCAAAATATTGACTTTGTTCTCAAATTGCAAGGGTAGAAAAGCACCCTTTTGCCCAAATTCTCTTGCTTTTTCAAAGGCCTCTTCAAAACTGTCGGTAAGTACAAGAGATGCCCCGTACATAGAAAGTAGTTTTTTCCGCTCTTCACTCATAAACTTAGGCATACAAATAATGGTTTCTATTCCCAAATAGTTTGCAATCCAAACAAGAGATAACCCCATGTTTCCACTAGTAGTTTCGCATATTGCTTGCCCTTCATGAAGTTCTCCCTTTAAAATTGCATTTTCAAGCATATATAGCGCTGGCCGATCTTTTATACTGCCACTAGGGTTCATCCACTCTGCTTTGCACTGAACGATAGCGGTTTTTCCATTATAGCGATACTTTACGTTTATAAGAGGTGTATTACCGATAAATTTTTTAAGTTCATGAATTTTGTCTTCTAATTTCATATTTTATTATATTGCGAGGGCTTGTAAATTGACAAAAATTGCTTATTGACAGGGGCGCAGTAAAATGTTAATATTGGGTAGGAGAAAAAATATGCATATATTTACTGATTTAGATGGTACATTATATAACACTGGTGATGCCTTAAACGGGGATACTGTGTACCATATTTTAACGGCAGAATTGCATGCACCCTTATTTGATAATGCAAAAGCAGTGCTTGAAGATTTTACAAAACAAGGTCATATTTGTATAGTACTCACTGCACGCGGACTAATAGATGATGAGGAAGTGGGTATTACTAAGTCGAAATTAAAAGATGATGGTTTAATATGGTGTGAGGGAAAGGAATGTTTAATATATGGCATGATTGATCATTGCAGTATTAAGTATTCTGGAATCAAGCATTTCTACACAAATTATTATAATAAAAGCGTCGATAAAGCGAATTCAATCTTTATCGACGATGATATTAGGCAGGTAATAAATGTTGCATCAAATGGCATTCAATCCGTACTTTTTACACCCGAAGGTGTAGAAATAAATAGGAAAGTGTTAAAAGAAATAAACAGATTAAATATCAAGATTGCAAAATCTTGGCTTGAATTTAAAGAGATAGTAGATGCTTCAAATTTAGCAAAGTTGCCAAAGTCCGAAGAACAGGATTAAATTTTTCTTATCACCCTTGCAGGGTTGCCATATGCAAGGCTGTTTTCAGGTATATCTTTGGTTACAACGCTTCCTGCACCTATAACACTGCAGTCACCAATTTTGACTCCAGGCAGAATGGTAACATCACCTCCAATCCAACAGTGAGAGCCAATATACACCTCATTTGTGAAGCAAACCTTTGCTTCTCTTTCTTTGGCGTCAAGAGGGTGATACACTGTATATATTGAGCAGTTTGGGGCTATTCTCACATCATCTCCTATGAATATGTCTCCCATATCAAGTAGGGTGGCGCCATAGTTGATAAAAGAGTTTTTGCCGATATGGATTTTATTTCCTCTATCACAATAGAAGGGTGCAAGAATACGACTTCCCTCTCCAATGTCACCTAAAAAGCCCTTTAGTTTTCGAAAATGTCCTCTAACATTAGCTGGACTCATTTTGTTATATTTCAATGTAAATTTTCTTGCTCTTATGTTTTCTGCCCTCAACTCTTCGTTAGAGCCGTTGTATGATTGTACCATTATCCACCTCAATTAATGTTCAACTTGCTAATTTCTATAAAATTTTATCATACTTAAATAGTTTTTCCAACTAAAACCAAGCCTAATAGTTTGTGTTTATTCTTATACTTATGATTTAGAAAATTCATAACACCCATATTTTGTTTGCAAATCTACGTGATTACTTTTATACTAAGTGTAAGCAAAAACCGTCAATTAAAAAAGGAAAAGAAAAAATGAAAAATATATTGATTGCAGGAAGCCCAAGGAGCGGTAAGTCGCTTTTGTCTATGGAGATTAAAAGACAATTACCCAACTTAAATTTATTGTGCGTAGATGACCTAAGGGATGCAATACGGGCTACATACCATGTAGATTATAGGAAGAAAGAAAACGAAAAGGAATTAAATCGTTATTTTAGACAAGTGTATAAAGGTTGTTTAGATTTTAATAAACGCTATGTTGATGATGGCAATACATACTTTATAATTGAGGGTACTAACTTTACTGTAGAAGAGGTGAAAAAGAATTATAACGATGGCAGCTGTCTTGTAATTTTTGTTGGGAAACCACAACTGACGGGGCAGGAGTACTTTTTGGATATGCGATCACGGGAGATCGTTTTTGATTCTTGGACGAAGAAACGTCCAGATAGCCTTTTAAGAAAGTGGGCATATGGTTACGCCGAAAAAAGTCGCAAAGATGAAATTGCATGTAAAAAGAATAATTGGCTCTATCTAGACACCTCATATAACCAAAATGAGACGCTAAAAAAGTTCGCAAAAGAGGTTAAATCTATCATGCTACAAAAAGACAAGCGCATTCTATAATATAGGAGTAATCAAAATTATATCTGCTGAAATTTTATTGCTAAAATTTAAGAAAGGTAGTATAATTGATTTGTAATTTTAGGAGGAATAAAAATTATGGAAGAAAAAATACATACAATGCCACTTATTGGTGAAAAAGCACCAGCATTTGAGGCGGTAACAACACAAGGGAAGATAAAATTTCCAGAAGATTATGCTGGTAAATGGGTTATCTTATTCTCTCATCCGGCAGACTTTACACCAGTTTGCACAACTGAATTTATGACCTTTGCATCTATGCTAAATGAGTTTAAGGCTTTAAATACTGAACTTATTGGTTTGTCAGTAGACTCTCTTTATTCACATATTGCATGGTTAAGAAAAATTCAAGAAATCAACTGGAACGGAATGAAAAATATTGAAGTTACATTCCCTCTTATTGAAGATATTAGAATGGAAGTCGCAAATAAATTTGGTATGATTCAACCGGGCGCATCAAACACTCAGGCTGTAAGAGCGGTTTTTGTGATTGACCCGCAAGGCATTATAAGGACAATATTGTATTATCCATTAAGCCTTGGTAGAAACTTTGATGAGATTAAGCGTATTGTAATTGCTCTGCAAACAGCAGATAAACTTAATTGTGCAACCCCAGCGAATTGGAAACCTGGCGATGATGTAATAGTGCCAACTGCTGGTTCATGTGGTACCGCCAAGGAAAGGATGGAAAATCAAAGTGATGACCAATATTGCCTTGATTGGTTCCTTTGTTTCAAAAAGACTAAGTAAAATTTGAAAGTTAATTTTATTCATTATAAAAACGAAGCTATGATTCATATCATAGCTTCGTTTTTATCGCATCAAGTATATTTAGTCTATTAAACTTTTGGCGGAGAGCACAAGTTTTTATACGCACCCTTGTATCGAGATAAGCACGATTCTATATGCCAAAATTAAAAATTTTATACATTTTTTAATTTTAGTGGCTCAAATTTTGTTGTTCTATGGTATAATGCATATATAATATAGAAAAGAGGAATTTAAGTGCGTTATATTGGCAACAAATCAAAAGTCTTGAATATGATTGACAATTTAATTAATAAAAAAGGGCTTAATAAAAAAGGGCTTACTTTTTTTGATGCATTTACAGGCACTGCCACCGTTGCACATCATTATAAAAACAGATATCATTTAATTGCTAATGATAATTTGTATTTTTCATATGTCATAGCTGAAGCAAAACTTAATTCTAAATCGACAATGTTTGAAAAACTTGGTTTTAATCCTTTTGATTATTTTAACAAAGCTGACACATCTAACTGTATTGGCTTTATCACTAAAAATTTTGCTCCAGTTTTATCAGATAGAATGTATTTTAGTAATGAGAATGCTAAATTTATTGATTTTATTAGGCAGACAATCAACAATTGGTATACTGCAGATAAAATTACAGAAAACGAAAAATACTTTTTAATAGCATCGCTGATTGAGTCTGTTTCAAAAGTCGCAAACGTAGCTGGGGTCTATGGTTCATTTTTAAAAAAATGGGATCCAAGAGCCGTAAAAAGAATGATTTATATGCCTATTGATACAGAGCCATATATTGATGATTTAGCCGAAATTTATAATGATGATATATTGAATGTTATTAAAAAGGTTGATGGAGATATTCTATATCTAGATCCTCCTTATACAAAAAATCAATATTCAATCCAATATCATTTATTGGAAACTATTGCTTTATACGATAATCCAATTCTCAAAGGTAAAACTGGTGCAAGAGATATGCATAAGTATACTTCTGATTTTTCTCGTGAAGGAAATGTATACATAGCTTTTGAAGAATTGATTGCAAATGCAAATTTTAAACATATCATTTTAAGTTATAGTTCAGATGGAATAATGTCTAAAGAATACATTGAAAGTATACTTAAAAGATATGGGAAGAAAGAAACTTTTGAATTTATTAAATTTTCATACAGACAATATAAAAATAGCAAAGCGGAAGATAGGGATGACCATTGCGAATACTTATTCTATATTGAAAAAGATTTTAATCCCAAATATGCTTCTCCGCTAAATTTTATTGGTGGAAAACATGATATGATAGATTTTTTAAAAAGACATATGCCTAAAAAAATTGATACATTCTATGATTTGTTTGCAGGGGGATTTAATGTTGGACTGAATGTTGAGGCAGATAAAATTGTCTATAACGATATCAATTTTAAAGTTAGAGAATTATTGGAATATATTACAAATGCTGCCATGAAAGACTTTTATAAATATGTATCATCAACCATAGTTAAATTTGGATTAAAAAAAGGGGATAAAGTATCATATATAAAATTAAGAGATAAATATAACAACACCCCAATAGATAAAAGAGATTGTAGAGATCTATTCCTTTTAATTATGTTCGGTTTTCAGCAACAAATAAGATTTAATGCTAAATTAGATTATAATAATCCGGTTGGGCAAGCGGGTTTTAATGATAAGGTACTGGAAAAATTGATATCGTTTTCTAGAATCACAAAAGCGAAAAAAATATTTTACTATTCGGAAGATTATGAACGCTTTTTAAATTATATAACTAAAGATGACCTTGTTTACATTGATCCACCATATTTAATCACTCTTGGTAGTTATAACGATGGCAAACGTGGTTTTAATGGCTGGAATGAAAAAGAAGAATTAAGATTGTTGAAATTTTTAGATTGTTTAAACAAAAAACATGTGAAATTTATTTTATCAAATGTTTTAACACATAAAGACAAAACAAATAAAATTCTTAAAAAATGGATTGAGGACAATAATTTCTCAATAATTAAATATGAAGGAAAAGCTCGTGGCAACAGAGCTGAAATAATTGTTTTAAATTATGAGGTGTAGAATGAAGATTATTGTAAAAGAAAGATATAAAGAAGAACTAAATATTGATGTGATAAACAAAGTATTAGCTTACTTAAATTTGAACGAATCGTTTGAAATCCAATATATGCGTGGAGATGGTAGAAATCTTGTAATTGAAACTGACTCTCATAAATATTATATTATTGTAAGTCGTGAAACTGCAGATGCAAGAAATGCATTTTTAGCACAATATATTTCGACTGTATTAAGTCAATATGTTGAAGATTTGACTACAAAACAAAAGAAACTTAGTATTTTTCTATTGGATACGAGTGATAGAGCAAAAACCGACTTTATAATTGATACATATCGTGTTGCTAAAACTTTAGGAATAAATATTTTAAATGAAAGCGAATTAGGATTATCATCCATCCAACCATATAATTCTTTTAAAGATTGGAAAAATGCACGAAATAATCGGCAACAGTATAACCCAGCAAATCAATCCTCCTATGCAATGGAAGATGAAGATGAATACACAATTTTTGGAAAACTTTATGGTGCAAACGGTAAGGAATCTGCCTTTTTAGCATGTCAACTTGCTGAAATTGCAAAAAAAGAAAATAAAAAATTAAATTTTGTTCAAGTTAAAGAACATGGGACTGAGATAATATCAAGTTCAGATAAAAAATTATTAGAATACTATGGAGTTAATATTTCTGAAGGTTCAATAGTATTAAAAGACAAACAAATTCGCGACAGGTCAACATGTAGAAAACAAGATGAATTCAAATTTAATTTATTGGAGAAATATGGAAATAAAAAATGTTATCTATGTGGATGTGACATAGAATCAAATATAATAGCTTCTCACATACATAGAATAACAGACATTGATAATTCAAACATCCCTGATGAAGAAAAAAGAAGACAAGCAGTTGACGGAGATAATGGCTTATGGTTGTGTGCTAATCATGATAAAATGTTTGAAAATGGCATAATAACTTTCAATAAAAATGGAGAACTTGTAATCAACCCAACACTAAAAGCAAATCAGGTAGCATTTATTAAATATATAACTCAAATACTTAAAATTCAAGATATTCATCTAACTAGTGAATTCTTACAATATTTAATGATTCACAATAAGAGGGTAAAATTGGGATTATAAATTAAAATAGTTTTAGTTTTTTGCTAAACTATTTTTTATCGTTAGTTTCAAAATAGGAATAATATTTATATATATAAGAAACAACTATACCGAAATAGTCCCATTTAATAAAAAACACGCTCCCACTAGGGTGCGTATAATTCACTTTTGGCGGAGTATGAAAGTGCCTAAACGTACTTTAATACTTTTTAATATTTTTTAAATTAAGATATGCTTCATGTAATATTTTAACAAAATTATCAGGTAATTTAGACGTTGCCACTTGTTTCAAGTTATCACTTATACCATACATTGCTTCTGCCATACTGCCAACAATACAAGCGTTTGTATCGGTATCTCCTCCGAAAGAAATTGCTGTTATTAAACTTTCTTCAAATGAATTTGTTGTAAAAAGAGAATATAAGCACACATCAATAGTTTTATTGCAGGTATAATTAAACTTTTTTACGACAGGCTTTTCAATTTTTAAATGCAATTTTTTTACGATTTCTTCTTTAGACATTCCCATTCTTGCATAAAATATTATAAGAGCAACGGTGGTTGCCGATTTTATTGCTTCTTTTGTGTTGTGTGAAGGTTTTGTCGCCTTTTTAACATTTCTAACAATTTGTCTTTTAGTGTTAAACAAATATCCGATGGGAGAAATTCTCATCATCGCTCCATTTCCATTACTCTTTCCCACGGTATTTTTAGACATTGCCCACTTAATAAAATTAGGAGAAAACATAGTTTTAAAATATTCTCTATCCTTTGGAATGGCGTCTGAATATTTCAACGCATACTCTTTCAGTTTTGTTTCATACTCTTTTTTATTTAAAATTGCATCTATAATTGCAATGGTAAGTATAGTATCGTCACTAAAAAATGAATCTTCTTCTACAAGTTTTTTTACGACAATATTTTTAACATTTTTATACTGATCAAATTCATAAATTGAACCTGCCAAATCTCCTATAATTGCTCCCAACATGTTTTTCCATCCCAATTTAAATGATAACAAAATTCTAAGAAAAAATCAATTTAAAATTAAAACGCACCAAATAAACTTTGGTGCGTTAAAAGAACTTTTGGCGGGAAGAGAGGGATTTGAACCCTCGCGCCGGTTTCCCGACCTACAGCCTTAGCAGGGCCGCCTCTTCGACCTCTTGAGTATCTCCCCATGTCGACTAAGAGTATATTAACACATTTTTATCTTTCAAGTCAATGATTTATCACAATTTTTTATATCTTTAAAATGTTTCTTAATTTAAAAAATATATGATATTATATAAATAAGGAGAAATTATGGAGCCAAAAGACGAATTTTTAGAGATTTTTTATGATAATGTAGATAGGGACGGTGCCGACAAACTTATTGAGTGGCTGGAGCGCAGTGACTTTTTTACTGCACCAGCAAGCACAAACAGGCATGCAGCGTATAAGGGTGGACTATGTGAGCATAGCCTTCATGTGTATAAAAGGTTTATAAAAATCCTTGAAAGTGAATATGGTGAGAGTTGGACGGATAAAATATCTATGGAGAGTGCAACGATAATTGCGCTTTTCCATGACCTATGTAAGGTGGATGTGTATAAGGAGGATGTCCGCAATGTGAAAGTAAATGGCGAGTGGATACAAAAGCCATATTACAGATTTGAAGACAGCCTTCCTTACGGACATGGTGAAAAATCGGTGTATATTCTTTCTAGTTTCATTAAACTTGACCGCCTTGAGGCCATGGCAATCAACTGGCATATGGGCGAATATGACCCTCGGGTTAAAGGTGGTAGTTATGCTGTCGCGGATGCTTTTTATAAATATCCTATCTGTTTTTTGTTCCATTTGGCGGATTTAGAGGCAACATATTTGGATGAAAAGCCAGAAAATTAAAATTGGGTATTGACAAAATAGACTTTTCGGCGTATAATAATAACAAAATAAGGAGGCAAATTATGGCAATTCTTAAAGAAGATACTACAATCGAAGCAACTTCAGGTGCTGTAGCGGCAAGTGCAGTAGCCACTACTATTGCTCCTGCAAAGAAAGCAAGGACAACTCCTACTAAGGCAAAACTTGGTGCTTCAAGAGGATTTACAAAGACAACAGGCGTTTCAAAAAACTGGAAGATAGCAGTGCCTGTTATAGCACTTCTAGGGGCTGGGGTTTTCCTCGCAGGCGGACATTACCTCGCAAATTATATCATTGATAATGGTAAACTAACTGAACAAATCGGTACAAAAAGTGAGAATGGGAAACCAGGAACGGGGCTTTTAGGGGATAATGAAAAACTTGAAGAAGACAAGGAGGATTTAAAAGACCAGCTTGAAGAAGCTCAAAAGCCAACCACAGTTGTATTTGATAAAGACCAACTTTCGCTGGCAGCGAATTCACTGCTGAGAGGATTACCAGAGACTTCTATTAATTCTTTGGATTCTCAAAGTTATGAAGCCAAAAGCAAAATCTTAACCCTTTATTTTAGTGGCACTGAATCGGGAAACCCTATTATTTATTCGGTAGATATAAATATTGATGGTATTAATTTTGCGGAAAAAGATTTTAGTAAGAAAGTGCTTAACTGTATACAAGAACAGTCTCCAATGTGCAAAAAGTTTAGAGGTATGGATCATTTATTACAATATGGCGAAAAAGCACAAGAGGCATATGAATCAGCAAAGAAACAAACTCTTCATCTTGTTTCATCAATGGATAATACAAGCGTAGAATTTTCAATAGACAATATAAAAATGGAAATTTCAATAGAGTCAATTGGAAGAGGGCTGGTAACAATAAATTATAAAGCCTTATTAATGGATGGTAATGCTTTTACTCCTTTGGGTATCGGGAGCCTTACTGGTTATACTAACAATATAGATGAAGAAAAAGCATATATTGCGGTATTAAATGATTTTATGTCAAAGTATGGCACACAGGCATCAGCACAAATGATTGAAGATGAGGAAATGTAAGAGAGTTTAAAAGCTCTCTTTATTTTTTGTGAAAATATGGTAAAAACTGTTGACAAAGCCGCCAAATTATGATAATCTTAGAGCGCTTAATAAGTTTGGGGGATTAGCTCAGTTTGGCTAGAGCGCCTGCCTTGCAAGCAGGAGGTCATCGGTTCGAGCCCGATATTCTCCACCAAAATCACGACATGGTCGTGATTTTTTATTTTTGTTTACAAAAATAACTGACTTGCGATAGCAAGACAGGGTGGAGAATAACAAGGTCCTGCCTCGGCAGGTTCTTCTAATCTCCACCACGCCTATACAAAAAAAGTATAGGCGTTAAGACATTTGAATGTGCGTCGTGATTTTTTATTTGCATACAAATGGCTTGACAAAATATTCTGCATTGAAAATAATATAACTGAGGCGGATATGATATTTGAAGAGATAATAAAAAATTTGAAATCAATTAAAAAGATGGTGGTCAGTGACCCAAAAATAAAGATAGCCGAGACCAAACTTGTTTATCATCCATATATAAAGAAAGGGGAGATATATTTTCAAGAAGAGGTGGTGCTTTCAAATAAAGCCTTCCACAACAATTACTCATTAGAAGAATTTAAAAAACGACTGGAAGAGGAACTAGTCAATTATTATCGCCAAATTGTAGTTATAGAAGCGGGGAGAACGGTCTCTTACTTTATAAATCCAAATGGTAAAATTAAACGCCGAGAAGAGAAGAATACTCTCAACGAGGTGAAACTTAGCGAGCATAATAAAGAGAAGAAATATATTTTGGAAGAAGGGGAGTGCATTCCTGCTTTAGTTGACCTTGGCGTTTTTACCAAGGAGTACAAAATTGTATCATCAAAGTATGATAAGTTTAAGCAGATAAATAGATTTATTGAAATTATAGATGATGAGTTTAAAAACTATACAAACAAAGAAATTACGATACTTGACTTTGGCTGTGGTAAATCCTACTTAACATTTATAATCTATTACTATTTTGCTATAAAGAAAGGCATTAACGCCAAAATCATAGGCTATGATTTAAAAGAGGATGTAGTTGAAAATTGCAATCGACTTGCCCAAAAGTATAAGTATGACAACCTGCACTTTGAAGTGAAGGATGTGGCAAAAGGATTAGACGATCAAAAGGTGGATATGCTGGTATCTTTGCACGCTTGCGATACTTCAACCGATTATGCTCTTTACTACGCAATAAAAAACAAGGTGCCGAATATATTTTCGGTGCCATGTTGCCAACATCAGGTAAATAGCAGTATAAAGAGAGGCGGCGACTTTGATTTGTTACTAAAAGACGGCCTGATTAAGGAAAGATTTTCCGCGCTTTTGACAGATAGTATTCGTGTGCAGCTTTTGCGAGAGCAAGGGTATAGCGTGGATGTTATTGAGTTTGTCGATTTTGAACATTCGCCTAAGAATATTATGCTGAGGGCAAAAAAGGTGTCTAGTGCCAAAAAAGACTCATCTAAACTTGGGGCATTGCTATCAAAATATCATGTGGAGCAGGAACTATTTAATCTTACGAAAAATTTATAGAGGTGCAGTATGGCTGACTTATTTATAAAAAGCGTAAAACTTAACAGAGAAAAGGTGCCAAGTTTTGATAAGTATCCTTTTAACATCCTATTAGTTCGCAATTTGACAGAGGTAAAGTTCAATAAAAGCGTAACTTTCCTTGTGGGCGAGAATGGCGTAGGCAAATCTACCATCATTGAAGCATTGGCTAAGTGCATGGGGATGGCTGCCGAGGGAGGCTCGCACTACATCAAATATGAAACTCGTGATACGACTTCTGTGCTTAATGAATACCTTACCATCACAAAGTCTATTAAGCTTCCGGCATGGAAATTTTTCCTGCGTGCGGAATCATTTTATACTATGGCAAATGCATATGAGAGAATGGGCAAAAGTATGCACCAGTGCTCTCACGGCGAAGGCTTTGTTCGGTTGATTGATGATTTTTCTGGACGCGGATTGTACATATTGGATGAGCCAGAATCTGCATTGTCACCAAAAAATCAAATGTATTTATTGTGCAAATTGAACGAACTGTCAAAACAGGGTGCGCAGTTTATTATTAGCACACATTCGCCAATACTGCTTTCTTACAGAGATGGCGAAATATTAGACCTAGATAATGGTTTCGCAAAAGTGCCGTACACAGAAACTGCAATTTATCAAACCTATAAAAGATTTTTAGATTGCCCCGACAAGATGCAAGAAATATTATTTGATATTAAGGAGTAAACATGTCTACTAGTAAAGAATATATAAATTACATCAAGGAACAGTTAAGCGAACTGGATGATATCTTTGTTCGCCCTATGATGGGGGAGTATATTGTTTATTACCGCGGTAAGATTACTGCGTATGTCTGTGATAGTAGATTTTTAGTCAAAGTTGTTCCTTCAGCAAAGGCACTATTGCCAAATGCGAAACTTGAGCCTCCTTATAAGGGTGCGAAAGATATGATACTTGTAGAAGATATTGACGATAGAGAATTTTTGACCAAACTATTTAAAGCAATGTATGATGAGTTGCCTTTACCTAAGAAATAATGATATAATATATTATATATAATAATTACAATATAAATAGAGGTGGACATGGAAGAAGTTTTATTTAAAAATGTCAGTGCTATGGGCGAGAAAGAGACAAAAGCGCTGATTAATATCACTGGCAAAAAAGCAATGATAATCTTTTCACTTGTATTCCCATTAATTTGCATCGCTTTGGGTGTGGCTTTCATTTTCTTAAACGATCTTGAAATGGCAATTTTTATGTTTGTATGTGCTGTAATCTTTGCCGCACTATTTCCATTATTGTTTTTATGGAGTGCAAAACAAGCAAATAAACAAGTGATTAATGGTAAACGCCTACTCAACACCTTTGAATTCAAAGAGGATATTTTAACCATTACCACTGAGAATTTGACGGATGGCATTGTAACTGGCACAAGCAACTTGTATTAT
This sequence comes from uncultured Clostridia bacterium, assembly GCA_947366545.1. GTDB lineage: Bacteria > Bacillota > Clostridia > Christensenellales > UBA1242 > Caccovivens. Next base: position 56,075 of record CANBAL010000006.1, read on the forward strand.
AAAGACCTTTTCAAGTGCCTTTTAACAAATGACTATATATTCCTATTTATCAACGCGCGTCAAAGTTTTATCCTTGACGTCAATGGTATGGTGCAGGGGGACAGTGAAAGTCTAATAGAGTTTCTAAAAAGCAAATTAACAAAGTTTGAAGATAAAAGAAAACCGACAAATTAAGTCGGTTTTTTATTTGTAAAAATTTTTACTTGACAAATCCCCCCCCCGAGTATAATAGGGGTAAGAGGTGGAATATGATAAAGCAAAAAGGCTCAAAACAAGAATTTTCGCAAGAAGAAAAGGAATTCTTTGAAGAGTTTGATGAACAGGTGAAAGAGACTGCGAAATTTCTTGTTGATAGACTTCAAGAAAAGGCTGATAGAGGGGAATTGCGAGATGACTACGGAAAAAAGATAACTATTGTCACGGAAGATGTTTGTGGCTATGTGAGTGGAGTGTTGAATTCACTTAATGAGGGGGAAGTTGAAGAATGGTACTGCTTGGGTAGTGCAGTGATTGATATAGGGGATGGCGGTAGAGAGATGGCTCTAATAGAAAAATTAAAGAACGCCCCCTTCATAAAGGAAAAAGAAGAGAAAGCATTAACAAGATTAAAAAGAAAATATAGATTGTTAAAACTTGCAAAAGGGGTGGTTAAAGTGCTTGGAATTACACTCGTTGCAGGTTTAACTGCTGGAGGAATATTCGGTGCATTTCTAGGAGCACCGTTTGCAGGGAAAGCACTTTCGACTGCGGCTGGCTGGAGCGCGGCTTCATGGGGCGCTTTTAGTGCGTGCGTTGCTTTAGGACTTGGCACTGCTATTGCTACGCCACTTGCTGGTGTGGATTTGGGCGAAAAAGTTGCTGGGGCTTTGGATGACAAGGAGAGAAAGATAGGTTTTGATGTTACTAACATGGAAGAGGGGGATATGATGTCATTAGATGCCGTGCCTAGAGAACATGATATTGATAAAAGGTATCCTAGCATTAAGAACAATAGACCTGCACATGTTGGAGACTTGGAGAAGGGGCGAATAATGTTTTATTATAAATATGTTGAAGCCAAAGTTTACATGGCAATGAGGGACATTTGTCGCGAACGCGCCTTACAAGCAGATAATCAGGAAGCATAAAAATGATGTAAAGTTGAGAAAAATTCAAAATTTTCTCAATTTTTTTATTCTATAAATTTCATAAAATCACCTGTTTTTTAGGGCATTTTTTATTAAAACCGCGAACACTCGGCAATGTGTAGCCGTCAAAAAAATTTTTCTCAAAAAAAAGTTAAAAAAAATAAAAATTTTTTGAAAAAAGTGTTGACATAGGGTTTTTGATTGTGATATCATACTCATGCTGACACGCAGAAAGGTGCTGTTGCACCCGTCAGTAATAGAACCTTGACAACTACATAATTTAGTTATAACAGAATGTTGTAACGAGAAACAAATATCAATATTACACAAAAATGTAATACGATAATTTGCTTATTTCAATTTACGTCGAGTAAATTAAAACAAGATTTTTAAAAAAGCAAAAATGCTAAGATAATCCAATTCATATTTTCATTATAATAATGAAATACATGATTAAGCTACAAAGAGCATATAGGGGATGCCTTGGCACTAGGCGCCGATGAA
>CANBAL010000007.1 GCA_947366545.1 uncultured Clostridia bacterium
GTGCTAGGACATGGAATAAAGCCGCCAATACCACCCTTTACGCTCACTGGCAGGAAAAGACATGGACGGATGACTACTACACATCAAGTTATGGAGGAGGAGATGGAACGCAGTCAAATCCATATATCATCTCCATTGCCGCACATCTCGCCCGCCTTGCCTATGCAACAAATAATAACATTCAAACAACAAGCGGTAGATATGATAAAAATGCCTACTATAAACAAACAGCAGATATAGATATTTCTGCACACCTATGGCAACCTATAGGAACTACAAGTAATTATTTTCAAGGTGGATATGATGGCGGGTTATATAAAATTAAACAGATAAGAGTTTCATGTGATATGTATGCAGGACTTTTTGGTTCTGCTTATGGAACGATTGAAAATATTTATTTATATATGGGTACAATTCATGCAGACGAATTATATGCAGGAGGAATTTCCGCATCGTTTTCAGGAAGAAGTATAAAAAATTGTATAGTAGAATCTGTAGACATAGTGGCATCAAGTTCTGCTGGTGGAATAGTCGGAATAATATCTGGCTTAATGACGACTCCTATAGTAGAAAATTGCGAAGTAAACAACTGTCGAATTACAGCAAATAGTACTTCAGGAGGCATAGTAGGACATAATAGTGGACAAATAAACAATTGTTTTGCCAAGAGTTTAGTTATGAATGTTAATACAAGTAATACTGATAACACGGGTATAATAATAGGAAAAAATTCAAGAGTAGTTACAGCCTGCTACGGCAACGGTACAATCAATGGCACCGAAACTAAAGTTATGTACGGTGACGCTTCTGCATGGACAAACTGGTCGCTTGTGCCAAATATAAATGGCGGACTGCCAGTACAAAAGGGACTTTATCATATCGGCGGCTTTACAGATTCGCAAGAGGTTTACAATCACCTTACTGGACAAGGTTATACAGTTGTGAGTTAAAAAAAAGAAAGGTTAAACCTTTCTTTTTTTTAATAATCTTTTCTTCCAGATATATAGTCAAGTGAGACATCAAAAAAGTCAGCAAGAAGTATAACCTTGTCAAGGCTGGGTTGACATTTATCTTGTTCCCAGAGACTAATAATAGATTTTCCTACATTAACCTTGCTTGCAAGCTCGACAAGTGTCAAGCCATGTTCTTTTCTTAAATCTTTTAATCTTTTTCCAAATGTTTCTATCATATTATGTATTATTCCACAAAATTGGACAAAATACTTGACTTTCCATAATTTTGGAATTATAATTCTTTTCAAGTATTATTCGTGAATTTGTTTTGAGAATGGGTAATATTTTGTCATAATGTAGTAGCGGACTCAGTATATTAGTGATAGATTAATCGCCGACAATTACTAGCAAAAAATGTCAAAAAGTGACATGAAACGCCTAGGTAATTTGAGGGGAATAATATATCATTAAAAGTGAGGTTTGCAATGCCATTTTGCGTAATCAAATCAAGGACAATAAAAATTATTTTTGCTATGGCTATAGTTGTTGTGCTATTATGTGTTTCGATAAACGGCTCCAACAGTGCACAGGTATTTTTTGGATATAGTGCACGTAAGGTGCCGATATATAATGTTGCGACAGAGGAAAAGCAGGTTGCTATATCTTTTGACGCAGCGTGGGGAGCAGATAAGACTGAGGATATAGTGGAACTCCTTAAGGAGTATGAAGTCACTGCCACATTCTTTTTAGTAGGCTTTTGGGTAGATAAATATCCGGAGAAGGTGAAGGCGATTGATGACGCAGGAATGGAGATAGGCACACATTCAAATACGCATCCAGACATGGTAAAGTTGGATGCAGCTACTATGAAGAGTGAACTTACAACCTCAGTTGACAAGATTAAAGCAGTGACAAAGAAGGATGTAAAATTATTTAGGGCACCATTTGGCTCATATAATAACACACTTTTAGATACTGCAGAGGCTCTCAATTTAAAAACAATTCAATGGGATGTGGATTCTTTAGACTGGAAAGGTTTGTCAGCGGGTGAGATTACCAAAAGGGTAACAACCAAGGTAAAAAACGGGTCGATAATACTCATGCACAATAATTCAGACCATGTACTAGATGGTGCAAGGATGATACTTGATAGATTAAAGTTACAAGGCTATAAGGTAACATCTGTTGGAAAACTCATCTATGAAGACAACTATAGTATTGATAGGAATGGCGTACAAAGACCGAATTAAAAATTTGGAGGAGAGAAAAAAATGGATACAATTGAGGAAAGAATCACAAACCAAGGACAATTAAAAGGAAGAATCATCACAGAGCCAGTGCGTGCTTATGAGATAGAGGGCGAAGGCTTTTATGAATTCACATTAGCCGTAAAACGCCTATCAGACACCTATGACAATATACCTGTGACGATATCTGAAAAATTAGTTCAAGCGGGAACGGTAGATATCGGCAAAGGTAAAGAGATTGCCGTGACTGGTGAATTTAGAAGTTACAATAAAGAGGTTGAAGGCAAAAGCAAACTCATGCTACATTTCTTTGTGCAAGATAAGCTAAGTGAGGAAGCAGACACAGAGCCATCAATAAATAATCTAAAAATCATAGGTTTTATTTGCAAAACACCAATTTATAGGGAAACACCATTTAAAAGAGAGATATGTGATGTGCTTGTAGCAATAAACAGACCTATTCGTGGTGGAGCCGCAAGTAAAAGCGATTATATACCATGTATCGTTTGGGGCAGAAACGCAAGATTTATTCAAAATTTACCAGTAGGTAGTAAGATAGTGCTTGAAGGTAGAATACAATCCAGAGAGTACAATAAAAATCTAGGTGATGGAAAGACCGAGGTAAGGACGGCGTATGAAGTATCTGCACAAAGGGTATGGGTACCAGAAAAGAATATTTTAAATAATGGCGAAGCAGAAAAGTTAGATATAATATAAAAAAGCGACTATTAAGTCGCGTTTTTTATTGCCACGTATAAATTATTGTAGTTCATTAAAAGTTCTATATACCTATACTTGATAAGTGACGGATATGTTTGTGAAGAATTAAGCTTAACGCCAGAGCAAAGTTTTTCCAGTATTTCTTTTTCTTTAGCAAGGAAGTTTGATATGGTTTTCAAACCCTTGTGGTCGGTGGCGGAGAAAAGTGTGTCAAAGTCGGCATATGCAGTAGACACCGTGGAATATACCGAATTAATTGCAAGCCTAGCCGATATTTCGTTGTAAACGAGTGTGTCAAGACTTATTGCTATATCGTATAGGGCGGTATAACTATCTTTAAAGGTAGATAATGATTTGGTTATAACCTTTTTGCTTTCGCTATCAAAATTTCCATCAATTTTAAATTTGTTAAATTTTATTGTAATGATTTCGCTGTCAAGGTCGCTTGTTGCTTTCAGGTTGTTTTGTACAAGTATAGCATCCGATTTATTTTCAAAGCCGCTTGAGAAAATATGGTAATAGTCCTCCACTTTCCAAATATATCCTCCTGCGCCGATTTTTTGATAGTCAGGCGCTAAGCTTTCCGCTGATTTTGACATTTGCGATTTGTTTAAAGAGATAAAATGCACATCAAATTCAGGAGAAGAAAGGCTGCTGTCAGGTTTTGAGGAGACGGGGGTGACAAGTATAACGGAAAGACCGCTTGCAACAAGAATGCCACTTATGAAAAAAATGGCAAGAAGGAAGGTTATTTTTTGAAACTTTTTATTATTTTTTGGCATAAACTCTTGATTCCTTAAAAAAAATGATTTATTAGTAAAGTGTATGACAAATAAAGGCATTCTATGAGCAAAATCATGATAAACTTGCTTTACAAAGAGGGTGACAAGTCGTATAATAACGATATAAATAAGGAGGAAATATGAAGATTAAACCGTTATTTGATAGAGTTCTGCTCGAGATAGAGGAGAGCGAAAAAGAGACTAAGGGAGGAATACTTCTTCCTACAGCGGCACAAGAGAAATCGCAGGTGGCCAAGGTAGTTGCAGTGGGAAAAGGCGGCGAACTCGACGGCAAAAAGATAGAGATGCAGGTTGAGAAAGGTGATAGAGTATTGTATTCAAAATATTCTGGCACCGAGGTGACAGTGGAAGATAAAAAGTATGTGATAGTAAGGCAGGCAGATATACTTGCCGTGCTTGATTAAGGAGGACATATGTCAAAGAAGATTTTGGAAGGACTTGAGGCAAGAAAAGCACTTGAAGCGGGGGTAACCTCTCTTGCCAGCGTAGTAAAAATAACCTTAGGGCCAAAGGGAAGAAATGTGGTGCTTGGAAAGAAGTACGCCACCCCTCTTATCACCAATGACGGCGTTACGATTGCCAAAGAGGTTGAACTTGATAATCCTTATGAGAATATCGGTGCAGAACTTATTAAAGAGGTTAGTATCAAAACCAACGATGTTGCGGGGGATGGTACCACAACAGCGGTAGTACTTGCCGAGGCACTTATTCATGAAGGTATGAAAAACTTTACCGCGGGTGCAAATCCTATTATACTTAAAAAAGGTATATTCAAAGCGGTAGAGGTTGCGTCAGAAGAACTTAAAAAGATGTCAAAGCCGGTAGAAGGCAGTAAATCGATAAGTCAGGTTGCCAGTATCTCCGCGGGGGATGAGCAGGTAGGGGCATTAATTGCTGAGGCAATGGAAAAGGTAGGCAGTGACGGAATAATCACTGTTGAAGAGGCTCAAACCATGCAAACCGAACTTAGTGTAGTTGAAGGAATGCAGTTTGATAGAGGCTATCTTTCACCATATATGTGCACAAACACAGAGAAAATGATTGCCGAACTTGATAATCCATTTATTCTTATCACAGATAAAAAACTTACAAATATTCAAGAACTTCTGCCACTACTTGAGCAGATTGTAAAGATGAGCGGCAAACTTCTTATCATCGCTGATGATGTGGAAGGTGAGGCACTTACCACACTTATACTTAATAAACTTCGCGGCACTTTTAATTGTGTTGCAGTCAAGGCACCAAGTTTTGGTGATAAGAGGAAGGCAATGCTAGAAGATATTGCTATTCTTACAGGCGGCAGCGTGATTAGTGAGGAGCTTGGCTTTGACTTTGCCTCTCTTTCGCTTGACATGTTAGGGCGTGCAAGAAGCGTAAGGGTTGATAAAGATAATACCACCATTGTCGAGGGTGCAGGTTCAGCCGAGGCAATAAAAAATCGCGTTAAATCTCTTAAAAATCAAATCAAAGAAACAACAAGCGATTATGAAATAGAAAAACTAAATGACCGCCTTGCTCGTCTTGCTGGCGGGGTTGCAGTGATTAAGGTTGGTGCAGCCACCGAGGTTGAGATGAAAGAGAAGAAACTGCGTATTGAGGATGCACTTGCAGCCACAAAAGCGGCCAGTGAGGAAGGTGTTGTTGTAGGCGGCGGAGTTGCCTTGTTAAAGACAGCAAAAGCAATCAAGGCGCTTATGGAAACATTGTCTGGCGATGAGAGGACGGGAGCCAATATCGTATTAAAGGCGATAGAGGAGCCTATTCGTCAAATCGCGAAGAATGCAGGTGTAGACGGCGGCGTTGTAGTAAATAATATTTATGAGAATATAAATAAAAAAGCATATGGCTTTGACGCTCTCAAACTTGAATATTGTGATATGTTTGAAAGGGGAATTATCGACCCTACAAAGGTTACTCGCTCAGCCTTGCAAAATGCAGCAAGTGTATCAGCCACCATGCTGACTACTGAGGCGGTGATAGTTGAAGAGGAAGATAAACAATCCCCAAAACAAGCAGATGTTTACTAAAGGGTGACTTAGTCACCTTTTTTCTTTCCCCAGTATAGCATAAAAAGGGTGCCTAAGGCACTGTCATTTTGATCAACCTCATCCTTGTCATTTCGACCGCAGCGGAGAAATCTATCTCCACTTAAAAAAATGCGTGATAAATCACGCATTTTATTTTGTTTTTGTTAAAAAAATGTATATAATAAAAATATGAAAAATCTAGGAAAGTTAACTTTATTAGTTTTATGTTTCTGTACTATTTTTACAGGGGCTCTTCTTTTAACTTCTAATTTTGCGGGGGGGGGATTTTAGACACTGAAATTTCCCAAGATGTAGATGATAATCATGGGCATGAGCATGCTGATGCTGCCACTTGTCCAAACTGTCGAGGCACTACCTTTGCTGGAACTAGGTGTGTGCAATGTGGATATAACACTGCATATACGGGTAGGCAATTTACAATATATTTCAATAAGGCAGACGGAAATTCAGGAACAGATGTTACGAAAGTGACATATTGGTCGTCGTATCCAAGCATATCAATTCCATGGAAAACGGGATATACGTTTGGTGGATATTATGATGAGTCTGGCAATCGTTATTACAATTCTAGCGGTCAATCAGTAGCGGGAACATGCACCCTCAGTAGTGATATTGTCCTTTATGCACGCTGGAATGGTAATCAATATGCCGTTTATTTCAATAAAGCAGACGGCACGGGCGGTACCGATAGTACAACGGCAACTTACGGTAGTGCCATGCCAAGCATAAGTTTGCCATCAAAAAGTAACTATGTTTTTAATGGATATTATGATGATAGTGGAGTGCAATATTATACTTCCACGGGTGCTAGTGCAAGAAATTATGATAAAACAGATTATACCATCCTTTACGCACGCTGGGCAGATGTTGTTAGTCCAACAATCAGCCGTGCGACATGGGTACAAAATGGTTCCACAGGGTATTATGCCTATGCTTATGCCAGTGATAATATCGGGGTGACAAAGGTGCAGTTCCCAACATGGACAAATGCAAATGGACAGGATGATTTAATTTGGCATGATGGCAGCAGCGGTTCATGGACGGTAAATGGCTCATCGTATAATTGGAGATGTTTAATTAATCGTTCCAATCATAACAACGAATATGGTGCATATACAACGCATGTATATGCCTATGACGCAGCAAACAACTCAGTCGCTATTGCTATGAGTACAGTGACATTTTGTTTAATTACTTTTAATGGGAATAAAGGTAGCGGATCCACAACGCCTACTGTGCCAACCACAAGCGTTGTGGCGACAAATGGCACAAGCATGCCTGCGGCCTCAAAGCCATCTCGTTCAGGATATACCTTCCAAGGCTATTATGATACTTCTGCGACAACCGGTGGCACTCAGTATTATACTAATACGGGCGCTAGTGCAAGGGCTTGGGATAAGACGGCAAACACAACACTTTATGCCCGTTGGAGTGCAAATAAATACACGGTGACATTTAATGTGAACGCAACAAGTGGAGTTACATCGGTAGGTACAACAAGCACCACCGCCACTTTTGACGCCGCCATGCCAAGCATAACAGTGCCAAAAAGGACAGACTACTTTTTCTATGGTTACATATATCAAAGCACAGGGAATGATTACTACACCACAACAGGAACAAGCCGTCGTAAATGGGATATAGCAAGTAACGCCACTCTTTATGCTAATTGGGAAGAAAAATTATGGATAGAGGATGAAAGTTATTATTCATCATCGCTTACAGGACAAGGCACATTAAATAACCCATATCTAATTACTTCAGAAAAAGATTTTGCTTACCTTGCATATACTTCCAAAGGCGAAACTTATAGCGGAAAATATTTTAAACAGACAGCAAATCTTAATCTTAATGCTCACCCATGGATAGGCATTGGCGTGTTAGAAACCCCATTTGCAGGAATTTATGATGGCGGCTTATATCAAATAACTGGACTTCGTATGCGCGCTGGTTTAAGTGAAAGTAATTTTGGCTTGTTTGCCTATGCCACAGGTACAGTGCGTAATGTAGAACTGAAAGATATAAATATTCGTACCTCAGGCAGCAACATAGGGGGACTGATAGGTAATGCAACTAATGCTACTATTGAAAATTGCGTTATGAGTTCGCTGTCAATATATGGATTTCAAAATGTAGGTACATTTGTGGGTTATATGAATGGTGGCACTATCAAAAATTGTTCCTCCAAATCTTGTAGAATTTCAGGTACCAGTTATTTAGGGGGTATTGCGGGTTGTGCGACAAGCAATGTATCCGTAAATGATGTGAGCATCATAGACTTTTATGGTGGTGATTTTAGTGATATTTTCTTTGGTAGCAAGACAAGTACCGTTAAATTAAGTGGGTGCTATGGCAATGGAGAGGCAGATGGAAACACCCAGTACCTTATGTACGGTGGTGCAACTGCATGGACAAACTGGTCGCTTGTGTCAGATGTAAACGGTGGACTACCCGTGCAAAAAGGTCTGTATCATATTGGTGGCTTTACCGGTTCACAAGAGGTATACAATTACCTTACAACACATGGCTATACAGTACAAAATTAAAAAGTGGCTAAGCCACTTTTTTATTGAACATTTTATTGCATATTTTAAGGTATACACTTTTAGGAAAGATATTTTTTAAAGCATAAAGCACTTTAAATTTAAAAGTCATAATGTATTGTGGTTTTAAGTGTTTTTTGTCTATCCACTTTACAAGTATTTTTACTGCATGGTCGATTGGCATACGCTTTTCCTCTTTGTCATCAATGTGCTTGGTTGAGAGGGCGATTGCGTCTCCATATCTTTCATTTGTTTCAAAACTTTTTACACGATTTTTGGAAAAGTTTGTTTTGATATCGCTAGGGCAGAGGGCGCTCACTTGTATTCCGCTTGCTTTAAGTTCCATATAGAGGGCATCATTTATGGCGGATAATGCACTTTTGCTTGCACAGTAGTAGCCGCGGTAAGGGGTAGGGAAAAGTGCAAGCACTGAACTTATGTTGATTACCTTTCCGCCTTTTTTCATATAAGGCAAGATAAGTTGTAACATATTTACTGCACCAATTACATTCACATCAAAAATCGACTTAACATTTTCGATAGGTACAAGTTCAATGGCACCAGACACTCCAAAACCCGCACAGTTGATAAGTATATCAATGTGGTCGACCTTTGTCATCATGTCAGCAATCACTTTTTCTAATGCTACTCTATCTGCCACATCACATTCATAGCCTTCCCCAGTCTTTGAAATATCAAACACTGTATGCCCCAATTTTTCATAATGCTCTTTAAGTGCCTTTCCAATACCGCTGGACGCACCCGTGATAATAATGTTCATAATCTTCATCCTTTTTAAAGATAATATACTATTCTAGCCAAATTTCCAAATGATTTCAAGGAATAGAATATATCGGTTTGACAAAGAATATTGTTAAGAGTATAATAAAAATATGAATAATACAAAAAAAGGCTTGCTGATAGCCGTTATCGTTTTAAATTTTTTAAATGCAGCACTTGATATTTATTTAATCGTGCGTGCCTTTTTAGCGGGGGTATACTCTCAGGGCACAATCGCAAATTTAGTTTTTGACTTTCTCGAAGTTGTAGGCTTATTTATAAGTGCGGGTCTGCTCATATATGCAATCGCCGATAATGGTAGATTTTTCAGAGAGCGTAATACTTATTATATGTCCGCGGTGATAATAAATTTTTGCACCAGTACTTTCACGGTATCTTCAATTTTACTGCTTATCACGCTTTTCATAAGCGATATTGTGTGGGTTAAACCGATAGATGATGTGTATTTTGGCGAAGAAGAGAAAAAGCCTGAAACAGAGGATATGAAGAAAGGCGAGAAGGAGAGAAAGATAAAGGAGCTTCGTGAACTACGCGACAAAGGTGTTATAACTGAAGAGGAGTTTAGAGAATCCCTCATGAAATTATTATAAAAACTGGGGAGACACCATCTCGTCAGTCGCTCACAAATCTATGATTTGGCTCGCTGCCTCGATGGTTTCCCGTCCCAGTCTCCTTCCGTAATGGGTCCTTCTGAATTTCAAGAGCGGGCATAGCCCTGTTACTTTGAAATTCGCCAGTCCAAATTTTAATTATTGTACAGCCCCAGGCTGTTTTCTTTTACTTTTAAAGAAGTTTTGTAATAGGGCTTTGCCTTCTTCACAATTTTCTTGTTCTAGCAGTACTTTGTGGTTTAAACGGTTGCTTTTCAAAATACTTTCGCAAAGGTGGTCGTTTGCGGTAGTGTCCGTGGCGCCATATATTACTTTTTTTATTCTTGCATTTGCAATCGCTCCCGCACACATCGGACAAGGCTCAAGGGTGACATAGATTTCTGCGTTATCAAGTCTCCAAGAATGGAGTTTTTTGCAAGCCTTTTCAATAGCGATAATCTCGGCATGCTTGGTTGCATTTTGTAAACCTTCTCTTTGGTTGTGTCCTCTTGCAATGATTTTTCCCTCCAAAACGATAACCGCGCCAATAGGCACCTCTTGTTTTTGTAGCGCTTTTTCTGCTTCTTTCAACGCTGCTCTCATAAATTTCGACATTTATCGCACCTCACTTGCTTATTTTTTATAATGATAATGTTTTCGCCATACATTTGTAAAGAGATTTCTTGTATTTTGTAAGAAAATGTTATATAATTAATTTATTATGGATAAAAAAGTAACATTTCGACGCAATTATTATACCAGTGATGATAGTGGCAAGACATATCTTATTGCCTTGCTTTTTCCATTAGTGGTGGCATTGATATGGTCGTTCATATGCGTGGGGATAGGCTCTAGTCTTGGCATAGAGGATGTAAGTAAAGAGCTTTGGTATATCATACCAAGTCTAGTGCTAACACAACTTTCCCTGCTCGGAGTATTTTTAGTTTATAATAAAAGTGCTAAGGTGGCTTGCAGCGCAGCAAATGTAAAATTTAGGATAGGCTGGAAAAACACCTTGGTTTGCATTGCTATTGGTGCGATATGCTTGTTTGGATTTATCTGTTTAGCTTCATGCTTTGATGAACTTTTAAGGACAATAGGCTATGGGGTCAAGGAGGACCTTGGTATACCACTTGATAATTTTGGTTGGTTTATTCTCACTGCAATAATAGGCGGTGTATTGCCTGCAATTTGTGAAGAGTTAATTTTTAGGGGAATAATCCTTAATGGCCTTCGTAAAAATATGAAGGATGGGCTTGCCATAGTGCTTTCCGCTGCTATGTTCGCCATCATGCATGGAAGTTTGCAACAACTTATTTATCCATTCTGTATGGGGCTGGTCTTTGGCTTTATTGCGGTAAGGACAGGCTCGACATTAAGCAGTATGATAATCCATGTAGTAAGCAACACGCTTTCAGTATTTATGGCATATCTTCAAATCAAATATAATTTCAGTCTTGCATTTGTCAATGAGTGGTGGTATTATCTAATAGCAATTCTTGGTGTGGCACTCGTAGGACTTGCAATATTCTTAATTGATAAGTTCCATTTCAAAGGGAAAAATCAAGGAGAATGTGAGAAATTTGAAAATTCAAAACTTTCGATATTCCTCTATGTGTCGATATTTGTCGGTCTAGTAATACTAATTTTTAATATCGTGTGGAATTTTCAGCATCCAATATAAGTAACATAATACAAAGGGAAATATATGAACATAAAACAAAAAACTTCGCAAAATTCAATTTTAACCTATTTTCTCATAATAGTTGGTTTCGTGGGGATCAGGGCATTGTCCGCATTAGGTCTTTTGTCATTCTTAGGTGAATATGTTTCATATGTTTTCACAATAGTGGTGCAGATAGGATTGCTTTTCTGCTTGTCGGTGTTCATGTTTAGCGGCTTGCAAAAGCAAAAAATAAAGACCACTTTTAAGTTTTACGGCTATAAAAAGATATCGCCCAAAGCTTTGGTCATTACAATAGCACTTGGCGTTATTGTATTCTTCTTAAATATCTTTGTGGCAGGTTTCTTTGATACAATCTTGGAGGCACTAGGGTATAACTTCCGCCAAAGTGAGCCTTTAACTTCTTATCCAGTTTATCTGCTGTTTGTAAATATAATTTTCACGGCGGTGCTGCCAGCAATATGTGAAGAGACTGCACATAGGGGCTTGCTGCTAAAAGGACAAAGCGGACTTGGTCAAAAGCAGGCATTAATTATTTCTTCTTTATTATTTGGACTATTGCACCTTAATATAGAGCAGTTTTTCTATGCAACTATCATCGGCTTCTTTTTAGGCTATATTTCAATCATATGTGATAGTATATATCCCGCAATGATAATACATTTTATGAATAATGCGCTAAGCGTTTATTCTGGCTTTGCATCCTTTCATAAACTCACTTTTGCGAAGATATTGTCGCTTCCATACACCTTCATTCAAAACAACTTCTTCCTCGGTTTCCTCTTTATAATTTTGTTAGTAATTCTTCTAATAATGTCGGGCTATTATCTCATGAAAAAACTGTTCATGGAGACGGCGGGCAAGAATATGGCAAATGTGCAAATGGAACTTTATAAAGAGCTTGCGAAAAATGATTATATAAATGATATTGAGCAGTCGAAGGCCGAACTAGAAGGAAAGAAGAATGTAGAAACCAAGGTGAATTTGCAGGAGATATTCATTGATAAAAATATTAAACTTGGACTCATGACCGATCTTGATAGACAACTTTTATCTAATAAAACACAAAATAAACCTTCAAAGATTGCGATAGCGATAATGGTGGCAAGTTTCATTCTTACGGTAGGAATAACAATATTCACCTTTGTTTGGGGCGTGATATGATAAGTGTAAAGATAGTATGCGTTGGCAACTTAAAGGAAAAGTTTTGGATAGATGCCTGCGAAGAATATAAAAAAAGATTATCCCGTTTCTGTAAACTTACAATGGTGGAGATAGAGGAACAAAATAAATATAACGAGGTGCCGCTTATTCTTAAAAGGGAGGGGGAACTTGTTGCAAAAAATCTCACCAAAAACACCGCGGTACTTGCGATAGAAGGTAAGCAGCATTCCAGCGAGGAGTTTGCTGCCTTCCTCTCAAAACAGGGTATGGAAAGCGGAGAAATCACCTTTGTCATAGGCGGCTCTTATGGCATAGATGATGAAATAAAAAAATCAGCCCGCCATAAAATATCTTTTGGCAGGGCTACATATCCTCATAACCTAGCGAGGGTAATGCTGCTTGAGCAAATTTATCGCGGATTTATGATAAATGAGGGAAGCAGTTATCATAAGTAATCAAATCAGAAGGGAAAAGATAACTGCAATCGAGATAGATAAAATTATATAAAAAGACCATTCTTTACTCATTTTTTACTCCTGTAGTCACAAAAAAGGAAAGGATGCATATAAATTAGTAAACTACTCATCATCTTTAAGATGCTCATTAAGCAATCCTTCTTCGCCTTTGTAGTGGTTTTCTTCTGGCATAAATTCACTAGAGGCTTCAACTTGGGAGTGAGCGGGTTCTTGCTTTTTCATTTTGGCGATGTTTTTAGCGACATCTTCCTTGTTTCGTCTAGAGAAGATGTTGACTTTGCCCTTGCCTTTAATGACTTTGAATACAAAAAGAAGACAACCAACGCCGATAAGGATGTATATAATCCTAGAAAGGATGCTGCCTTGAAAGCCGAAGATGCCGGCGACAAAATCGTATTGAAGAAGACCAATCATCAGCCAGTTTATGCAGCCAATCACCATTAAAAGGAAACCGATAATAGTAAGCATAAAAACCTCCATTTCGCATAGTTTAAATATATTGTTTGCAAAAAATGAAGAAGTATGAGTAAAACAAATAAAAAATATCTAGGAAAAAAGTGGAAAATTATTTGACATTTTGCGTTAGCAAAGGTATAATACAACCTAGTTTCAAATCAAAAGGAGACAAAACATGGAAAAGCATTACTTAACAGTTGAAGGAAAGAAGAATCTCGAGGAAAAACTTGCATATTTCAAATCAGTACGCAGGGTAGAGGTAGCGAAGAAGATAGGGATGGCAAGGGAATTTGGTGATTTGTCTGAGAACTCTGAGTATGATGCTGCCAAAGAGGAGCAGGCACAGGTAGAGGCAGAGATCAGTGAAATGGAAGATATCCTTTTGTCATGTGAAATAATAAATAAGAAAAAACTTGATAGTGATACAATCAGTATTGGCAGTCAGGTTACCCTTTATGATGAAGAATTTGATGAAGAAGTGACATATAAAATTCTTGGCTCTACAGAAAGTGACCCAGCAAAGGGTATAATTTCCAACCTTTCACCAGTAGGGTCAGCGTTACTCGGCCATAAGAAGGGGGACATTGTAACAGTAAGTATGCCTACAGGGGATATGAGGTATAAAATCTTAGATATTAGCTTATAATTAGTTGTTTTTTTTAGTATCATAATGTATAATAAAAATGCGTATGATGTTTAAAAATTCTTTAAGACTATTGTCATCCAACTTTGATAAAGTGTGGAAATTGCTTGTATATAAACTTATATCACTCGGGGTAGTGATAGCTTTGCTCGCGCCATTTTGGAATGAGTATTTGTCTTTTGCCACCACGGCGTATAATGAGTTTGAACTCGGCTCATTTTTCGCAACAGGCACATTTTATGGGATTAATGTGGCTACTGCGCTCACATCATTATGTCGTGCGGTGCTCATGTTTTTCTCACTTATGTTTACAAGTAATGTTTGGCTTGGAATATATTTTGTAGTGATAGTATTTTTCATTCGCCCAATTTTAGGTAATATTGGTAAGTATGTAATGAGTGAAATGCTTTATTACTATATGGCAACAAGTTCAAAACATAGTTTCACTGGCGCACTGCTGCGTACATTAAATAAGTCACTTCTTTATGCACTTCTAAGGACGCTATATAATGTGTTCTTTGACGGTCTTGTGCTTATAAGTTTGTTTGGTCTTACAAGGATTACAAATCCAAATTACGCCTATGCAATGCCAATACTCATAGTTATCGTGCCAAGCATACTCCTTGCTTTCCGCGAGGTATTCAATGCGGGTTGGGCGCCAGCAATGGTGGTGTTTGATAATAACGCAGTCAAAGCCTATCCAAAGGGGATGAAGGCAAGTTTAAGGCGTGGTGCAAGGGTTTATTCCACAGCATTTGTAATTTATATTCTTGCATTTGTATTAAGTATGGTATTAGGATTGTATGCTTTGATAATAATATTACCAGTAGTGTTCCCACTTATAGATGTTTTTGGAATGGTAATGTTTTTCTCAAGTCAGGGTATGAGATTCTATGTAGATGCTGATACAATATTGACACCAAAAAAACTTGAAGAAGTTGATAAAATTGACGACGCAAAATATCTATTATAATATGATAATTAACTTTGGTAGAAATATCAAAGAGCATTATATATAAATTTTTTGGACTGGCGAATTTCAAAGTAACAGGACTATTATACACCCCAAAAACAGCAAGTGTTTTCAGGGAACCCCGTAGTCCGCTCTTGAAATTCAAAAGGACCCTTTACGGAGGGAGATTGGGACGGGGAACCGTCGAGATAGCGAGTTAGGCTTGCTTTTGCAAACCGTGTCCGCGTCTATCGAGATGGTGCCTCCCCAGAAAAAAGGAGTGAAAATTGAACAATAAAGTAAAAATCACCTTTTTGGGCGGTGTAGGTGAGATAGGTAAAAATATGACCGCCATAGAGTATGAAAATGAGATTATCGTTGTGGACGCAGGTCTTACCTTCCCAGACGATGAACTCCCAGGGATAGATATAGTTATTCCAGATATTTCATATCTTCTTGCTAATAAGGATAAGGTGAAGGCGATACTGCTCACACACGGACATGAGGATCATATAGGTGCTCTTCCTTTTGTGCTTGAACAGTTGAATGTGCCAGTATATGGCTCGCGCCTTACACTTGCACTTGTTGAGAATAAACTGAAGGAGCATCCAAAGGTAAAATTCAAAGGCATTTCAGTTAAGCCAAGAAATGTCCTTAAGCTTGGCAATTTCACTATTGAGTTTATCAAAGTCAGCCACTCTATTGCCGGCTCGCTTGCGCTTTGCATAACCACACCTGCAGGAAATATCGTTCATACTGGTGACTTTAAAGTGGACTATGAGCCTATAGACGGTGAGATGATAGATCTTCCTAGACTTGGTGAAATCGGTAAACGCGGGGTAAACCTATTATTATGTGAAAGTACCAATGTCTGCCGTAAAGGTTTTACTATGAGTGAAAAATCGGTAGGCCGCGCACTTGAAGAGATAATCAAATCGCACGCACAAAACAGGATTATTGTTGCAACCTTTGCTTCAAACATTCACAGACTTCAACAGATTATGGACCTTGCCGAAAAATATAAAAGGAAGGTTGCTTTCACTGGCCGCAGTATGATTAATGTCAGTGAGGTCGCATATAAACTCGGTGAACTCAAATATAATCGCGATAATATCATTGATATAGAAAAGGTTGATAAATGTGACGATAAGGAAATTCTCATAATTACAACAGGCAGCCAAGGCGAGCCAATGAGTGCACTCACTCGTATGGCAGCCGGCGAATTTAAGCAAATTAAACTCCGCGAGAACGACCTTATCATACTTTCCGCATCACCAATCCCAGGCAATGAAAAGAATGTCTATAATGTCATCAATGCTCTCTATAAACTTGGTGCAGATGTCATTTATGACGAACTTGCTGATGTCCATGTATCAGGTCACGCTTGTCAAGAGGAATTGAAACTTATGCATAGCCTAGTAAAACCAAAGCATTTTATCCCTGTTCACGGCGAATATAGACACCTCAAAGTGCATAAAGAACTTGCTATGACACTCGGCATGGAGGAGCGCAATATTGTGATACCAAGCCTAGGAATGCAGGTGGAACTCTCGCCAAATTCAATTAAGCAAGCGGGCTTTGTCACCGCAGGACAAAAACTTATTGACGGAATCGGTATCGGTGATATGGATAGTAATGTTCTTCGTGAAAGGAAACAACTTGCCGAAGAGGGCATTTGCGTTGTCTGTGTAGATATAAATAATGTTTCTGGCACTGTATCTGGCGACCCATTTATAATCACAAGGGGTGTGGTTTATGCTGATGAGCAGGAGTCCTTTGTACAAGACGCTAAGGCAGCAATCATCGCTTCACTTAAGGAGCAAGACCTTCGTGGTATGGAGCCTGCGGTAATTAAACAGTCAATAAGACGTAATATATCCAACTTTATTTATAGACGCACTAAGCGTAGACCTATGATAATCACAATAGTTACACTCGATTAGAGGTTGGGAAGATGTTAGAAAAACTCAAGGCTTACGCATTAAAAAATGGCGTGCCAATAGTGCGTGAAGAGAGCGGGAAATTGCTATATAAGGAGTGCGAAAAGCGTCAGCCGAAAAGAATACTTGAAATCGGCACCGCAATAGGTTACTCCGGCATTTTAATGCTCTCTGCCGCAAAGGAAGCCCACCTTACGACTATTGAGAAGGATGATAACATGATAAACCTTGCTCGTCAAAATTTTGACGCGGCAGGACTTACAAATCGTGTAACTTTGTACCATGAAGACGCTATTGTCACACTTGAACAACTTTCTATAACTGGCGAGAAATTTGATTTTATTTTTCTTGACGGGGCCAAAGGGCAGTATATAAAGTACCTTCCATACCTAAAACAGATGTTAAATAAAGGCGGACTTTTGTTTGCGGATGATATATATTTCCACGGCCTAGTAAAACAAGAGGGGATTATTCCGCATAAAAACAGGTCGCTCGTTAACAATCTTCGCAAATTTATTTCCGCCCTTGAAAGTGATAAAGATTTGGAAACGGAATTTCTTGACCTTGAAGACGGAATATCAATTAGTAGATTTAAAGCAACAAAATAAAATTTGTTGTTTTTTTTTGATATATTTGATACAATATTAATTATGAAATTTGAAGCAGATATAATTGAGTTTTTGCAAGCAGGTTCAAATGACTTTTGGTTATACTTTTTTAAGATAGTCACGCTTTTTGGCAGTTGGCTAGGTTTTGCTTTGGCGCTCCTTATTGTCTATTTTAAAAAGAAAAGTTTTAGTTATGCTTTTTTTCTTACCTTTGGCTGCGGTGTAGGGTTAAATTTCATATTGAAAAATATAATCATGCGCCCTCGTCCCTTTGTCACATGGGAAGGGATTATGAACTTAGGTGGGGTGGCTGGCTATAGTATGCCAAGCGGACACTCATGCTCAGCCATGATAATCGCAGTATTTATAAGTTACCTTGCCATTAAATATGCTAAAAATAGGTGGACAAAGGTATGTGTGCCAATAATAATGACGCTATATTTTGCCCTTATTGCCTTGTCAAGAATATTCTTGGGTGCTCACTATCTTACCGATGTAATTGCCGGCGGATGTGAGGGACTAATAGTTGCAATAATAGGAATATTGTTATATAATCTAGTGATGAAAAAGAGGAAGATAAATGGAAAAGCCAATAAAATTGAAAGTGACAACAATAAATGAGAGTGAAACGATAGCCCTTGCGGAAAAACTTGTTAAGGTGTTCCCAAAGGGTACAATCATCACTCTCACGGGTGATCTCGGTGCAGGTAAAACGCACTTTGTGAAGGGGCTTGCCCTAGGCCTTGGTGCAAAGGACCTTGTCACCAGTCCAACCTTTACAATAATGAATATCTATGAAAGTGGCCGTATGCCGATATATCATTTTGATATGTATAGGCTTTCCTCTCGTGAAGAGGCAGAAGAACTCGGTTTTCAGGAGTATTTCGACCCCAGCACTCTTGATGGTCTCAGCGTAGTTGAGTGGCCAGAGAATGTTGAGGGATTGATTACAGTGCCACATATTGAAGTCAAGATAGTGAAAGGCGAAAAAGGTGAAAGACAAATCTTTGTAGGGAGAGAAGGATGATAGCGATATCGACAGCATTTAGTACAGCACAAGTGGCAATTCAAAGGGGAGACAAAACTCTTTTTAGGGAACTTGATGCAAATTGCAAACATAGTGAAAATCTTTTAAGGGTGATTGATGAAATGTTAGATAAACTTAACCTCAGCATTAAGGATGAGGATGAGTTTGCGGTGGTAGTTGGTACAGGCTCATTTACTGGGCTTAGAATAGGTATTGCCACCGTCAAAGGCCTTTGTGCTGGACTTGGCAAAGGCAGAGTAATCCCGCTCTCTTCATTAGACCTTATTGCATATTCTTTTGTTAAGCGTAATAAAGTAGAAAAAGACTTTGTGGTCGTTATGGATGCCCTAAGTGGACTGCGATTTGTGTGTAAATATGATAGATTAGGGAATATTATATCTCAGCCCGCCCTTGTAAAAGCGGAAGAGGTGGAGGCAATGCCGCAGCAAAAGGTGACGGCAGAGGAGCACCTTCCATATACAAAAACACAACTTACCTGTGAAGATCTTTTAGAATTTGCGGTTAAAAATAGAGAGAAAAGTATTGACTACCATGAAGTAACGCCACTTTATCTTCGTAAAAGTCAAGCCGAGGTGGGACTAGAAGAAAAAATGTTAAAAAAATCCTGAAAATGTTAGAAAAATGATAGACATTTTCATATAAGATAAGTATAATTTGTTTTGAAATTACTAGCCAGTCTAGTAAACAAAAGGAGTAAATATGAAAAAACCAGTATATATAAGATGCCCTAGATGCGAACTTAATTATATACAGAAAAAGGACAAAATGTGCAGCGTATGCAAAGCAGAACTTGCCGCAAAAGACGATTATATTGACGATATGGACTTGGAACTTTGCCCAATATGTAAAACCAATTATATTCAGTCCAATGAGATTATGTGTGCCAACTGTCTTAAAGAACATCAAACTGAAGACGGGGAACTTAGTGATGATTGGCAAGATTATTTAACCCGCGAAGATGATGAAGATATCATGACAGAGGAAGAAGAAACTGGCGGAATGGCCACGGTTACTGACCTTAATGATTCTTCCCTTCTTGATGATGACGACCTCACCGCAGATATAGACTTTGGTGATGACGAAGGTGATGAAGACTTTGATGACGAAGAGTTTGACGAAGAATTTGGCGACGATTATGACGATGATGACGAAGATGAAGATGATGAAGACGAAGATGACGACGATGACGATGACGACGACTATGATGACGATGATGAATAATCTTTTATAAAAACACAAAAAAATAAGACCGTTTCGGTCTTATTTTTTATTTGTCTTCATCCTGCTTTTCTTTTTGTGCAAGTTTTGATTTTTTGCCTGCTTGCACTCTTTCAAGTTCGCGAAGTTCTCTTTCTTCCTCGTCTGCAAGTCTCTTTTCAATAGAAATCAAGTAGTCTGCTGATAGGGTAGTGTCAAGTTGTTCTTTAAGGATGTTTTCCTTTTCATTAAGTCTTGCCATTTTTCCAGCATAAGCCTTAAATTCTTTTTCGGCTTCTTTTGTCACGCCTTTGCCAGATTGTCTTGATGCCTTGATTGCCTCTTTGTGACTTAGTTCAAGTGCCTCACGCTCTTCATTAAGAGCCTTGATTGCTTCACGGATTTCTTTTGCTTCGTTGTCTCTTTCATTTTGTGCCTTGATAAGAATTGCATCGTGGTTTACATTTATCTTTCGGTCATATTCCTCACCGGTAACTTTTTCACGCTTGTTAAATTTAAGTTTACTAAATGCAACAGCAACTAGCGCACCAATAAGTGCAATGGCGGTGAATATTGAAGGAATGATAACCCAAAGCTGTGTGTTGTCGGTAGGGGTGGTAGGATTTTCTGGCTGTTCTGGTTCTTCTGGGGTTTGATTTTGATAGGTTGAAGTGAACACAGTTTTACCAAATTCTTCTTTATTATCTTTTGCACTTGTAAAGTCAAGTTCAGTAGATGGGGTAAGTTTAACATTTGCAAGATATCCCGCACCAGTAGTTTCATAGCAGTCGCTGTTAAGTGCAAATACAAGGTTGGTGGTCACTGCACTTGAAGAGCCTTTTATATATATAGTATAGTGAGTAAACTTTCCATTAGATTTTAATTGTGAAATTTCTGAGAAATCTTTAAGTCCAACGCTTACGCCATATTCACATTTGTGATTTTTGTTATTTTCTTTAATTGCGTCCTCGTCTGCAGTGAAATTGGTTTGAAGGTCAAAGGAAAGTTCGTAATAGCCGTTTTCAGCAAGTGAGTAAGCAAATTTACTTGTAAGGGTAGGCTTGCTTTCTACGAAGGAGATAAGCGCCAAGATGTTGCCTTCTTCTGTTGTAATATCAAATTGATTTTTCTGTCCGTTTACAATTCCGCCTTCGGCTGAAAGTCCTTCGCCAGTGCTACCTTTGTCAAAGGTTAAGGCTTCCGATAAAGTAAGTCCTTCACCAATCTTGCCGTTAGGGTCAAGTGAAAAGACATCAGTAAGGTCAACCTTGTAAGGTGCCACTTCTGGTAAGGTAACATCGCTCTTTATATTAAAGTTATCAAGGTAAACATAACCCTGCATTTCTTCGCCAGTTTTGTCCTGTCCAAAGTGTACAATCATTTTCACATCAAGAGGCACTAATTCGTTTGTCTTAACGTACACCTTCATCTTGGTCCAGTCATAGGATGCAATGCCTTTTTGATAGAAAATCTGCATGCCGTTTGTATCAACAATTTCCAAAGTAATCTCGGCAGCCTTGTCTGTTTGAGTTATAGTTCTGTAATCAAAACTTAATTCGTGCCAAGCACCGGCAGAAAGCGTTTTAGAAGGTGTTTCAAGTGACTGATAAGTAGGTGACCAGTTGTGCATCATATACACATTGTTCACGGAACTGCTGCCTTCTGGATGTTTAGGGAAGGAGCCCTTCCAGTCGTAAGAAGAGTACATTTCGTTAAAGTGTGCCTCGTCTTTAAGGTAAAGCACCCCGCTGTCAGTGTTCTTGCCCGCATTTGCGACATAATTTTGTGCTTTAAGAGGGTAAGTAAGTTTAGCGGTCTCATTTTCAGTAAAGTCGAAATAACTGTTTGTAAAGTCAGGGCTTTCAGTAGCCACTTTCATAGTAAGCGCGTCATTGTCGGTAGGGAAGGAGGCACTATCAATTTGTGAAAGTGTGATGTTGTCAATAAATACGCATCCTTCAGCAGGGTTTTCTTCACTGCCAAGTGCGATTTCAAGATAAATCTTGGTGTCATATTCGTTGTGGCATTTTACATACATATCAACTGTAGCGTAACTATTGTGGAATAAGTCCTCACTGGTAGTGCTTGATATTGTTTTGGTTTTTGAAGCAAGGGTAGGGTAGAAGGACTTAATATTGTACCAGTCATAAATTTGTTCGGTTTCTTTAATTGATAGGGTAAGGTCACCACGCAGTTCGCTTGCTTTCACACGAAGTGAAAATTTGTAAATGCCGTGTGCTTTAAGGGTGATGTCTTTTGATTTTACAGAAACATGGCTTTCACCGTCTGTGAAAAGTACAAGTGCGTTGGCGTTTTCGCCCGCTTCGCCTTTTGTTTTGTCAAAGCTAAGGTCACTGCCGACATAGTCATATCCCGTAGGATTCTCAGGGCTCATGGTTTGCTCTCTAAAATATTCAGGTTGAGCGTTTCGTACTACAGGCATAATCCAAGCATGTGATTTGCTGGTGATAGTGGACTGCCACGCATCGCCAAGTATAGAGAAATTGTCATCATCGTTTTCTTCAAAGTTGAAGTTGTAACCAGTCATATCAAGGCGATACTCTTTGTCGCTTTCCTCGTCTTGCAGTTTGTCTATAAGGAATTTAGGTGTAGTTGTATGCACATCAGTGCTATCCACAAAATTATAGTCGTTGTCCATTGCTGCGTTAAAGAATGTGTTTTCACTAAATTGTTCAAGGCAAATCTTGTCAAAGAAGACTACACCTGTGGAACGATTTTCTCTTCCTCCAAGATAAAGTTCAAGATTGACAGTTTGAGCCTCGCTGCCTGTGGCAATATAGAAATAGTATGTTGCCCAAGAGGTATTGTTAAGTCCTTCATAGCCAAGGGTGATTGCCTTTCCTTCTGCATCTTTAAGCCCTTCAACATAAACCGAGGCTTTCACATCATATTCGCCTTGACTTTTGCCGTCATCACTTGAAAGGGTGTCTACGCGCAAACGGTAATAGGAGTTTGCATTAAGGGTGATGTCGTTAGAGGTTTTGTAAGCAAGCTTTCTTGATACATTGTCTCCAGCAAGAGTTTTTCTAGAGTTCAGCATCAATATTCTGTCGTCATCATCAGTTTTGTGTGGATTGTTTGCGATGTAGTAGTTTGAGTTATACCTGTCAAAATTATCACCGGTATTGATAATAAGTGCAAGTGCGTTACTATCTTTATATTCTGCCATTTCCTCCCAACCAGGAATGCTTTGAGAGTACTCGCCAGAAACGCCGTCATTAAAAGAAGAGCCATAGATTGAAACAGGAGTGATATGGTCTTGCTTATAATTTGCACCAGCGCCGTCAGTCACCATAGTGGCCGCGCCACCCATAAAGCCCGCACCAATAAAAGCGAAAGGTAGTGCGAGTGCGAAACAGATTTTCTTCAAATTTTTCTTTTTAATCATATATCACCTTAAATAAATTTTGTTAATACTTACAAAGTATAGCATGTACGCGGCAAGAAGGCAAGTAAAATTTCCACCCTTCAAATATTTTTTATATAATTATTTATAATAATAACTATGAAGTCGGTCAAAAAGGGGAGGATAGCGGCGGAAAAAGGGATTGTTAAAAATGGCAAGCCTAAACTTTTTCTAGCCAAAAGTAAGCATAGATATTTTTGCCCAAAAAAGAGAAAAGCAAACAAAAAAGTGCGGAAAGGATTGCTATTAATTTTAAGTGGTGGTGTGATAGGCCTTCTCAATGGCTTTTTTGGTGGCGGCGGCGGAATGGTATGCGTGCCAATACTTGAAAAGGTGTTAAAACTCAGTAATAAAGAGGCTCATGCCACTGCAATAGCAGTTATCTTTCCATTAAGTCTAATTTCCGCCTTCATATATGTGATAAATGGTTATATAAGTTCTCTGCCATTAATAAGTGTCGGTGGCGGTGTAGTACTTGGTGGAATACTCGGCTCTTATGCGCTCAAAGTTATGCCACCAAAAGCAATACGGGTTATATTTGCCTTAATCATGTTTGTAGGGGGAATAAAGTTAATCTTATGACGATTTTTTTATATATTTTGTTTGGATTTTTAGGCGGTATATTTGGCGGACTTGGTATGGGCGGCGGCACCCTTCTCATTCCGCTTCTTACAATATTTTTAGGGCTTGATCAAAAACTAAGTCAGGGCATAAATTTGCTTTCTTTTTTGATTATGGCACTTATCGCCCTTGTTATTCACTATAAAAATGGTTATATCAAGACTAAGAGGCTCGGCTATATAATTCTAAGTGGTCTTGCGTTCTCTGCAGTAGGGGCGGTCCTTGCGGGATTTTTGCCTTCCAAGGTGCTGCGAATGGCATTTGGAGTGTTTTTATGTCTACTTTCAGTGATAGAATTTATTAAAGTATTCAAAAAATAGTTTACTTTGGTTGAAAACTATGTTAAAATTACTCCATAAACGGAGGATTAGATGGTAGATAAGAAAAAATGTATAGGGTGTGGGACCTGCGTAGCAATATGCCCAGTCGGAGCAATTTCATTTGATAAGACAGGGAAGGCAGAAATAGACCCTAAGAAGTGTATACACTGTGGTGCCTGTGAGGCAAGTTGTCCAGTGGCAGCGATTGATTTAAATAAGAGAGGTTAGTCATGTCAAATTTAGCGGTTATAGAATTAAATGATAAAGAGTTAAAACTACTGATATATAAGACTAGCAATGGCCGATATTCGCTGGCACATAGTGCAAGCCAGCCATTAAAACTAGGGCAGGAGATTATGGAGGAGGAACTTCTCAGACCAAAAACCAAAAATGACCTGCTTGAAATACTTAAGATATACAGAAAACTCATTGAAACATATAAAGCCAGCAAGATAATCGCCTTTGCTACAAACATACTTTTGAAGGCAAGAAATTATCATGGATTTATTGAGGAGATATATAATAACACAGGAATAAGTTTTTCAGTATTTGATGAGGAAGATATCATCAAAAATGTTTATGGCTCAACGATAAACTCAATAGATTACTCAAAGGGCTATCTTATAAATATAGGCTCATATTCCACTCATTTTATAAAGTACAATAGAAGGACTATTCTTGCAAGTAAGGTAATTGAATTTGGTGCAATGAATATCATGACAGACGCATCAGGCAAAGCAAGAAGTTTTGACGAAATGGAAAAACTTATTGAGGATGAGGTGCGTGCATTAGATTTCCTTCCTTCTGCGGAGGAGGAGAGCATGTTTGTCGGCACTGGCAATTCCTTCCTTTCCTTTGGTCATATAGCAAAGAAGATATCAAGATATCCACTTGACCTTGATAATAATTATGTTGTTTCACAAGATGTAATGGAACAAACCGTGAATTTTATTAAGGGTATCGACCTTGATAGACTCAAAAAAATCAAAGGAATTGCGGAGTCTGAGGCAGAATGTATAGGCGGCGGACTTGCAATAATTCGTGGGTTTTATAAGGCACTTGGTGCAAAAGAGATTACGGTGTCTACGGCAAATGTCATAGACGGCTTAGTGCATGCGCAAGTGGCACTTCCATCACAGGAAAAATTTAATGACCTGCTTGCAAATTCAGTTGATTCATACTGCGAATTTATGCCAGAAGACCATGCAATAAACATCCATGTTTATACCATGGCGGTAATACTATTCAAACAACTTAAAGTAATGCATAAACTCCCTAGATATTACATAAAACCGCTTAGAATTGCGGCACAACTTTATGATAGCGGAAGGGTGATAAATTATAATGACTATGCAAAACATGGTTTCCAAACAATCCTGAATTCAGGGCTTGTTGGCGTCAGCCATAGGGAACTTCTGCTTGCAGCATTCATCTGCCTCTGCCAAGACCTTGACAATTTCTCCCTTGCAGAATGGATGAAATATAAAGATATTGTCACAGAGGAAGATCTTGACGCGGTAAGAAAACTTGGCGTAATCGTTAAACTTGCCGTGGCACTCAATGCGTCAAAGAAACCACTTATCACAGATATTATATGTGATATTCTCGGCGACTCTATCATCATGAAGACGGTGGTAGAGGGGGATGTAACCTTTGAAATCATGGAAGGCATGAAGGTTGCCGATGATTATCGAAAGGTGTTTAAAAAGAGCCTGCAGATAATTTAAACGAAGGAAAAGGTGAAAGCGTGAAAAAGAGTTATCTAGCGATAATAATGTCCCTTGTATTTGTACTATGTGTATCACTTGGTGCATATATCTTTTTTGCGAAAGATGACGGCTATAAACCAGATATAGAAGGCTATTGCGCGAACGAAAAGGTTAGTGAGAATATGTCTCGCACCGACATGGCAAAGATATATAAGGACTCTTGCATTGCGGTAATTGTTGAGTCTAAGGCTCCAAATCGCAGTTATACAAATATATCTACTGGCAGCGGCGTATGCGTGGCCAGTGAAGGATATCAAACTGAATATAAATATAGTGCAAAGCAAAGTTATTTTGCCACAAATTATCATGTAATCAGTTATGCATGTGACCCTATGTATTCTTCTTACAGCACAAGTATAAGTATTGAACTTGATGGCAGTACGGCGCGCTACCCAGCAAGCCTAGTTTGGTATGATAAAAACATGGATGTTGCAATTCTTGCAAGTGAATTTGAAGGTGCTGACGCAGAAAAAATAACCATGGGTTATATAAAAATGCGTGATAGAATTGTCGATTGCAAAGCGGAAGATAAACTTTTGTATGAAGAGATTTTTGTACTTGGTACCCCACTTGATTTGCAGTATAAAAACACGCTCACCCTTGGCATAACCTCCAATCCAAATCTTGAAATGGTAGAGGCGAGCGGTACCGAGGTGTATACCTATTTCTTGAACGGTGTGTTCAAGTATACCACCGATAAAAGCGCGGTATCTGGCAGTTATCAAACTCTTCAAGCCTATGATAATATCTATGAAAATGTTGTGATGATGAATTGTGATATCACCCATGGTAACTCTGGTGGTGGCGTGTTTGATAGTTATGGCAATTTGATAGGCCTTGCTACTCTCGGTCTTGATGTTGAACTGACGGGTAGTGCAAGTATAAATTTCCTTGTTCCTATCTATCCAGTAATGCAGGTACTCGACCGCGTTATACTTCAAAATGAGGGTATGAATGGTGAAAGCATCTATTCACTCGCTAGCCTCGGAATAAAGGTGGTGGATAGTGAGGAGGCTGAAAGGGTAGGCGATGTGGTGCTTGCCGTAAATGGTGCTTTAAGTTATTATTTTGACGGAGAATTTTATAAAAAAGCGGACTATTCTTCCACTTTCAGTTTTAGTGAAGAGGGTGCTTGTGTACTAAAAAGCGGACAAGGGGTACCGCATGGATTTATAATTAAATCTGTCGATAAAAATGATGGAAATCAGATTACAATCAAAGATAGAAATGATTTAATATATTTCCTACTTGGTTGCAAAAGTGGTGAAAGAATAAACTTTAATGGTAAACTTGGTTTAATAAGCCGAACTTATACAGTATCGCTGTAAGGAGGGGAAATGATAAAATATAAATATGCCATAGAGATAGGGGGCGCAAACACAAAAATCTATGTTAAGGACAGCGGACTTGCCCTTTGTGAGCCAACACTAGTTGCGGCAAAACCAACGCCAGAGGGCTATAAGGTGCTTGCACTTGGTAAAGAGGCAAAAAGCCTCATGGGCAAAACCGATGATTCTGTTGAAGTGTTCAGTCCAGTCGTAAATGGTGTAATAGAAAATTATGAATATTGCCAAAAATTACTTGAATACTTTTTCAAGAAGGTCGAATATAAAAAGAAACGCGAAAATGTCATGGTGCTTGTAAATTGTGCGCTGTCAAATGAGGACAAGAATTTGTACCAAAAACTTTTACATAGCGTAGGGTTTAAAGAGGTTGCCCTTGTTCCAGCCGTAATGTGCGCCTGCCTAGGTGTAGGTAAGAATATCAGTTCTACTAGGACTACCTTGGTGGTAAGCATGGGCGGGGCCAATACCGATATTGCCGTTATCAATATGAATAGCCTTATAAAAGGTGCTACACTTGGAATAGGTGGCAGGGCGATAGACAGTGCGATTGCACATGAAATAGCCTATAAAAAGGGAATAGTGATAGGTTTAGGCACCGCAGAAAGCCTTAAAAGTGCGGTAGGCAGTCTGTTTACAAACGATACGCTTAATATGGAAGTTACAGGCGTAGATGTTGAAACTAAGATACCTACGGGTTATATAATCACCGCAAAGGACTTGTATCCTATCATTGAGCCGTATTTTAATGAGATAATCAAAGCGGTAGAGGTAACAATCACCTCATTGCCACCTGAGATATCAACAGATATAATCAATAATGGAGTAATGTTTGTTGGTGGACTTGCCCGAATGGCAGGCTTTGATGAATACTTAAAACGCAATTTCCGTTTCCCAGCCGTTGTTGTAAGGCATGATGGTGAATATGTCACCATAAAAGGTGCTGGAAAACTCCTTGAAGATGAGGTTTTACTCAATAAGATAGTAGAAAACTTTTAAAAAGTGGCTTGGCCGCTTTTTTTATTTGTGACGAAGTTAGACAAAACCCGTCTATATTGTTAAATTATCGCCTTTACTATGTTTTACATATAAATTAAACTAGCCATAGGAGCAAAAATGGCAAGGAAGATAGTATTGACAAGTGGTAAAGGCGGTGTCGGTAAAACCACAGTCACCGCAAATTTAGGTGCAAATCTCGCCAAACTAGGGTTTAGGGTGGTGCTTATTGATGTTGATATAGGCCTTAACAATCTTGATGTTGTAATGGGGGTAGAAAATCAAGTCGTATTTGATATCACCGATGTAATCATGGGCAGATGTCGTGCAGTACAAGCCTTGGTACAAGATAGGAAGATATCTTCTCTCTATGTTATGCCCTCATCACATTCCTACAATCGCACAAAGATACTTGGCGAGCATATTAAAAATGTGGTCGATATTCTTGATAAAAGTTTTGATTATATTCTGATTGATTGTCCCGCAGGTGTCGAGGCTGGGTTTCATAGGGCGGTATTTTCGGCAAATGAGGCGATAGTGGTTGTCACCCCGCATTTGTCAAGTATACGCGATGCCGATAAGGTGCTAGGTCTGCTTGGTGATTATGATATACAAAGTCGTGGTCTTGTGATAAATAGAATGCGAGGCGACCTGCTACTAAGCGGCGAACTTATGAATATTGAAAGTATAGTCCGCTCATTGCATGTTCCGCTGCTTGGCGTAATACCAGAAGATGACGCCATATCCAGTTCGTGTTCGGTAGGCGGTTATATGAACTCTGTGGAAAGTGCAAGAGCGTTTACCCTCCTTAGTGAGAACATTCATAATGGCTCAAAGAAGATATTTGATTGTACCTATAAATATCGTGGTCTTATAGGCTATTTAAAAAGAAATATAAAAAAGCGGGTGTAGTATGAAATATGAGATAATGGAACAAAGATTAAACTCGGTACTCGAGCGTGATAAATGCAGCGACCCACAGCGAATATGTGAAGTGCTTAAAGGGGAACTTAGCCCAATAATATCGAATTATATTGACCCACTAGATATTATGGTCAGGTTCAGAAAGACAGGGGAGAAACTCACTTTTGATATTGAGGTTGAGACAAATCGCCTAAAACCCTTCGGCTATCTTCCCAAAATATTTTAACCCCTTATTTTTGCAACAAAAAAACCTGCATAACAGCAGGTTATTTTTATTATTAAAAGTAACACTTACTCAAAATATACAAATCCATAACATTTAGGGCCGACATGAGAGCCGACAACATAACCTATTTCACAATAGATTACCTCATCCCCATCAATTACATCATTGCTTTTTTCAACCAGCCTAAGCATAGCCTCTTCATAATCAGAGTGTGCGGTATAAATAGGCAGGCTTCTGTCGCGAGTTTTTAGTTTGTCTTTTAGGTATTGTTCAGCCTTAACCACACCCATAACTTTCGCAACATTCACAACCTTGCCGTCTACAATGCCGACAATAGGTTTAACTTTAAGCATGCTGCCAACAATGGCACCAGTGGAGGAAAGTCTTCCGCTTGCTTTAAGATATTTAAGGTCGTCAACGACTGCAAAAAGACGCACCTTATCTCTTAATCTATAAAACTCTTTAATAAGTTCTTCTGGCGTTACATTAGGGTGGGCGTCAATATACCTGCAAAGTTGGCAGATAAGGGCACCTTGTGCCACAGTGGTACAAGCACATTCTTCTATAAAGACATTTTTCATACCAAGATTTTCTGCCGCCATTTGTGCTTGCAATTTTGTAGGACTCATCTCCATAGAAATCACAAGTGTCATAACAAAAAGGTTGGGCTTGTTTGCAACATCTTTGTAAATTTGCTCAAATTTGTATGCGTTTGGCATAGCAGTTTTGGGAATAATTTTGCTTTCATTCACCTTTTGATAAAACTCGCGGGTAGGCATACCTTCAAGGTATCTTTCTTCGCCAAAATTCACCTCAATAGGCACTATTTCAATGTCGTATTTTTCTAAAAACTCCTTAGGCACATCCACAGACGCATCAGCAACAAACTTGTATTTCATAATAAACTCCTTAATTTCATTATCGCTGTTTAGAATAAAAAAGTCAAATAAATGACAAAAAAATATAGGCTAATGTGCCTATAATTTAAGTGTGTTTTGTTTTTAGAGCCTTACGATTTAACTTTAAAGTTGTTTGGCGTAAAGTTTGGGTATGAAATTCTGCTATAACCTCTTTGTAACTAGTCAACACATTTTTAGAGATTTCCTCCCAAGTTATATAGATGTCCTCTTTACATTTTTGCTTAACTTTTTGATAATTGTCATTATTATTAAAAATATTTATAATTTTTTCAGCATATAGTTGAACATTATTTTCACCGATATAACCATTGACTTTATCGGTTATAACGGAAGATGCAATGCTATTTTCAATGAAGACGGTTGGCACATTATAAGCCGCGGCTTCAATTCTCACTATTCCATCTGTATCATAGAAAGAAGGAAAAATTTGAAGGTCTGCGGACATAATATATTTACTCTTTTCTATGTTATCATAAACGGGGCCTACAAAAATAATAACGTCATCAAGTTTTAAATTTTTAACTTTTCTCATAAAATAACTAATGTGAGCCCCGCCTCCCACAAATAGCATCTTAAACTTAAATTCTTTTTCTTTTAAGTGTTTACAAACTTCAATTACAAAATCTAAGTTTTTAAGTTTATGCATCCTGCCAATATAAAACAACACTTTTTCGTCTTCTTGGATATTGTGTCTCATTTTAATTTCTTTAATATATTCACTTTGTTCTTGTACAGAGGTGTTGTTAATTAAATTAGTTCCATTAGGTATGAGTCTAATTTTACCTTTGTAACCATATGTACGGCTTAATTCCTCGCAAGCAGGGTTCATAGTCCAAACTTCTGTACATTCATTAAAAACTCTCACTATGTTTTTTAATAGTTGTTTGGAGATAAATTTGCTTTTAGTTGCTAATAAAAAATCTTTATAATATTGACTGTGCATTGTTGCAATTACAGGGATGTTATGTTTTTTAGCATATTTCACCCCAAGTTTACCAATAGAGAAAGGTGAGTGAATATGCACAAGGTCAAGATGTTCATTTTTTAATTGTTTTAAAAACTTTGCATCTGAGTTTGGCAATGGTAAATCGTAGTCAAGGAAAACAACAGGGAATTTTGAATTACATCTTACCACCTTGTAAGGTAGGGTAGAATCATCAAAGTCTGTTCTTCCTGAAGGAACAAAAACCACCACATCACAAAACTTACTTAATCTTCTTGCGTAATTATCAACAACCATAACAACGCCGTCTACCATAGGAAAGAAGGTGTCGTTAAAAAGTCCAATTTTCAATCTTTTTTCTTCCAAAATAACCTCCATAAACAAGAGTACTTTGTCTCTTGTAAAAGCATTCTAACATACCGTACCAAGATAAGTCAAATGTTATTTAAAAGAAGAAAAAACAATATTTTTAGAAATTTTTATATAGAAAAATGGCTAATCTTACGATTTCTCGGGACTTAGAGGCTTCATAATAGTCAATTTTATCAATAATGTCATTAAATAATAAAATTTGATTATTATTCAAAGTGCTTTTAAAATTTTTAGACAAGACAATAATTTCATTTAAAAGAGGAAAACTTTCAAAATCAGTCTCTTTAATTTCTAAAATTTTATTGTAAATCAAATCTTCAATAAATAGTTCCATACTTACACGCTCCTAAAAATAAAGGGTAATATTTACCCTAATACAATAATTTTAGGGTAAATGTGGCACAATGTCAAGTATATGAAAAAAGAAAATAAAAAATATTGTGAAAGATTAATTGAATTAAGGAAGGAGAGGGGATATACTCAGAAGTATGTTGCCGAGTATTTGCAAATTGACCGCTCCAATTATAGTAAGTATGAACTTGGTAAATTAGCGTTAAGCATAGAAATACTTGTTGAACTTTCCAAACTATATAGCGTTTCAACAGATTATATTTTAGGATTAACAGACTATTAAAAAAGCCTACAAATTCGGTAGGCTTTTATCTTTGGTGCCGAAGGAGGGGGTCGAACCCTCATGAAGTTGCCCTCAACGGATTTTGAGTCCGTCGCGTCTGCCATTCCGCCACTTCGGCATAGGGTATAATTAAGATTTCCAAGACAATAATAGCATACCTTTGGTGAAAAAGCAAGAAAATTTAAGAGGAAAAAATTAATAAAAATAAAGTCATAAAAACTCATTTAGAGGCAATTTATGACGATAAATGGCGAAGAAATGCCGTCATTTTTGCGTCAAAAACACGATATTTGTAAAAATATTTTAAAAAAGTAAAAATATTTGGCACTAATTGTTGACTAATCAGCCCTGATAATTTAAAATTTAAATGTGAAAGGGAGGACTTTTGATGAAAAATAATATAATAGCCAAAACATTACTTACTACTTATAAATATTTGGAGACATTCGCGTCATCAGTGGATAAACAGATAAATAAGCGTGCAGAATTGTCGTATTTTGTATCCACGAATTGTGAAAATTCGGTAATGGATGTGACAGATAAGATAATTGAATTAAGCGAAAGAAAGGTAAATTATATTAATTTTAAAGTACTAATAGAGAATTATATATTGACCTTAACAGAATCTCAGGCCGAGATAGTTATTGAGAGGTATATAGAGGGGCAGGAGAGCCAAGAGATAGCCGAAAATTTAGATATACCCATTCGTACATATTATAGAAAGCTTGAAAATGCAGAGGAGAAACTACTGCCATATTTTATGAAACATGGTTATAGTGAAGAAAGACTTGTTAAAATTATAGAGAAAGACCCGCTATATTACACTGCCTATCAAGGTATAAACAATAGCGGAATGGTAGACGAAAGACGCCTTCAAAGTGTGTTATGATAGGTCTTTTTCGTCAAATTCAAAATAGTCGCCGTGTCTTCTGCGGGGGCGTTTATTTTTAACTTTGTGCACGGAAGAAGAGAAAGAAGGTTTAATAAGAAGATAGATAAGAAGGGCACAAGGAAGTGAGACGCCAAGAATGATAAAGGTTTTGGCGGTGGCAGAAAGTCCGCTTGAGGCAGGGGAAGAATTTATAAAAAGGTCTTTGGAAATTAAGGAAAAGTTTTCATTGTTTACAGTAAGAGGCACAGTAATGTCACAAAAAACAGAATAGACATAACCCGCTTGACCAGAGGCAGTTTTGCAGTAATACCATTTTGTGCTTTTGTTTGGGATGTTGCCGCCATCTATCTCACCATAATAGCGGATGTCCCTGCTTTCGTAAGGCAACTCTGCAATTTCTCTGCTTTCAAGATTAGGGGATTCGTTAAGAGATAGCCCTTTTAGTGCAAATACATTAATATTGCTTTGAAAATAGGGATTAAGGGGTTTTCCATCCATAGGTGAAACCTCTTTTATTTTGACATAGCCCTCAAGGTCGAGATAGCGTGCCTTGTAGAATGTTTTTTCCCTATCGTAAAGTTCCACGAAATAGGATTGAGGGATTTTGAAAAGTGCAGCCCCATCCTCGGCCTGTGAATAGAAATAGACATTTGGATTGACAACTTTTGCGAAATAAGTTTCCTCCACAGCCTCAGTGGAAGATAGGGGAAATGGAGAAAAAAGTAATATCAATAAAAATACTATTAAAGTTTTCATGAAAACATTTTAAAACAAAAATTTTTAATAAAGATAACAATAAAATGTCTTATCTTGGACATTTTAGGTTTTATTTGACGGAGTAAGAAAATGGAGAAGGGACTTGAGAAATTATTGTTAATAAATAAAGAGATTGAAAGGCGTAAAACCGAAGATAATCTTTTAAAATACAATACCGGTGAAAGAGTGCATAAAAAACAAATTGCCTTCCATAAATGCCAAAAGCGTAATCGCTGGGTTTTTGGTGGCAATCGTAGTGGTAAAACCGAGTGTGGTGCGGTGGAGACGGTGTGGCTTGCACGTGGGATACACCCGTATCGGGAGAATAAAAAAGATGTTTCCTGTTGGGTTGTCAGTGTAAGTAGACAGGTGCAAAGAGAGGTTGCACAGGCGAAGATACTCTACTATTTACGGAGTGACCAAATAGTGGAGATAGTCATGTCCAGCGGTAGAGCAGATAGTGCAAACCATGGAATTATTGATTTTATTGTTGTAAAGAATGCACTTGGCGGCACCAGTAAAATTGCCTTTAAAAGTTGTGACCAAGGCAGGGAGAAATTTCAAGGCAGTTCCCTAGATTTTGTCTGGTTCGATGAGGAGCCACCATATGATATATATGAGGAGTGCCGTATGCGTGTACTTGACCGCTGTGGGCATATTTTTGGCACCATGACCCCGCTTAAAGGCCTAACATGGGTCTATAATAAAATATACCTCAATGAAAATAATGATAGTGAGGTTTGGTATGAGCAAATGGAGTGGTCAGATAATCCTTATTTAAATGAGGACGAAGTCAAACTCATGTGTGAAAGTATGAGCGAGGAGGAACTTGAAAGTCGCAGATACGGTAAGTTCATTCAGTATGGGGGTATGGTGTACCCAGAGTTTGATGAAAATGTCAATGTAATTGATCCTTTCGAAGTGCCACTTGACTGGCAATGTAAGATATCTATTGACCCAGGTCTTAACAATTACACCTCAGTGCACTGGTACGCAGTCGATTATGATGGAAATATCTATGTGGTAGCCGAGCATTATGAGCGTGGGAAATTTGTTGACTATCACGCACAAAGAATAAAAGAGATTAGTGAAAGACTCAACTGGCATACAAGTTACCACGGCATGTATGAGGCGCTTATCGACTCTGCGGCAAATCAAAGGACGCTTGCCAGCAGTAAAAGTGTGGCGCAACTTTTTTATGAGAATGGGATTATTGTCAACACTAATGTCAATAAGGATGTTTTTGTTGGAATAAATAGGGTAAAAAGTTATCTGCGCAATGCCGAGGGCAAGAGTAGACTTTTTATATTCAGAAATTGTACCAATATGATAAGGGAAATCAAAGGCTACTTTTGGGGTAATGAAGATAGCCCCGTAAAAAAGGATGACCATGCAATGGATGAACTACGGTATTTTATTATGAGTAGACCTGAAAATAAAAAGAAGGAGGTTGCCACCGAGGTACAAAAGCATAAGGAGAGGTTACTAAGAAAGGTAAAAAATGATAGAAAAATCAGTTATTAAATATTAAATTGCGATAAAAAGTAAAATAATTTACAATTTATTTGGAAAAATAAATTTAATATGGTAAATTGTAACTAATAGGTGTAAAGATGAAGAAATTAAGTTTTATCATGTTTGCTATAGTTTTTTCACTTGGGGGACTGTTTGTCGCTCCCTCTTTTACCAGTGCGGTTGATGAGCCTCCGATAGTAGTTTCCACCGCATCAGATTTTGTAAGTAAGGTTAAAGGCTCTGCGAATATAAAACTCGGCGGGAACCTAGACTTTCGTGGCGGCACTATAAATGCAGAGGAGTTTTCAGGAAAACTCGACGGCAATGGCTATACAATTTCCAATTTTGTTATAAAGTCAGATAATCACAATTATGGACTTATAAGTCACCTAAATGGCGGCGAAATATCAAATTTAAAACTTGATGGCAGCGTGGAATATGACTTTTCAAGTTCTTCACAAACGCCAGTGAATGTCGGCCTCGTGGCAGGTCTTGTTTCCAATGGCGGAATAATAAAAAATTGTGAAATTACAAATTTAAAAATAAATACGGTAGGTAAAGAGAATTTAAGTTTTACCACCCAGTTCACCTATGGCGGAATTGCAGGTGCTGTGATAAATGAAAAGAGTGCTGTCACAAATTGTGTAAATCATTCAAGTGTAGATTTGTCAACCTCGCTTTCCGCAACCAATCTTATGCGTGTTGGCGGAATAGTAGGGCGGTTGCATGATGGCAGCGTAAGTTTTTGTAATGCCCGCGGTAATATCACCTATGCGGCAGTAGAGATTGATTCCAGCATCACCTTTTATAATGGCGGAATTATCGGCGATGTAGAGGGCAGTTCAACCAAGGCATATAACCTCACTTTTGAAGGCGAAATTTCAAGAAACAGCGAAACAGATTATTCAACCTCATCTTCTCGCTCAGGGGGAATAGTAGGAAGGATATCTTCACTTGCCGACTTAGAGCAGATAGATTTGTCAAACTGCTACTGGACAAATGAGGATTTAGAGCGTGCTTTTGATGAAGATAATGGCTATACTTTCGACCCTCAATATGTAAGATATCAAAAAGATATTCAGCGTGTATTTTACACCAACTCTGAAAACTGGCATAAAAGATATGGCGAGTGGGACTTTGGCAAAACTTGGATAATGAGCAGCGTCCTTCACCTTCAATGTTTCCAATCTTTCAATTATTCTTTCAATGATTATGTTGATCCAGACGGAATAATAGATGAAGAGAGGAGTAGCATTCCAAATATTTGCAAATATGGCGAAAAGGTGGAGATAAGGCTTCAAATTAAGGATGAGTATAAAGGTTATTATACTTTAAAACAGGTGCTTCTCAATTCTGCTCCTATGAATGATTACACCGTAGTAGACGATAGTGCCAATGGTAGATACACAATCACTTTTGATTCCAATGATAGAACAGATGGCAGTTATTCTTTCAAAATGGACGCCATTTCCTATAAATGCTTTGTTGTAAGTTCAGATGCTAACAAGGGGCTTGTCAAGAGGGTAAGTGATAGACAGGCATCATCCTCCCTAGAATTAAATCTGACTTATGCCCGTAATGACACTCAGCGTCAGTCGATATTGTCTCAAACCGACTCACATTCTATCTACACACCATCTGGCTGGAAACTCTATCACTGGACGGGCAACACTACACCAACCATAGACGGCGCTTCATGGCAAGAGGTACAAACCTTTGCTGACGCTGGCAAAACTCAACTTGATATTATGTTTGGCCGTAGCGAATATTTCAATAGGCCCTTCAAACTCGTTGCATATTATACGGATGAGGAAGCCTTTATTGTAAATGTGAGGGGGGATGACAATATCACCTCTATCAAATTCCTTGGCATTGATATGACAGAGGAGGGCATAAAAACCTCATCATCTGAAACGCGAGCAGAACTTGTTGTAGCGGTGAAAGAGGGGTATGAACTTGACATAGATAGATTAAATAGCGTGGTATCTTCCTTGTATGGTGGCGGCAGCGTAGGCACTCTCATACCATCCACTCCACAAGTGAACGAAAATGGTGAAACTACATATTTCATCTATCTCAATATGAAAAATATCAATAAAAACGGCACAGGCCTTAATGTTGCACTCAATCTTTACACCAAGGTAAAGACGGAGGAGAAAAATGATGACCTGTTGTGGCTGTGGATAACCCTTCCAATCGTTGTAGTACTTATAGTTGTGGGAATTGTACTCTTCTTCCTACTTAGGAGGCGTAGAATTTTAAATGCTCGCCTTAAAAACGATAACACGACGCTTGTTAAGAATAATAAGAAGGAAAAGCCAAAAGAGAAACAAGCCGATTATAAAGATTTCTATTATTAAAAAAAAGCACTAGATAATCTAGTGCTTTTATTATTTATTTGAGGGTTAATCTTTTTAGAAATTTATTTAAATCGGACTGGCGGACTTTCCGTGAGGAAAGCGGAGAAGCAAAATGTATCATTTTGCCCGCGTAGTCCAAAGGACACTTTATTAGGAAGAGGACTAGGTGGAGAAACCACGCGGGCAGTGGTTAGCACATTTTTAATGTGCGTGTCCGCGTAAAAAAATACATTTTATGTTGAAACAACTTAAAATGTATTTTTCCGACTGGTGTCTGTCCTAAATTTTTTCCGCTACGGAATTGTCAACACAGTTTTCAAAAACAGGATTGTAAGTTTTGCCAGAGCACTGGTTAATAATCTTCACAAGAGTGTCAAAGGAAGATTTTTCCATTTTAGGTGTAGGGCTCCAAGCCTTGAGGTCACTGTACTGGCTCACTGCAATTTCAAGTTCACCTTGGCTCATCGCAGGGAAAGAGTTTTTAAGGGCAGCCGCTCCAAAGCTCGCGTCTTTGGTAGTAAGATAGGTGTAGCCTTTCATCACTGCTCTAAGGAATTTTTCCGCCTGCACAGGGTGCGACTTCAAATAACTTTCCTTTGCAACAAAGCAGGTGTATGGAACAAGACCAGAAAACTCGCCGACAGAGGAGACAATGTAGCCCGCACCTTGATTTTGCAGAGTGGTGGCAGTAGGCTCAAATAGGGTGCAGAATTCATTGTCAGTGGTACGGAATTCGGTTGCAATATTTGCAAATTGCACATCTTTTCGTAGGTTCACCTCATCTTCGCCGGTACCGATTTTAAGTCCCGCATTTTCGATGACATATTGCAGTGTCATAGCAGGAAGTCCGCCGTCACGCCCACCA
Source organism: uncultured Clostridia bacterium (assembly GCA_947366545.1). GTDB lineage: Bacteria > Bacillota > Clostridia > Christensenellales > UBA1242 > Caccovivens. The sequence goes on from CANBAL010000007.1 coordinate 38,757, forward strand.
ATGATAGTCTTGTTTTTAAGCATATCAAGGGTGAAGTTGTCGATAGGCGTTTTGCTCACAATGTAAGAGCCGTCTTTTTGGGTGAGCTGTCCAAAAACCAAAGGTTTGTCTTTAGTCTCGTTTGCATAAACAACGGTTTCAGGGCCAACCAAAGCAACTTCACAGTTACCGCTTAGAAGGACGCTCATAGAGGTGTGAGAGCCGTCGTTACTTTCGAGAGTAACCTTCAAGCCTTCCTCCTCAAAATAGCCGAGGTTAATTGCGGCATATAGAGGGGCGTAGAAGATGCTGTGGGTCACTTCGTTAATTTTGATTTCGTTTTCATCTTTTCCGCATGCAACAAAAAGGCAACTTGCGAGGCCAATCAGAAAGCAGAGGCAGAAAAGAGATATACTTTTTAAGTATCGCATAATTCCTCCTTACAAACTCCATAATATGGAATTTTTGCGGGCAAGGTTACAAAATCGGCGAATTTATTTGATTTTTATAAAGCAATTATATATACTTTATCTATTAAACGGAGCAGATATGGAAAAGACTTACAATCCACAAGAATTTGAGAAGAGAATATATCAGACATGGCTAGACCATAAGTATTTTTCGCCCACCCCAGATGAGCGTGAAAGTTATTGTATAGTGATGCCCCCACCAAATGTAACGGGTAAGGCACATGTTGGGCATGCACTTAATAATACGATACAAGATATTCTTATAAGGACGAAGAGGATGCAGGGGTATAACGCCCTTTGGGTACCAGGCACCGACCATGCCGCACTTGCTACTGAGGAGATGATAGTAAAGCACCTTGCCAAACAAAATCTCACAAAGGAAGGTGTCGGGCGAGAGAAATTTCTTGAAATCGGCGAAAAGTGGTATAAGGATTATGGCAATACAATCATCGACCAGTTCAAATCAATCGGTCTTTCTTGTGATTGGAATAGGCTTGCGTTCACCATGAATGAAAACCTTTCCCGTGCTGTACGCCATGTTTTTGTTGATTATTTCAATCGTGGACTAATTTATAAGGGGAAAAGGGTGGTAAATTACTGCCCACATTGCCATACAAGTATAAGCGATAATGAAAATGTACATGTCGACCAAGTGACAAATCTTTGGCATATTCGCTATCCTTTTGCAGATGGCAGCGGGTATGTTACGGTTGCAACAACAAGGCCAGAAACAATATTTGGTGACACCGCTGTGGCAGTAAACCCAAATGATAAACGCTATAAAGATAAGATAGGTAAAGACTTAATTTTGCCTCTTGTTGGCAAAAAGATAAAACTCATCGGTGATGAGTATTGTGAAATGGGCTTTGGTACTGGTGCGGTAAAAATAACACCAGCACATGACCCTAATGACTATGAGGTTGGTCTTCGTCATAACCTCGATATTGTCACCTGTATAGACGATGACGGACTTCTCACTGAAATTGCTGGCAAATTTAAGGGTATTGATAGAATAAAAGCCCGCCCAGATATTGAGAAGGCACTCAGAGAGGGTGGCTATCTTGTAAAAGTAGAGAAGTATAAAAACCAAGTCGGCACCTGTGATAGATGCGGGTCATTTACCGAGCCTAAAATATCAACTCAGTGGTTTGTAAAAATGGACGACCTTGTAAAACCTGCGATAGAGGCGGTAAAGAAGGGCGAGATTAAGTTTGTTCCAAAACGCTTTGAAAAGACCTATCTTAATTGGCTGGAAAATAGCCAAGATTGGTGTATATCAAGACAGATTTGGCTTGGCCATAGACTGCCTGTCTACACCTGTCAGGCCTGCGAACATGTATTTGCAAGTGAAGACACACCAGACCAGTGTCCAAGATGTCATAATAGACGCTTCACACAAGAAACCGATGTGCTTGACACATGGTTCTCTTCTGCACTCTGGCCATTCTCAGTCCTTGGCTATCCAGATAAGACAAAGGACCTTGAATATTATTATCCAACTTCAACACTTGTCACCGCACAAGATATTATTACTTTCTGGGTTTCCAAAATGGTATTTTCAGGACTTGAATTTATGAAGAAGGTGCCATTCAAAGCCGTAGTTATAAATGGTATTGTAAGGGATGCAAAGGGCGTTAAAATGTCAAAGCACCTCGGCAATGGCGTTGACCCTATTGATATGGTAGAAAAGTATGGTGCAGATAGCCTTCGTCTTTCTCTTATCAGCGGTATGAGTATGGGTACCGATATTAAATATAGTGAAGATAAGGCAAAAGAGGCAAAAATATTTATAAATAAACTATATAATGCTGGTAAATTTGTACTCCAAAATGTTGAGGGAATAAATGTTAAACCGCTTGCCCAGTTGAAACTAGGCCAGCGTGATAAATGGATACTCTCAAACCTTGATAAACTTATAAAATCGGTTACAAAAAACACCGATAAATACGCACTTGGCGTTACCGTATCAAATCTTATAGAGTTCACCACAGGTAAGTTCTGTGATTGGTACTTAGAGGGTGCAAAAAATGACCTTTATGGAAATAATGAGGAAAGAAAGAGTGTCACCCAAAATGTTTTACTTTATGTTTACACCGCACTTTTAAAACTTTTCCACCCATTCATACCATTTGTCACAGAGTACATTTATCAAGAACTTCCTGTTCATGACGAAACAATCACACTTTCTGCCTATCCAAAGAAGGTGGAGGTGCGCGGTCTTAAAAACGACTATGATAAGGTGATAAATCTTGTTAAACAGATAAGGACGGTGCGTTCACAATTTAAGATGCCAGATAATATGCGTACCAAATTATACTTAGAAATTTTGTCTAACGAAAAACTCGTAAAAGAGAGTTTGAATGATATCGTTAAACTCGGCTATGCCACTGAAATTATAAGTGGCACGCCAGAGGAAAACTCGGTAAAAGTGATAAGCGAAATTGCAAATGTATTTATTCCAATTTCACGGGATACTGAGAAGGAAAAGGCGCGTCTTGAAAAAGAGATTGAAAGTGTTAAATTTGAAATTGCCCGTTCAGAAAAGATGCTTTCAAACGCAGGCTTTGTAAATAAGGCTCCAGCCTCCCTTATTGAGAATGAAAAAAATAAACTTGTCAAAAATCAAGAATTATTAAATAAATTACAACAGGAGTTTAAAAATCTATGAGAAAAATGACAAAGTTTAAAGATTTGCCTAAAAATCAAAGAGTATTTCGTATAGTCAACCTATGCGTTATGGGGCTAGTCGCCCTTGCCTCAATCGCTCTAATGATTTATTACGGGGTGGCGGGTGACCCAAATAAAAGACTTGCCGCTTCTGGCATAACTCTTGCTGTGGCACTCGTACCATTCCTGCTTGAAATGATTTTCAGATTTAGGTTTAATCCAATCATATTCCTTGCCTATCAAATTTACTTTGCGGTGGCAGCGCTTTTTGGCTCCGCACTCAATGGTTATAAACTCATATGGTGGTTTGATACACCTGTGCATATTCTCATGGGTTACCTTGTATGTATGTGTGGAATATTTATAATTGCCCGCATTCAAAAATATAAGACGATAAATCCATGGCTTGTTATTGTGTTCTGCTTGTTTTTCTCACTCAGCGTAGAACTTGTGTGGGAACTTGGCGAGTTTATAAGTGATAGACTTTTTGGTACAACCATGCAAAACGGCCCAGAACTTTGGGATACAATCAAAGATATGTTTTGTAACTTTGGGGGAGCAATGCTGTTCTTTATTCATTATACTCTTGGTAAATTTACGAAACTCAATCTTGGCATTCCAGCAATAGAGAAAACTCTTTCCACCCGTGCATACGAACTAGAGCAGCCAACCGAAACCCCACAAAACGAAAGTAGCGAAGAAAATATACAAGAATAAAAAAGAAGGCTTTTGCCTTCTTTTTTTGTGTCTTAACCTATGAGCAGCCTATTCATGTCTCAGTGATTCCACTGGGTCAAGTTTAGCCGCTTTTGCTGCTGGCAGCAGTCCTGCAAGTACACTAATCACCATACTGATACCCATAGCGATAAGGAAGTAATACCATTTGAAGGTGAGTGGTGCAAATCCAAGCACGGAGTTCAAAACGAGGGTAAGTATTCCGCCAACTATAAGCGATAAAATTATTCCCACAATACCGCTTAAAACACCAATCAAAAGACTTTCGGTTGAGAAGATGTTTTTAATATCGCGCCTTCTTGCACCAATGCTTTTCAGCACACCAATTTCGCGGGTACGCTCAGTCACGCTCATGTAAAGTACAACTAAAATCATGATAGCGGCAACGATAAGTGATATTCCGGCAATAATTGTCAGTGCGGTGGAGAAGGTTGAAAGCATACCATTAAACATGCTTACCATTTGCTGTTCTACTGAGCCTGAATAGTTGTCTAGGCTGTCGATATAGTTTGTGATAAACTTCGTTGTTTCTTCCGCATCTGTTTTAATGTAAATGGAGTAAGGATAGAAGTCGATAGGAGTTTCCGCTCCCTGATTTGCGTAATCAATAAGTGCAGTGAGGTAGTCATAACTTACATAGATAACAGGGAAGTTTTCAAACATATTTGAAACATCAATGATACCAGAAATTGTAGGGTGGCTGTCAAGTGTATCAGATACTATTGTTTCGGTATTGATATGCATTGAAGGAATATTGATTGCCACTTGCACCTTGCCTACCACATCTTCATAGTCATTCATACCAAGCAGTTTCATTACCGCTTTTGAAAACATAATTTCATTCATTCCGCTCATCTGCCCAGCAATCATGTTGCTCTCGTCGTAATAAGGAGGGGTAGTGTAAACATAGAAAATGTTTTGAGGGGAGGAAGTTTGTTCACCATTTGGGTCATACTTGCCTTCTTCATTTACTTTAAAAGTGAATTGTGCCGAGCCATATGTCATTTTGTTAAAGCCGTATGATACATTGTCTTCTCCCACACGGAAGGTATAGCCATGACTTTCAAGTTCTTGGTTTATGTCAGCAATCAGTTTGTCTATTTCCTCGGGGTCTTTAAAACCAAGTGGATTTAAAGGGTTAGAGGTGTGTACATTACCACTGCTGTCCTTTTCCGCCCGCTTTGTGATTGAAACATAAAGGGGATTAGTATACTGGTCAGCAAGTGAAGATATGTAATCGGTAAGTCCACTTCCAAACGCAAGCATAAGTATAAGGCTGACAAGACTTATTGAAACACCAAATGCAATAAGAAAGTTCTTCATCTTGCTTGCCCACATGTTGTGGAAAGAAAGTTTTATTGCCGACAGGAAGGAAAGGTGGGATTTTTTCTTGTTTTTAATTGTTTCGCCCGCCTTGTTATTTTCAAGAAGATTGCCTTCCTTTTTTATGTAGTCTTTGTTTTCTTCGTCACGAATAATTTTGCCGTCACTCAGTTCTACAATACGGGAGGATATGCTTGCCACTTTTTCAGAGTGCGTCACCATAATCACAAGTTTGCCGTCATCTGCAATTTCTTTAAGAATGTCAAGAATTTGTAGGGTGGTTGTGCTGTCAAGTGCACCAGTAGGCTCATCAGCAAGTATAATTTCAGGGTCGTTTATAAGCGCTCTGGCAATAGCAACCCTTTGCTTTTGCCCGCCGCTAAGTTGAGTAGGCTTTTTCTTAATTTGTTTTTCAAGCCCAAGTCTTTTAAGGATTTCTGTTGCTTTTTTCACCTTTTCACTTTCTTTTATATTAGAAAGGGTGAGTGCAATCGTCACATTATCTAGTATAGTGAGATGAGGTATAAGGTTAAAGGACTGAAAAACAAAACCAATTTTCTTTTTACGATACTCGTCAAGTTCGCGGTTAGAAAGGTTTTTGATGTTTTCTCCACCAACATTTATTTCACCGCTGTAATCGCTGTCAAGCCCGCCAATCACATTCATAAGTGTACTTTTACCACTGCCGCTTTCACCCACGATTGAAACAAGCTCACCTTCTTTAAAGGAGAGATTTATGTTGTCGAGTGCCAAAAATTCCGTCTTGTTGCCAAGATGGTAATATTTTTTCAGATTTTTAATTTCAAGTTTAGCCATATTTGCCTCCTAAAAAGAGTAAAAAGGGTCTTTTTACAAGATAAGAATAGTATAATATAATGACGAAAAATAGTCAATATTTTTTAATTTATAAAAGTATATAGTAGAAATTTTATAAATTTGTGAATAAATATTTGCAAGCGAGGGCTTTTTATGTTATAGTAAGATATATCGCCGAAAGGAAAAGAGGGGAGAATATGAAATTATTTAAGAAAAAAGAGAAAGTAATCGATCCAATCATCCATGATGAGGAGGCAAACTTCAGTCTGTCAAGTGGTGTGCATATATTAAATAAATGTACCAATGTATCGCTTGGCGGAAATGTTATTGTGCTTGAAAGTTTTAATTGCTCTTTCAAGGAGATTAATGGTAAAGCCAAAATTCAAATGATGGAAGACGCAACTATTGAAACCGTATCAGGTAAAGCAAAGATAGGGCTTTTCAAAAGTGGCACAATCACTGAAGTTACTGGCAAAGCGTCAATTACAACAATCAATTCATGTAAGATTGATTATGTACGCGGCAAAGCCAGCATAGGCACTATGAATGGTGGATTTATTCGTTTTGTTGATGATAAGGCTGAACTTGCGACTATGACACAGGGGCAGGTTATGTTTGTTCGTGGAAAGGCAAGAATTGTGACAATGATTACAGGTGCAATCATAGGCATTATGAATAATGCACAACTTGTTTCCATGCTTGACGGGAATATAACCTATCTTCTCAATGATAGTAGGGTTGGCACAATGAATAATGGTCATATCTCACTTTTTGCAGATAGCAGTGAGGTGTCCACCTTCAATAAAGGCACTATTGATGAAATGATAGGCAAGGCAATAATCTCTGCAAATATGGACGGACAGATTGGCTATCAAGACAAACGAACTATAATTCTTTACTCACCAAAGGAAAGTGAGAAGAGGATGAGTGAATTCCAAAAGGAAAAGTTGGCATCTCAAAAGGAACCAGTAGAAGAAATAGAGAGCAAAAAGACGGTGAAGAAGGAGGTCGAGGTTACTACTGAAGTTACCGAGACTACCGTAACCCAAAAGCCAAAAAGAAAACCACGCAGCAAACAGATGAAGATGGAGGAACTTTCACTCGAAGCAAATAAAAAAACAGAATAGAGGTTAAATGGAAATCTTTTTAGATGCGCTCAAGGATGCCGCAATAGATACCGCACTGACCCTACCGATTTTATACCTTGCGTATCTGCTTGTAGGTTATTTCTCGCATAATAACAATGAAAAATATTCTAAGATTTTGCACCACACAAAAAAGGCTGGCCCTTTAGTTGGTGCTTTTTTAGGTTGTGTGCCACAGTGCGGTTTTTCCTCTGTTATGAGTAATTTGTATAATGATAAGGTTGTCACTTTAGGCACTCTTATGGCAGTGTTTATTGCCACCAGTGATGAGGCAATTCCGCTTATGGTTTCAAAGCCAGAGTTTATTCCAAAACTCCTTATTTTGCTTGGCTTTAAGGTTCTGCTTGCTGTGATAATAGGGTATAGCATTGACTTGGTTGTACATTTAATCACAATTCGCAGACCCCAAACTTTAAATGACTACGAGGAGCCTCATCATCACGAGCATGGACATTGCTGTGCCAAAAATATATTTTTGGATGCACTCAAACATACTGTGATAATCGCCTTGTATGTTTTTATTGCTACACTTGTGATAAATCTAATCTTTGGCTATGCTGGCACCGATTTCTTCAGGACAATTCTCACTGATAATGTTTATATACAAATTCTTATCGCTTCTCTTATCGGGCTTATTCCAAATTGCAGCGCCTCTGTATTTTTGGTTGAATTATATATGTCTGGCATAATTGCTGGCACACCTGTGCTTAGTTTTGCTGCTCTTTGCGCTGGATTATGTGCAGGTGCAGGGGTAGGACTTATTGTGCTTTACACAACGGGTAAGAAAAATGTCCTTCGCAATCTTGGAATTACAGGGTTATTATATATATTTGCTGTATGCTGCGGCTTGATAGTAAGTTTATTTAATATTGTGTAAAAAGATTGACTATTGTACAAAATAATGATAAAATAAAGAAAAACTAAACAAAATAGAAAAAAATGTTGAAAAACGATAGGGGTGAAAAATGGATATAAGTTTACTTGCTACAAGGCAGATGGATAGAGACCAGCATAAACAGATGCTTGTGGAAAATCTTGGAATATTTGAACTTAGAGCCTTAGGCCGAGAGGTCGGCGTACCTTCTCCAACCACAAAGAAACGAAATGAATTAATAGAACTTATACTTGATAGAATATATAACAATAATTCCACCTATGTTAGACAATCTAAGAAGGGAAGACCATATAAAAAACTTTCCAACCTTGATGATATCATGGCAAAGATGACAGGCGGAGATGATACTGATAATATTATCACCCAAAGAAAACCACTTCGCTATGAAGATATCGTATCATTTTCACAAGATGTACCCGTGTATACTGAGGTTGATAATGAAACCGAGGAGTTTAAAGGCGTAATCAGGAAAAATGATGTTGTTGCATACTTTCTTGATATTAAGACTGGCAGAAAGGTGTTCATTCCACAGAAAGAGAGTGTAATACATGGTTTGCAGACTGGCGATTTAGTTGAATGTGAGGCAGAAAAAGTCAATGCCAACAACGATTTTATGCTTTCAGAATTATATAAAATCAATGGCGTAGACGCTTCAAAATATATTCCTAGATTTGAGGTTAAAGATATGGCTATAATCTCAAAAGATAGATTAAAGTTTGGCGAGCATCAACTTTATTGTGGCCGACGCAACTTGTTAAAATATGACACTAATCTCTTTGAAGATGATAGATTTACTGAGTTTGCTGCTTTTTGTAAAGAAAACGGTTATAAACTCATCACACTTGGTCTAAACACCTGCTTTGAAGACCAGATTATGTATTCATCAATAGATAATATGGTAAATATGACCACCGTGTATGGCACAGGCTATGATGTCGGCTTTGGAAAGGTGGTGGATACCATTTCGCTTGCCGAAAGACTTTTCACACAAGGAGAGAAGGTTGTACTTTTTGTCAGTGATATAGTTGGCCTATTAAACAGTCTTGATAAATGTTTTGTTGAGAATGTACTTCAAAGTGGCCATAAAGACCAAGGCGTAGTAATTGTTCAAAAATTAGTTTGCCTTGGCAAAGCCCTTCAAAATGGTTCTAGCATTACAATAGTTATGACCTATGGCGAAAACAGTACAAATGACCTTTTCTTTAAAAACGAACTTGAAAAAATATCTTCTAAATTTGAAAATTAATGTATAAATAGTGTAAACTTGTAAATAATAAAAGAGTAAAGCCAAAGGGCTTTTACAAAAAACAAACCGTAAAAGCGGTTTGTTTTTTTGTTTTAAAAATAAAAACTCCTAAGGCATGAAATTATTAGGAAAAATAAAAATTCATGTGTTATACTAAATCATAAGAAGTTTAGTTATAGGATTTTAGTATGATATTTAAGAAATTTTTTAATAAGGATATAGACAAAGTAGAAGTCTATTCCAAAGAATTTAATTTGTCTGCGCGGGTTATGGAACTGATATGTTCGCGCGGTTTGTCGACAAGGGAAGAAATTAGAGAGTTTTTAAATCCAAAGAAGATGAACGACCCTTTTTTACTGCGAGGTATGAAGGCTCTTGTTGAGAGAGTAACCTTGGCGAAAGAACTTGGGGATAGGGTGCTTATTTTTGGTGATTATGATGTGGATGGAATAAGTGCGACTGCCATAATGATTAAAGCACTTGAAATTTTTGGCATTAAGGCAAATTATTATCTTCCAAATCGTTTTGTAGACGGCTATGGGCTTACGAATGCTGTTATTGATAAACTTGCAGATAAATACAATCCCAATCTTATAATCACAGTGGATTGCGGTATTTCATGTGCACAAGAGGTTGAGTATGCCAAAACTAAGGGAATAGATATAATCGTAACAGACCACCATGATATACCAGATGAGATTCCCGATACAATAGTTGTGAATGCGAAAATGGAAGGACAAGAGTATCCCGACCGCGAAATTTGCGGTACAGGTGTGGCATATAAGGTGGCAGAGGCTCTTCTTGGAAGGGTAGAGGCCGAACAGTTTTTGCCAATAGCGGCGATAGCAACGATTGCAGATATCGTGCCATTGCTTGGTGAAAATCGTACAATCGTGACCCGCGGTCTTAAACTCATGGATAAATTTCTTCCTCTTGGTTTAAGGATGCTTTTCAAGGAATACGAATTAAGCGTAATAAAGCCAAATTCCACAGAAATTTCCTTTAAAATCGCCCCAAAACTCAATGCTTCCGGTCGTATGGGGGATGCTGCCGACAGTCTTAGACTGTATTTTGAGACTGATATAGTCAAGATTAAGAAATATATTGAAAAAATCAAGCAGCATAACACAAAAAGACAGGAGATATGCAATAAAATATATGCTGATTGTGAAAAAGCACTTGCAAAACAAGATATGCGTATGCAAAGGGTAATTGTCCTTGCTTCCAAATCATGGGATAAAGGTGTGCTTGGCATCGTATGTTCTAGACTGGTTGATAAATATCATAAACCAGTATTCTTGCTTGCTCAAGACGGAGATATGCTTTCAGGTTCAGGCAGGAGTATTGATGATATAAATATTCACGAACTTTTGTCTTCCACTAAGGATATTTTGGATACCTTTGGCGGTCATAGTATGGCGGCAGGACTAACATTGAAAAGGGCACATTATGAGCAGTTTGTACAGCGTATCAACGCCTTTGCTCTCCAAAATGTAAATGATGAAGTTTTCATACCAATTGAGTATTACGATCAGGAAATCACCACTGCCGAACTCACACCAGAGTTTGTGAAAGAATTGTCGGTTTTAGAGCCTTTTGGTTGTGAAAATCCAAATCCAAAATTCAAGTTGACAGTCACAGATATGGATGTCCAGCCAATGAAACGCTATCCACAACACGCCACTATCAAACTTGATGATTTTGAAATGGTATATTTTAATTACACCGACAGTATTTTAAAGATGAACTTTGCACGGCAAAAGAGTTTTATTTTTGAGTTTAAGCCAAAGTCAGTCAAAGGCACGGTATCCAAATTTGATGGCGGAAGTTTTATAGCAGAGGATGCATATAAAAAGCTAAATCCTATTGAATTTGGGCAACTTAGTTATGAAAAAGAAAGTAATGCAAAATTTAATTTGTATCCAAAATCCGAACTTTTAAATTTCGTTAGTGCCACCTCTACTTCGGTATTTGGCACAGCGTTTGTCACATATTCTTGCCATGATTATGTTGAGTTTTCAAAGAATTATAACACCAAAAATATCTATCATTTCGGCATCTATGACGCAAGCGAAATAGGTTATAACAGCCTTCTTCTTTCTCCAAAGGGGCTGGACTGGGCAAAGAATTATTCTAAGATTGTCTTTCTCTCTCCGCTGCTCGATTCTGCCTTTGTTTCCGCGCTCAATAGGACAACCAATGCTGAAATTTACCTGCCTATTGAAAAGGATACAAATTACAAAAAATTTGCGGGACTTGATTTAAGTCGGGAAACCTTTGGTCGCATTTTCAACGCTCTGCGTGCTAAGGCAGGAAAACCTGTCTATAATATCTTTGATTTGTATGATAAAACAGCGGTGGCAGGGGTAAGTTTTGCGTCATTTTATGTGGCAGTAAAAACCTTTGCCGAACTTGAAATTATAAATATTGTGGAAGGCGAAGGCATTACGGTCTATGTCAATAAAACTGCCAAGAGGGAACTTACAGATTCAAAATTATATAATAAGTTGATGCTGCTTAAAAGTGCATTAAAGGAGGAAAGATGAAGGTCACACAGATAAAGGAAAAGGTGCTTTCAACATATAATCTTAGTGAGCAAGATAGACAGACCTTAGACTTAGTTCTTTCCGATGAGTTGAATTTAGATAGGTGCGAATATATTTTGCAACGCATGATTGAGGTTAAACTTGATAAAAGTTCAATCTTAGCCTTTTTTGCATACCAACTTTATAAAGTCAATCCCGAAAAAGCAGAGCCAGCAATAAATAGACTGAATAAAGAGGAAAAGGAGATTGTTGAAAGTTTCAAATCAATAAAAGATATACAATCAATCACCAAAAGTGAGGAGGCGGAGGACATCAAAAAAATGTTCCTTGCTCTCAGTAAAGATGTTAGGGTTGTCATGATGAAACTTGCAGGTTTTGCATATGATATCGGGCAGATTGAGACTTTGACTAATGAAAATCGTGAATTTGTAAAACTTGTTAAAGATATTCATATTCCTCTTTCAGAAAGGCTCGGGCTAGATAAACTCAAACTTTCCATGGATGATGATGTTGTAAGGCTTGAGCATCCTGAGGAATTTAAGCGTCTTTCCCAGCAAATTGAGTCCAAACGCGAAGAGAATGAAAAACAATTTAAAATTACCGAAGAAAAACTTAAAAAAATCATGGCTGACCTTAAAATAGAGGGGGAGATTACTTATAGACAGAAACATATAAGCAGCATTTATAAAAAACTTAATACTGTCATGAATCTTGATAAAATTTATGATTTTCTTGCTATGCGAGTGATTGTAAATAAGGTGGAGGAGTGCTATTCAATTTTAGGCCGAATCCACCAGATATATAGACCAATGCCGGGCAGAGTGAAGGATTATATTGCCAATCCAAAACCAAATGGCTATCAGTCCTTGCACACCACAATCATCGTGGAAAATCAGCATCCGCTTGAAATACAGATAAGGACTTTTGAAATGCATCGTGCCAGTGAGTTTGGCAGTTATGCACATTGGCTGTATAAGGAAAAAGCGACCAAAAAGGATAAACTAGATGTTCGCGTCACAAGTTTTAGGGAGGCGATTGAGAATGCGAAAGACCTGCCACCTGAGGAGTTTGTCGAAACCCTTAAAGCCGACCTTTATGGCGGCATAATTTTCTGTCAAACACCAAAGGGAAGGGTGCTAGAATTTCCAGAGGGTGCGACTGCGATAGACTTTGCCTATGCGGTGCACTCGCATGTGGGAAACACTTGTGTAGGCGCAAAGATAAACTCAAAAATTCAGCCAATAAGTACGGTGCTCAAAAATGGCGATATAGTTGAGATACTCACCAATCCAAATAGTAAAGGGCCATCTCGAGACTGGCTTAATTTAGTAAAAACCAGTGGTGCAAGAGGTGGAATAAAATCCTTTTTCAAGAATGAACTTAAGGAAGAGAATATCAA
>CANBAL010000008.1 GCA_947366545.1 uncultured Clostridia bacterium
TCAGTTGGTTAGAACGCCAGCCTGTCACGCTGGAGGTCGTGGGTTCGAGCCCCATTCGAGTCGCCAATTCCTTTATAGGAAATTCCCCGTTTTGCCAAGGCAAAACAAAATTTGCCCTGATAGCTCAGTCGGTAGAGCAAAGGACAAATTAGGTCGCCTGAAAAATGTTTCATTTTTTAGGAGCGAAGCAAAATTGCGAAGTGCCGAACCTTTGCGAAAAGCAAAGTGAGAATAGAGCAAAATTTGCGTAGCAGTGTCGGTGGTTCGATTCCCTACTGTACACGCCCTAAGGTGGAATCGAATTTGCCCTGATAGCTCAGTCGGTAGAGCAAAGGACTGAAAATCCTTGTGTCGGTGGTTCGATTCCACCTTAGGGCACCAAATGTGCTGGTGTGGCTCAATGGTAGAGCAGCTGACTTGTAATCAGCAGGTTGAAGGTTCGATTCCTTTCACCAGCTCCATTTTTTTAATATGGGTAGGTTGCAGAGCGGCCAAATGCAACGGACTGTAAATCCGTCGGTTCTACCTTCGATGGTTCGAATCCATCCCTGCCCACCAAAACAAGTTTCTTATTCGGCCATATTTTGAATGAGAAACTATTTTTTTATATTCACTGCCCTACTCTTGATTTGGAGGAAAATATGAAAACATTAAATAAAACAACAAAAATTCTAATTGCTATCTTATCAATTATTATGATTGCCGCTATGACCTTTGGATTTGTCGCCCTTGGCTATTATATTGACCACAAAAACAAGGTGGGCAAATATGATTATAACGCCATAATGAGTGCCGCAAGCAAAACTGTACTATTCATTGGAGATGGCATGGGTTTTAATCATATTAAAGTTACAGGTGCTTACTATGAAAAGGATATGTACATGTCCTCATTACCAATACATGGAAGCGTAACCACCTTTTCCACAAATCTTTCCCGCCCTACAGACAGTGCCGCGGCAGGTAGCGCTCTCTCAACTGGGTATAAGTTTAATAATGGTGAAGTAGCAAGACATAATGGCAAGGATATCGAACACCTTGGCGAGTATGCAAAAAAACTGGGTCTTGGCGTGGGCATTGTGACTACAGACAGCCTTAGTGGTGCAACACCAGCAGCCTTTTCAGCACACGCAAACGATAGACATGATAGTAATGATATTATTTCTTCGCAGATGATGAGCAACATAGACCTCTTTTTAGGCGTAGGCTATGAACAATACAGTAAATATGAAGAACAATTTAATAATTATCAATATACCCTTATTGATGACTATTCCAGCCTCACAACCGATGGTGGCAAAATGGTGGGAGCATTCCCTTCCATCTCCGCTGAGAATGGTACAAATTCTGCCCCATCCTTAGACATGCTTACAAGTTTTGCCGTAGAGTATATGGAGGTCAACTACCCTAATGGTTATTTTATCATGGTTGAGGCAGCACATATCGATAAAAGAAGTCATAGTAACAACATAATTGAAATGACGACTTATCTTAATAACTTCGACAAGGCAATTATGGAGACTACTGAAAAGTTTAAAAGCATTCCAAATTCAGCAGTAGTTATTACCGCTGATCACGAAACTGGCGGATTAACATACAACGGGGAAACTAAAGATCAAATAAACAATTCTATGTATACAAGAACTGGACATAGTTCGAGCAATGTGCCATACCTAATTTATATAAATAGCGAAAAAGAATTTGATGCGAAAAAGGTTTTTGCCACCGAAATTGACAACACAGACATATCAAAAATTGTTAGAGCATTCTTAAAGCCAGCAGCTTAATTAAACGCTTTCGACAGCGTTCGACATCTAACATAATCATTTTGTTAGGCTTAAAAAAATATATATGTTAGTATATATTTAAGTTTTTGTCTATTGGAGTAAAAATGATTAGAATTATAACAGACTCTACTGCATATATTCCAAAAGAATATATTGAGCAGAACAATATTTATATGGTGCCTCTCCGTGTACTTCTTGGCAATGAGGAATTTGAAGAAGGCTATCCAGAAAGTTATCACGAATTTTTTGAAAAATTTTCGCATTCAAAAATCTTTCCTAAGACTAGTCAACCTTGTCTAACTCAGTTTGTCGATATATACAACGCCATTATTGATAACGGAGATGAGGGAATAGTTTTTACCATTTCCTCCACCCTATCTGGCACAAATAGTGTCGCAAACCTAGCACGGCTGCAGTGCAAAGAACCAGAAAAAATCACAGTAATCGACTCACAAAATTGTTGTCAAACCACTTGGGGACTAATTATGGAAAGCCTTGATATGATTAAAAATGGGCTTTCACGTGAGGAAATTGTAGAAAAATTATCCACCCTACAAATAGAAAGTCAGGTATGCTTTGTGCCAGACAGTCTTGAATACCTTAAGCGTGGCGGCCGCATTGGTAAGGTGAGTGCAAAACTGGGCGAACTGCTGCAAATAAAACCACTACTCTCTTTCAAGCAAGGAAAACTTTCCTGTCCTAAAAAAGTGATAGGTATAAACAAGGCGGTAAGTGAACTTATATCACTAATTCCTAAGAATATTAAAAGACTCTTTATCATTCACATAGCAAACAGCAAATTTTTTGAACTTTTAAAATCAAAATTAAAAGGCAAATTTAATGTACCAACCTACGAAGGTGAAGTTGGACCAGTAGTTGCCTCCCATATAGGCCCCGCTATTGGAGTGTGTTATATAAAATAAAACAGGAGTAATCCTGTTTTTTTATTCGTCTATTATGTATGTTTTCTTTTTCCTCTTGTGTTTCCTTAAGAATATCTTATCACCTTCATTATATAATTTCGTGCTGTAAGTCGAAATTTCTTCATCGCCAACCTTAACTCTTATTTTATAGATAGTTGTCTTTATCCTCGTTTTTTCAGTTTCAATTTTATTACCAGTTCTTGTTTGGGTGGTAGTATCGCTGATAAGGTAGCAGGCTATTACCTCACCTTCTATTTGCTGCGACATATAGTCAATGCCATCTTGTGAAATCAATTTTTTTGCCCTTAACCTTAGTATTAATATCGCCAACAAAACTATGACAAACAAACATCCCAAAACAATTGCCATTGGAATAAAAAGCCCGAAACAAAGCAGTACTGTAAAAGCCACAATTCCACAAAGAACTATTAAAGGGAGTATTATCATCATGGCCTTATCTAGTTTAGTGGACTTATTCCAAGTATTCATTATATTTGAAGTACGATATACCGCAAAGCTAGTCCTATTTTCAATTCCCGCGCTACTATTGACATCTTCAATAAGGTTCCCTTCGCTCTTTCTTCGGTCCTCACTTTCAAGATGCTGTTTAGACATTTTGCGAATATCAAGAAAGGCTAATACATTCACCGCCAAAACATCTAAACCAAGCATTACACCACCTAGGATTGTCATCCATAGATAATTTAGACCTAGTCCTAGTCCTAGCAAGACAGCAGATACAGGAAACATCGATAATATTATTATTTTTAATTTGTGTATCATCTTTTCTCCTACAGATATATTATATAATTATTTTCCTAAGACTCAAAAAGATATTAGGTTATTTATTTATAATATGCTAAAATAACAATTAGGAGAAAAGTATGTTAAGAAAAACTGTGATTATAACTGGAGCCTCAGGCGATATTGGAAATACAACAGCAAAAGTGTTTGCAAAGGCTGGATACAACCTTGCCCTCACCTATTGTGCTGGTAGCACCAAGGAACTTGAAAATGAATTAAAAGCATTTGATATAGAGGTCAAATCCTTCAAACTTGACCAAGCAAAAGAGACAAGCATAACAAAGTGCATTCAAGATATTCAATCTTTTTTTGACTACATTGATACCCTTGTTTGCAATGCTGGAATTGCGGAATATGAAAGCCTTCTCATTGAAAAAAGTACGGAAGAAATCGACAAGGTGCTTGATGTCAACCTGCGAGGGAGTATTTTATTAAACCGCGAAATAGCCAAAATTTTTATTAAGCAAAAGCATGGAAATATTATCAACATATCCTCTATACATGGTCTAGAAGGATCAAGTTGTGAGGCAACCTATTCCGCATCTAAGGCAGGAGTTATAGGCCTTACCAAAGCACTTGCAAGCGAACTTGCACCTTACAATATCCGCGTGAATGCTGTTGCCCCTGCCTTTATTGAAACAAATATGACAAAATGCTATTCAAGTAAAGAGAAGAAAGATATTATAAAACGCACCCCTCTTGGCCGATTAGGAAAGCCTGAGGATGTTGCTGAAGCCATTTATTTTCTTGCAAGCGACAAGGCAAGTTTTATTACAGGCATTTGCCTGCCCGTCACAGGTGGAGTTGTGAAATTTTAATATCTATTTTTAACACTGAAACCAAAAATAAAGAACTCTTATATTAGAGTTCTTTATTTATATTATCTTGTTTTTGTTATCTTATCTAAAATGTTATCTATTGCAATAACAAGAGCAATCATAAATGGCATATCTTTTTCTTCTGCCTCCAAAGTAAAAGTATCATTTACAACTGCAAACTCTCTATTAATTGTACCGACAGGTTTGCCGTTTCTTGTAATAGTTGATTGAGCACTGAAGAAATCACCATTTATTAAAATCTCTTCCTTATATCCTTCCACTACAAATTTTTTTCCACTAAAAAGCGGATGTTTTACTTTAGCGACCTTTGTTTTTCCTTCGTAAACATATGCCCTTTCATTGATAAAGTTAAACCACTTATTTCTAACCTTATAGAGTTTATGTTTTTCTTTGTCACAAACCCACTTAACATGAGTAGGACTTAAAAACCTTCCTTTCACAAAGAATACATCCTCTCCATTTTCATTCTTGACACTTGAGCTGCCACCTAGCGAGAAAAATTTGTTTTTGATAACTACTTTCATTTCTACCTCCTATAGTTTTACCATCAAAATTATTATAGTTGTTGCAATGATTGCTAATGCTAATATTATCTTCGTTATTAATAACGCTTTAAGGGTTTTCTTCGCTTTAACATCCAAACAATATTTGTTTGTGATTACCCTATTAACTAAATCTGTTTGAATTTCAATCGCATCTTTATCCTCTTGTGGCGAATTAAACTGCAAGGTTATTTTATTTTCTTCTTTTAAATCAACATCCATCTCAAAATCAATAACCATACATCGCTGCCGATGATGAATATCTAATAACCCAAAAATGCTAATCAAAAAGAAGAATAATTGAGTGATAAACCAAACCGCCCCACCAATATCTAACATCTTAAAAACTTTTATATTAATTTTTTCACTCTCAGTGGAATATTTACAAACTAAATTTTTAAATTCGTTCTTTTTAAATTTGACAGGCTTATCATCTACGTATACCTCAGTTTCACTTAAAGAATGCACCCCCGTGAGTTTTATTTCTACATCTCTCATAAAGCACCCCCATTAATAAGTTTGAGCAATAAAACCACTACCGCTATAACGCAAACTATTACAGAAACAACAATCCTTGCGGGATGTTTTTGATTTGTATCAAATGATAAACACAAAATTGATGCTAACGCTAACGCCGCAACTATTGGTACAGTATATTTCCAACTTAATGTTAGAATCTCTGCAATCTTTGTTAAAGTCTCTCCTCCCGACCATAATGATGTAAATGTTGGATTCATAAAAACGATAAACAATGACAATAGTGCAATACATAATAACATCAAATAATAAATTGCAGGCATTATAAAGGAAAGCACGCTTGCAGCCATTACAGCAAGTGCGATAAATTGTAAATTAAACAAAATCTTGCCAAAATGCACCACCTGCATTCTTGCTAATGTCTTTCTTGGGGTTTTAAATATTTCTTGCTTTTCCATGCACGCTCTCACTTATTTATTTTATTGAACATCAGGAAGTGTTACTACACCATCAAAATATTCAAATTCATAGAAATTTAGATCAATTTCATACCAAGTGTCATACCTTTCGCTATACTCCCAAGGATTTTTAATGGTTATTTCAAATGTGCCAGTAGTACTATCGGCAAAGTTTATATTTTGATCCTCGCCATTTATTACAAGTCTTAAGCCAGTTTTAATATCTTCTGCAATATTTGTGTAATCTTTAAGGGTTATTGTAAGTGTTTTGCTGTCACCTTCTGGCAAAAGAATTTCAAGTTTATCGTGAATAATACTATATTGTGCACCACCACCAAAATCGTTTGTTTTAATTGAGAACGATCTGTTTGCAGTCCAGCTGCCAAAGTCAAGAGTTGAACTTTGATACCCTTGTGTATAAACAAAATGGTAACCGATTTCATTGTTTTCATGATAAAATTCATTTGTACAATTCGCAGGAGAATTGATTATAACGAAAGGAGCATTTATAAAATCTGTCCCTTTGTAATATACATCAAAACTAAAACCACTTCCATATGGCAGGTTTCTAGTTTGATTAACATTTAAATTATTTTTAACAAAATTTGCAT
This sequence comes from uncultured Clostridia bacterium, assembly GCA_947366545.1. GTDB lineage: Bacteria > Bacillota > Clostridia > Christensenellales > UBA1242 > Caccovivens. The sequence goes on from CANBAL010000008.1 coordinate 6,439, forward strand.
AGGTTGTTTCTTCTACTGGAAAACCATAACTATTTGGTTTAAAGCGAATGAATAAATTATTCTCATCTGCATTCACTTCCGTAAAATGTCCCTCTGCCTTACTTAATGTGACTTGTTTTACCACTTGTGTAAAAGTACCGGATGCCGTAATCGTAAAATCAGCAGTTGGAGTTATAGAATAATGATAACTATATGCAATAGTTAAGTCATCATAAGTGTTTTGGTCAACATAGGTTGGTGCAACTTCGGTAGAATTTATCAGTAATTTAAAATCATTAGAATAATAACCTTCGTCAATATTTATATGGAATTCAAGTGTTTCACCACCTAAAACATAAGTGCCATTATCATCCCAAGCATAACCACTATCCATAAATTCACAATGCTCTGGCAAATCTATGGAATAGTAATGTTTAGTTTGTCCACAAGCAGTTAAACAAAGCGCGCCCGTCATTATGAAAGCGAAAGCAAACATAAACCCAAAAATTTTCTTTTTCATTTCCCCTCCCTCACACTTATATAAATCTATACAAGTTTCCTATTTTTATTATACATAAAATAATTCCAAAAACAAATGAATTTTATATATTTTTTTTATTATTCATTTTGTCTTTAAAAAGTTTTTCACAATAATCCACCGTTTCTTCCACTGTCATATCGCTATTGTCTACAATATAACCATCCTTTGCAGGTTTGAGTGGCGCGACTTTTCGATGAGAGTCACTATAATCCCGTGCTATAATATCTTTGAGAACAGCATCATAACTTTTGCCTTTGTCTTTAACTTGTGCATATCTACGCTTTGCCCTAACCTCAGGAGACGCCGTGATAAACAACTTTAAGTCTGCATTAGGCAAGATATCGGTACAAATATCTCTACCTTCCATTACACAGTTGTTTTCCTTCGCGAACTTTCTTTGTACCTGCCTGACGCTTTTTCTCACCCTTTTAAATGGAGAAATTTGACTTGAAAGAACACTGATTTCTTCCTCATGAAGCCTTGGCGTATAATCAATGCCGTTGGCAAATGTGTGCTGTCCGTCCTCCAAAAATTCTACCCTTATCTCACAGCGTTTGATAAAATCTTTCGCTGACTTTTCAGTCACATTATGATATCCCATATCAAGATAAGCGCAAGCAAGGGCACGATATAAATCCCCTGTATTAAATACATTAAAATTCAATCTTTTTGCAAGAGCACGAGCCACAGTACTTTTTCCACTACCCGCTGTACCATCAATCGCTATATTATACATTTTTCCCCTCTTTTTATTTGACAATTAGTTTAGCTTAACTTTAAAATATTATATCAAAATAATATTAAAAACCCAAACAAAAGGAGTGACATGTTTAAAGGTTTTGAGCCTGTATACGACAGTAGGTCGCAAATATTAATACTTGGCAGTTTTCCTAGCGTAAAAAGTCGCGAGGTGGGTTTTTATTACGGCAACAAACAAAACAGATTTTGGAGAATGTTGGAAGGCGTTTTTGAGGAAAAAATTGGCGACTCCATTGATGAGAAAAAAGTCTTCCTATATAAACATGGTATAGCCCTATATGATGTTGTAGTTGAAAGCGATCTGTCTGGGTCAGCAGACCTTTCACTTGAAAAGTCCAAGTTTTTGCAAGCCGATATTTCCTTTCTTTTGCCGCCCTTCACAAAGGTGGCTGCCATCCTATGTAATGGCAAAACAGCCTTTAATATTTTATCAAAATCATACTGTGGAAAGGTGCCAATTGCATTACTTTCCTCCACAAGTTCAGCAAATCCGAAGTACAATTTTGCTGAATGGAAAAAGGCTATATTAAAACTTATACCACAAAATAGCGGTAGTACGCATACAAAATAGCCACAAGATATTGTTATAAGTTGTTAAATTGTATAATTCGATCTAACGCTCCACCATTACCAAATATATCATTGTCATATCGCTCGACTGCCTGCAAAACTATTACATCTGCATCATTAAATTCATCGACAAGCCGATTGCCCGCATTAAACACTGAACGATGATAAAACTTTGAGTTTGTAAATTCCTTACCCAGCGTGTCCATCATGCTCTTTCTGAACGAATCGCCAAGTAAGAGCAATTTTTTATCATTTGCATTTGTACTATTGACCTCAAAATGAAAGTCATCGGTGCTTGTTATATTAAGTTCATATTCTGGTTTATAGTTATAATTAAAATCAACATCTTCTATTGCCGGCCTTGCCAACATAAGTGCCAGATCTGCAATATTACGCGTTGTTGTTTCAAAGGTTGCACGCTCGCATTCATAGCCAAGTGACTTTAATAGTTCAAGTGCACCTATATGTGCCCCAGCCCTATTCCAGTGAGTGTCTTGTTTGTAATACACCTGCATTTCTTTTTTCGCTTCTACAAGGGCGTCTTTTGCATAGACAATCTCCACAGAAGAATTTGCTTTGAAATAATTTACTATCATTTCAATTCGCTTTTTCTCACCCTCTTTTATTCCTTTTGGCATATACTCACTATACATCTGCTCCTTATTTGGTGCGACAAATATTCTAAACTCCTTGCCTTGCGACCTAAAATACTCATCCACTTTCTCCGCCTTTTTGACATAAGAGGCAAGCTCACTTTCTGTTGGCAGGTTTGTGCCTCGATAGTATGCTAAACTATTATCTCCAAAGTAAAACAACCAATCTTCTTCGCCAAAAATGACATCGTTTATTTCACGATAGTAATTTAAATTGAGCTGATTCAATATCTTTTCATACCCTCTTCCAAAATAATCCTCCATTATGGAGTAAAAGCGTATCAATGAATTTCTTATAGGTATTTGCTCCAAAAAGTATTTATCAAAGTCTGTAAAAAAACTATTACTAAAATTTGGATATTGGGCTGGCTCACGATTTTCTTGAAGAGGAGTATTATCTATATAATCAAGCAGTGGCCATGCCACCATAGGAAAGACCAATACGAATATGAATATTATTATTGCTGCAATTTTCTTTTTCATCTTTTCCCTCCTTAAAACTGAAAATATATAAATGGATTGAATGAATTATTGATAAGAAGCATAATTGAAAGTAACAATAAAAGTATCTGCGTCACAAAATCAAGCCAGAAAAACCATGTTTTACTTTTATTCTTCTCATACTTATTTTTAAACATTTTCTGCATAGGACCTGCAAACAAAATTCCCATAAAAAGTATAAACCACTGCCACAAATCAATGCTAAACTGAAGTTCCAACTTGCCAGACGAGAAATTGAAAAGTTTGCCAATAAATCCAAACGCATAATTAACATCTGGCGCCCTAAAAAATACCCAAAGTAGCATAACTACAATAATTGTATAAATCCAATTTAAAAATTTGAATTTATTTTTCTCTAGTAGTTTTCCTAAAAAGAGCCGTTCAATGACGAGGAAAATACCATATATTACACCCCACAAAAGGAAGGTGTAATTTGCACCATGCCATATTCCCGTAAGTAAAAAGACAATAAAAAGATTTAAGTAGGTTCTTATTTTACCCTTTCTATTCCCACCAAGTGGAATATACACGTACTCTTTAAACCATGATGAAAGTGATATATGCCATCTACGCCAAAAATCCCTTATGGATGTTGCCATGTATGGATAATTAAAGTTTTCAACAAATTCAAAGCCAAACATCTTACCTAAGCCTATCGCCATATCTGAGTAACCACTGAAATCATAATATATTTGGATGGTATAACAAATAAGCCCGAGCCATGCAAGAGAAGAACTTAAATCCCCCACCGGACTTTTAAACACTGTCTCTGCCACCTGTCCTACAACATTCGATATAACAACTTTTTTTGCTAGGCCATATAAAAACCTCTTGATTCCTTGTGTGAACTTATCAATGCTTTCCTGCCTGGAAAGAAGTTGCTCCTCTATATCAGAATATTTGACTATTGGCCCCGCAATGAGTTGTGGGAAAAGAGCGATATATAAGGCAAGGAGCAAAGGTTTTTTTTGACATTTCACTTTTCCCATGTATACATCAATGACATAAGACATTGCTTGAAAAGTGAAGAAAGATATTCCTATTGGAAGTATCACTTCTTTTAGCCCAAAGTTTGCATTTGCTATACTTTCAATTATACTTATAAAGAAATTGGTGTATTTGAAATAAAAAAGTATTCCAAGGTTATATATTATCGACAATATAAATGCCGCTTTACACTCGGACTTTTTCTCACGCTTTCTTGCACTATCTACCCATAGTGCAAATAAGTAATTTCCTATTATCGAGGCAAGCATAACAAGGACATACCATATTCCGCCCCACGCATAAAAAACTAGGCTGGCAAAAAGTAACGCTGTGTTTTTACATATCATTTTTATCTTTTGATTTTTGATGAATGAAAAAAGATAGTTCACGCATAGAACTACTGGCAAAAATATCCACAAGAATGTCATTGAACTGAATACCATACTTTACCTATTTTGATTTTACAATAAATGTCAAAATTTAGCAAGTGGCTGAGCAAATAAAAAGAGGCTTTAAGCCTCTTTTTTGAACACATAGTAACCAGAGATTATACCAGCAAACTGATAGTCGCCAGATTTCCATTGTAAGAATAGATATTCTTCGCCATTTATAGTTTTTATCTTATACTCCATATCGACACAGGTATTCATAGGCTTTCTAAAAAATACGTGCCCTTTTGTATAAGAGTGTTTAACTATTCCATTCTCTATTTCTACAAATAGTTCACCATTTGGTAAAAAAGAAATTTCTGTAATGAAAAGATTTCCCTTCCAGAATTTTTGTTGTGGATTAAAATCGCTAATTTTCTCTACAAAGTCGTAACCTTTCCATGTGCCCTGCGCCTTTTTATCTACCACAAAAGGATAATCCATGCTGTCACTTCTATAGAAGTCTTCAACCTTATGTTTTTTGTTGTCAACCCTTTCATAGACAGCATAGCAGTATACCTCATTATTGTAAGTAAGTGCCACTATCATGTTGTTGCCTATAATTTCATATGGATTTCTACGATTTTTGATGAATATAGCACCTTTTGTCCATGAAATCACCCAATACTCTTGTCCCTTCTCCATAAGATACAACTCTGATATCTTAAAGTCATGGTTGTGGCGAAGTTTTAATTTCTTTGCCTCCTCCTCTGTGTCTGCAAGTCCTAATAGTTTCCAATGACCTATCGCATTCTCATCATTTACAAAATTTTTCATAATATATTCCCCCTTTTCATCCTTTTGCAAAGAGGAAAGTGTTGCTATATTTCGGCGAATACGAGAAATTTCTGCTTTCAATTTTTTTGTTTTTTCAGCAATAACTTTATCGTCAAGAGTCTTTATCTCTTTTAACTCAAAGCCAAGACTTTTAAGATAAATAATTTGGCTAAGCCTTTCAATATCCTTTTCGCTAAATTGACGATAACCGGTATACTCGTCAACATAGGATGGCCTGAAAAGCCCAAACTCCTCCCAATACCTTATTGTCTTAACTGGCAGGTCTAAAAGTTTTGACACTTCTCCGATTTTTAGCATATTCCCTCCTTGCTTGACTCAATATTAACATTACAGCAAACTGGAGAGTCAAGGGGTTTTTCAAAAATTATTTAAAATTTTTCATATTAATTTTCGCATACTAAAAAAGATATGTCAAGTTAAGACATATCCTTTTCAATTAAAAATAAAATAGGTCATCTAACGAGGTGTCCAGCGCTACCGCAAGTAGCAAGGCAAGTTTTACTGAGGGATTGAACTGCCCTTTCTCAACCGCTATTATTGTTTGACGGGTTGTGCCTACAAGGAGTGCAAGGCCTTCCTGAGATAGTCCTTTTGCGGTGCGTACCGCCCTAAGATTATTTTTGAGTACTAAATCATTATTCATATCTACCACCCGTAGACATAACTTAAAACGTAAACGACAATCAAGCCAACCGCAACAACAAATTCTATCGCAGCCCCAATAAGCACCTGCCATGACCTTTTGGCTACAAAGTATTGAAGTGTGTAGAAACTGCATGCCCATGCCGCAATAATCGCTAAGATTGCATATATGGCAGCAGGATGACCTAACGCCCCTTCAGCAATACAAAAGCCAGTCACAAATACAGCAGCAACCACAAGTGAAATCCAGTTTGCCTTGCCTATCTTTTGCGACTCCATTTCGCCCATCACCGCCTTTTTCTTTGATGCCTTTTCGAGTATTTCTTCCTTTTCCATATTAACCTCCTTAAAATAGATTTCTCCGCTACGGTCGAGATGACAAAGGAAGGAATGCCAAAAGACAATATTGGAGATATGTAAAGTTTACTTTACATTTACATTATATGATATATTATTCCCAATGTCAAGTATTATTTACATTTTTTTTGTAAAAATAAGAAGATTTCTCCAATAGTTCACACCAAAAATGCTAAAGTATTTTTTGAGAACCCCGAACGGTAGAAATGGCAACAAGATAATAAAAAAAGTGCTTAAAGCACTTATTTTTCTTCTTTTAAAATTCCTAGGCGGCTTTCGCATTCTGCGAAATAGCGTTTATAGGCTTTTTTGCAGTAGCGTTTATGCTTATTCTCTTCTTCCTTAGTTGGCTTTTGGAAATGATATGGACCATTCACCTTCCATTTCTCAAACATCCCTATCTTGATTGCATTTTGGCTGCATAGATGAGCACACCTCATACACATAAGACAATTTTTACCAAACTTAAATTTTCCGTCTTCTATCTTTATATTATTGGTTGGGCAAATCTTAACGCACATTTGGCAGTTGATACATTTATCATTCACTTTATAGCGCTTTCCATTGAAGCGACCGCCCCAATGCTCGATACGGAACAGCCACGCCATTGGCCTTCCCATGAACACATAGCCGAGTTTATGTTTCTCTCCGTTTAGCATTTGAGCGCAGTCAAGAGGAATAATACCTTCTGCATAATTCCACATCTTATACGCCATTTCATCGGTATGACGGAAGATGATGTTATACGGCATACAATAGTGATACTCATTTGTCACATCATAGCCCCGCTTTTTTAGTATACTTCTAGTTTTTAGTGAAGATATATTATTTAGTTTTAATGGCTCACCAGAAGTATTGAGAATAAAAGCCCTCTTCTTCTCTGTTTGTTTTGGAAGAGATCTAACAAAATCTATTACAATACTAGGTGCATTAAAAGCATGCACTGGGTAGCCAATGCCAAGCATATCGCAAGAAGAATAGTCAGGCTTTTCATACCCCTCTTTATAAAGCAGATCTTCAATTCTATGAACCTCTATCTCATGATTTCGCTGCTTTAAAACTTCAGCATACTTATTAACAACCCTTCTTGTATTTCCTGTTCCTGAAAAATAACAAATTAATACCTTCATTTTATATCCTTTATTTGTGCTTCATAATTTTTATCGAGATAATAGTACTTATTCTCATCTTTATCATGGCTATCATACCATGCACCAGCGTAAATTTTGTCTTTCTTACTAAGTCTATCAAAATCCCAGCAATATTTTTTATAAGTAGGATTCATCCAGTGCCCCGCCATAACAGTATAGCCGCGTGCTGTGAATTTTTCGCCGTCACTGTTCTCCCACTCAAGTTTATCTTGAAGGCTTGAACATTTCCTAGACAAAAGTTTTCCACCATGCATTTTGGCTATGTTTTTAAGTTCACTTATGCCAACCTCTTTATTTGTATCATATCCGATATCTACAAGGTTTGCATGCTTTGGGTCTTTGAGTTTTTTGTAATCAATATAACTGCCATCTGGCACCTTATTTTCAATCAACAGATTAAACTCATCCCAAGTTTTTGGCAGTGCATCATATTTGTCTTCGCCACCAAAGTAGGCAAACATTTTTGCAGTATCATTATGTTTCTTCCAGTACTTAACCGCATTTGGACTTTTGAAAAGGCGTTTTATAGCGAACTTTTTAATCAGTCCTTTTGGAACAATCTTACCGCACTTGAATATTGCATGATCCTTTTCAAACTGTTTCCAGAAATCCTTTGTGCTTTGGCGCTGATAGTGGAAAAGGTCATCAAGGACTTTACTATCATAAAACCATGTACCGTGGAAATTGCGAGTAGCGTTGAAGTCAGGCTCAAAGAAGTCTTTAACTGAGCCGCCTATCATTTCAAAACCGTCATTAAGGACATCATAACCCGTAACGCAGTTATATAATCCACCACCAAGATTAAATACCTTATGCCAGAACACATCGTTTAGATCCTCTTGCATATCTCGTCTTATTATATTTGCAATAAGCAGGCCACTATCTTCCGCCGTTGACCACTCAAGTGGTGCGTTAAAGCAGGTATGGAACATAAGGCCATCGCTCATGTTATCGCTAAGCATATTGCTGTGAAGCATGGCGGTTTGACGAATAACTGCATAGGTTTTTATATTACTTTCTAGCACTCTGAACTCACCACGAAGTTTTGTGAGTGAATAAATATCATATGGGCTTACAAGAAGTGGGTCGCCTACCCTTACCCATGGATGCTTTTCGTTACGATTGCCATAAAGAGCAAGTGTGGATATATGTATAAATTTGGGCTGGTCTTTCATCTTCTCTATGCTACTTACAAGAGCGTCAACCCCCTTCTCATTACACTCAACAGCCTTTTCTGGATGTTGATCGGAATGTGGAGGAATAACTGCCGCCATATTGATAACATAGTCGGTGCCTTCGACAAGGCGAGCACAAGCTTTTTTATCAGCAAGGCTTGCAAAGATAAACTCAAGCCTATTTAAATCTTTCTTATGTTTTTTCCTTATTTGATTTACCCTTTTGTCATCTGGCAAGATGAGCAACTTTATTTTTTCAACTTCCTTTATTTTAAGCACTTCGTTGAGTGCTTGTTTCCCCATATTACCAGTGGTACCAGTCATTGCAATTACCATACTTTTTTCTCTCCTTTTCTACATTTCCAGTTTACCGAAAAAGAAAGAAAAAAGCAAACAAAAAAGTATTAAAAACAATGTCATTTCCAAGCAATTCCACATAGTATGAACTAGGGTAAGAAATTGGCTCTTACCTAAAAAGGATATATGTATGAATTTTTTTAACAATAATAGGTGCTGCGGTGGCTTTACCTGTTGCCACCACACGCATATTCACAATAACACTAATGAAGTATTCGTACCTGGTCCTCAAGGCCCTACTGGACCACAAGGTCCTACTGGACCAACCGGTCCAACTGGTCCTACCGGCCCTACTGGTATAACTGGCCCTAGTATTACTGGTGCCACGGGTCCAACCGGCCCTACCGGTGCTACCGGTGCTACTGGTGCAAACGGCGGAATTGGTCCTACCGGTCCTCAAGGAGTACAAGGCATTCAAGGTATTCAGGGTCCAACCGGCCCTACTGGGCCTACGGGACCAACTGGTGCCACAGGAATTAGTATAACAGGTCCTACCGGTGCAACAGGAGCTACTGGTGTAACAGGAGCTACTGGTGTAACAGGTCCTACGGGTCCAACTGGGCCTACAGGCGTGACTGGAATAACTGGTGTTACTGGTCCTACTGGACCAACTGGTGCTGATGGCCTTAGTATAACTGGTCCTACTGGGGCTACTGGTCCTACTGGAGCTACTGGGCCTACTGGAGCAACCGGAGCGACCGGGGCAACTGGGCCTACCGGAACCGCAGCTGCGACAAGTTTTGGAAGTTTCTACAACACTGCTGAACAAGAAGTAAACAATTCTTCTTTCCCTCTTGCAAGTACACTCGCGGTCAGCGGTATGACACTTACACCTGCAACTGGAATAGTAACACTGCCTGAGATTGGTTTCTATAAAGTGGATTATGGTGTATACGCTGCAAGTGGTGCTACTGCCAGCGACAGTATGTCACTTTTCCTTAATGGTGCAGAAGTAACTGGAACTGCAAGAGGACTTGAAAATAACACAATGATAAACGCAAGTGCTATCATTGAGACAACTGCTGCAAACGATACACTGAACATTCAAATTAATAGCACAAGTGATATTAATTTCCTAGATGACGATGGAATAAACGGCTATTTAGTGATAACTAAAATAGCTTAATAACAAAGGAGAAAATATGAACTTTAATGATAATGACTTCAATCGTTTTGATATGAACGATAGAAGGGATTGTAACACCTATCCTAGAGACTGGAACTGGAATGACAACCGTCATGACTTTGACTGCGATGATAGGAAATGGAATAACTGCCGACCTTGCAGATGCCGTGAAGATCGCAAAGATTGGTGCGAATGCAACAGAGGTTGTAACTGTAATCACAATAACTGCAATAACAGAAAAAGATGCTGCTTCGGTTTCTTTAGATGTTGGTAATAAAAAGGTAGTCTTTAATGACTACCGTTACATAAATCATTTAATCTCTATAAGTTCATAAGAAGTAGAGCCATAACCATGAGTTTTTGCACATTCTATTGTATATTCGCCATTTCTACTCTTAACTCTTTCCATAAAGTGCTCTCTTCCCCTATCCTCACTCTTTAAAACAAGGTCTATACACGCCCTATCAATTGCAACTGGATCAGTAGAGGCAAGAATACCAATATCCTTTAAGCATGGGTCTTCCGCCACTGCACAACAGTCACAATCCACCGATATATTTGCCATAACATTTATATACACAATATTTCCTTTAAAGAAATCTATCACTGACTGCGCGGCATCTGCCATTGAAGAAAGAAAGTCATCATGATTGCTTGTCCATATCTTGGCGGGATCACCAGCACCATGAATGTATGCTTTTCCATAACTTGATGCACACCCTATTGATAGTTGTTTGATGGCTCCACCATAGCCGCCCATTGGATGTCCTTTAAAATGAGAAAGGACAAGCATGGAATCATAATTTTGCATATGTTTCCCAACATAATTTTTCTTGATTGTCTTTCCATTTGGAATATCAAGTTCAATATCGCCTTCACTGTCCATTATATCTACCGTAAAATATTCGCTCCAGCCATGGTCTTTTATAAGTTTCAGATGCTTCTCGGTTGTATTGCGCTCGCCTTCATAAGCAGTGTTACACTCCACGACTGTGCCTTTAACATGCTCAATAATCTTCTTGAAATACTCAGGATGCAAAAAATTTTGGTTGCCTTTCTCACCGGAATGCACTTTAACCGCTACCTTACCTTCCAACTTTTTACCAACCGCTTCATAAATTTTTACAAGTGATTCACTTGATAAATCTTTAGTAAAATACACTTTTGATTTTTTCATGTTTTCCTCCTTCCTATAATTTATTATTTCCGTTAAAAGCTGTCTTTTATTTTGCGGAAATCAAAAATTACTTTCATCCAGAAGTGGATAAATATCAATCGCGGGTTCTTCATATGGGTGAACTGCTCGAAGTTTTTTAATCACCTGCTTTACTTTTTCAACATCACAAATAAATTCCAATTTCTCTTCCTCTACAAATTCTAATTTGTTTTGTGTTCCTATATATGGATTTGCTTTCTCATTCGGTCTAAAAGTCCCAATAGTTTTCACCGAAGAAGTACAATAATCATAATCTCCAATAATTCCTGCCCCTGCACCACAAACAGCATCTCTTACCTTTTCCACATCTTCGACTGGAATAGTAACAAATATTTTAACTTTTTTTATATTAAAATTCATCTTTCCCTCCTTATTTAATTAAGAAGATTTATATTTGGAGCTGCTGGGCGGACTCGAACCGCCGACCCGCACATTACGAATGTGCTGCTCTACCAACTGAGCCACAGCAGCATATGGCGATATTATTTTATCGATTTTAAATCACCATTTATTATTATTGGATTAAAAGCAATCAACTCATCTTTCAACATTCCTTCTGGCAAAGGATTAATAAAATAAATCTTTTTACCAAGCCTAAATGCATCATAAACTTCAAGAAATGTGGCACCACCTATATAATTTTTTTGTCCATTCTTATCATAATTAAGTACAAGTACAGCATCCATATTGCTGATAACTTCTTCACTATGTTTAATCATTCTCGATTTCCACTTACTATGTTCTGCCGTACCTCTATATTTAGCCTCAGTTTCCGGACAATCCCAACAATTTGGCATAAAAACTTCATGCCCCATGTTTTCTAATTCTAATTTAAAATAAGTTAATCTATCATAAAATATTTTTGAACATATCAATAAAATTTTCATTCTCTCTCCATATATTGTGCCTTGTATGTGCATACTAGGCACCAAATATTGTACTTTAAGATTTCTCCGCTCCGCCTACGGCTTCGGTCGAAATGACAAGAAAAATCAAGTTGATTTTGATTGTTCAGCAAGTGCAAAGGATACTCTCTCTTCTGTCTCGTCTTTATCTAGGACAATAACCTCAACTTTTTGGTCGAGTTTCACAATTTCATATATCTGTTTTTGTTTATCTTCAGTGGCATTTGAGATATGAAGTAGTCCACTTGCACCATTATCAAGTTTTATAATCGCACCAAACTTTAAGATTTTTACCACTGTTCCGCTATAAGTGCCGCCCACCTCAAGTTCACGAATTGCAATGGTTTTAGGACTTTCTTGCAAGGCTTTAAGAGAAAGTGCCACCTTCTTATTGGTTCTATCAAGTTCTATCACCTTGAAAGTATATTCCTCGCCTTCCTTAATCACCTCACCAGGATTTTCGATACGTTTATGCGAGATATTTGAAATATGAAGGAAACAGTCTATACCATCCACTTCAACAAAAGCACCATAAGGCAGAATCTTTTTAACCTTACCTTTAACAATTTTATTAATAAATATCGAATTCCAGAAAAGGTTTTCATTTCTCTCTTGAATTTGTGTGGCAAGAAGTTTAATACTTGCAATAATCCTTTTCTCATCACGATTGATTTCGGTGACGGTGGCATCAAACTGTTTACCTACAAGTTTACGAATATCACGAGGTGTGGTAGCGAATATTTCATCTGCAGGAATAAATATCTCATACTCCCCCATTTTGGACACAAGGCCGCCATTTTGATTACCTGTGACCACAAAACTGAAATTACTTCCAAGTTTGAGTTTTTGAGCGTTTTGAGTGGCAAGCGTCTTATCGTCAGCAAGGCGTTTAGAAACCTCAATCATCCCCTCTTCATTTTTTTTGTTTGTAATAATAACCTTAAATCTATCCCCGATTTTAAGGCTTTCATAGTCATCAAAATCATCACGAGGAATAAAGGCGTCATTCTTGCCACCTATATTAAATATCACCCCATCTTGACGCTTTATAACTACTACGCCGTCAAACATTTGCCCTTTTTTATAGTTTGTAAAGGTTCTATCGATTGTCTCTAAATTGAAATTTTCACTCATTTTTTCTTCTCTTTATATTTTAGACTATCAAATATTTCTTTAAATGTCAAATTTTTGATAATAAAATTTACTTTTGCTATTGAAATTTTTATCTTTATGTGTTACAATCTATCTATCAAAAAAGGAGAAAGAATATGCAAATTATAAATACCGAAGACGCAAGTGCTTCAGATTCAAAAAGTTGGAAGGTTATTCTAGATGACAAAGATGGACTTTACAAGTATTATCACGAGCCAACTAATACCATAATAGAAAATGAGGACATCAACAAAGTGTACGATATTAAAGTTTTTGATATCGGCCATATTAACGCTGATGACACCGCAGAAGTACAACTTACAAGCAAAGAATGGACTGTAATTAATCTTAACGCTGTCGGACTTGTAAAACTTGGCGAAAGCATTAATGACGAAACCCGCAAGAAATTTGCAAATAATAGTGATGACGAAAGCGAATAAATGAAAAGCACAACTTATTGTTGTGCTTTTTTCATATCTTTTTTCCTTTTTCTTGCTTTCTTTTCAGCATCCGCAAGAACTACTTGTTCTTGTAATGATTTCATGTTTTCGGCAACTATTTCGCTCGCTTTCTCAAGCACTTCTTCATTTGTTTTTTGTCCGTAAAATTCACTAAGTTCAAATGGCTCACCAACCGTGATTATCGTCCTATGACAGAATTTTGGGCGGCTTGATATATACATTGGTACCACCGGCACTTTTGCTTTAATCGCAAACATGCTTACACCCTGTTTCACCTGCCCAAGTGACAAATCCTCACTCTTATTTCTCGTGCCTTCTGGGAAAATAAAAAGTTTTTTACCATCTTTAAGCACCTTTAAGCAATTTTTCACTGCTGTGATATCGGTTGACTGTCTATCAATTTTAATACAACCTATTTTCTTCATAAACCAACCGATAAGTTTATTTTTAAACCACTCTTTCTTTGTAAGATAGTATTTCTTTTCCCATGTGTTTGTCGCAATAAGTATCGCATCAAAATTTGAGGTATGATTGCATGAAAGTATTGCGGCACCCTTAGGTATATTCTTTTTACCGACTATTTTTGTTGGGTAGAATACCTTTAAATATATTCCTACTAGAAATTGTGCAATTCTAAATACCATTTTTCTCCTCCTTTTTTATGGCTTCGCTGCAGGCATATGCTGTGGCAAACGCTGTTTGAAGATTAAATCCCCCTGTAAGACAATCTATATCAAGCACTTCGCCGACAAAATATAGCCCTTTACATAATTTGCTCTCCATAGTAGACGGATTGACCTCTTTTAAATTAACCCCTCCACTTGTTATTATACCACTATCAAGTGGGTACAACTCTTTATATGCAAGTGGGAAGTGCTTTAGCCCATTTACTATTTTTTCTCGCTCCGCTAGCGTGACAGAATTAATTTTACGATGTGGACTTAAACTTAGTTTATATAAGAAAAATTCAATAAAATTTTTAGGTAGCAAAGTGCGCATTACATTAAACAAATCTTTATTCTTTCCTTCATCAAACTCTCGTAAAAGTCTGTTATCAAGTTGCTGGGGCGTAAGTGCGGGTTTTAAATCTAAGTACAGTTCCACCTTTTTCGCCCTATTTATGTAACTTGACATTGTGAGGACTATTGGCCCCGTGATGCCTTCATCAGTAAACAGCATCTCCCCAAACTGGCTATACTTTTTCCCGTCTGCAAGTGCAAGCAAAGATACGTTTTTTAGTGGCAAGCCTTGCATGGCTTTTACGCTTTCTTTTAGTTTTATTGCGGCTAGTGCGGGCTTTGGCTCAATAATGCTATGCCCTAACATTTTGGCAAATTTATAGCCGTCACCCGTGCTTCCAGTGGCACAGTAGGATTTTCCACCAGTGGCAATTATCACTTTATCGAACCTATACTCGCCACAAGTGGTTTTAACCTTAAAGCCACCAGTAGAGGCAAGCGATAGGGCTAACACCTTTTCATTAAGTTTTATTGCAGTGCCCTTGCAGGCTTTTTCTAACGTCTTAATTACATCACTAGACTTATCGCTGACTGGGAACACCCGTCCGCCGCGTTCTGTTTTTAAAGGCAAACCTAGTCCCTCAAAGAACTCTATTGTATTAATTGGAAGAAAGCGGCTTATTGCACTTTGAATAAAATTTTCCCCATTCACAACATTTGATAAAAAGGTCTCTTTATCGCAGTTATTGGTTAAATTGCATCTGCCTTTGCCGGTGATATAAAGTTTTTTGCCACATTTCTCATTACCGTCAAATATCGTGACATCACAGCCTCTTAGTTGTGAGGCAACAAATAGTCCACTTGCTCCGCCGCCTATTACCGCTATCTTCATTTACCCCTCACAAGACTATTGAGTTCACTTTCAGTTAAGTCCCTATAATCGCCGCGTTTAAGACCGCCTAAGGTTACCTCGCCTATCCTCACCCTTTTCAATAATTTTATACTTCGACCTATTGCCTCAAACATTCTTCTTATCTGTCTATTTTGTCCTTCGTCAATTACCACTGAAAGTTTTGTTACGCCATTCTCATAACTTAGCCATTTTACCTTCGCCTCTGGCATTCTTTCGCCTTCCACAACTACGCCAGCACGCAACACGGCAAGCTCGCTTTCCTTAACTTCACCCTCGACATTTACTTTATACTCTTTCTCAATATTATATGAAGGGTGCATAACTTTATTTGCAAAGTCGCCGTCATTAGTGAGTATTATCAATCCCTCTGTATCATAATCAAGTCTACCAACAGAGAAAAGTCTTTCTTCACACTTTACAAGAGAATATATCGTCTTTCTACCCTTTTCATCACTCGCTGTGCAGGCATACCCCTTTGGCTTATTCAATTTTATATACACAAAAGAGGAAGGAAGTTTAACCTCTTTCCCCTCTACTGCGATTTTATCACGCCTTTCATTTATGGTTATTCCCATTTCATTGACTACGCGGCCATTGACTGTGACCTTTCCCTCTAAAATAAGAGTGTCACATTTCCTTCTTGACGCAACTCCGCTATTCGATAAAAATTTGTTTAATCGCATTCATTACACTTACCATTTTCGGAAGATATCTTTGAGTTTCTCCAGTATGGTATTACTCCTTACCTCTTCCATTGTATATATTTTTTCAGAAAATAGCAAGTCATTACCATAATAAGTTGAAATTTCACCTACAACTTTATCCTTTGATACACCACCTTCTATTTTCTCAGGCAGTTTATAGATATAGGTTATTTTTCCTTTCTCTTCCTCACGCATTGGATAGCGATAACTTCCTTTTGTGCCTACTTTGACAAACTCTTTACGCGCATCTTCAAGGCGTAAATACTGCGAATAATCATAATCCTTAGTAACTTCTACCATTTCATATTCATTAAAGCCTTTCTCAAGCAAGGTGGCACACTCCTCAAACATTGGCCCGCAGTTGAGTACCACCGAAACAAGTTGCATACCATCCCTCTCACAACTTGCAACTAGGCATCTGCCTGCGTCATCGGTGAAGCCAGTTTTAACACCATTACAGCCTTCAAGACTATTAAGGAGCCTATTCTTATTCTTGAGGTATCTTGTTTTACCTTCTACTGTGGTTATCTTTGTATTTTTTGTACTGACTATCTCACGAAATGTATCATTTGAAAGTGCATAACTTGTGATTAGTGCAAGGTCATATGCTGAGGTATAGTGAGTTTTACTATCAAGACCATGGGTATTATCAAAGTGCGAATTTTTTGTACCTATTTTAATCGCCGTCTTATTCATCATCTCTACAAAGTTTTTGACATTGCCGCCCACTCTTTCACCTATTGCCACAGAAGCGTCATTACCTGACACAAGCATAAGCCCATATAGTAAATCTCTAACCGATAAAGCCTCGCCTTTTCTTAGGTAGATACTTGTACCTGAAATACCAACCGCCTTTGGTGAAATCTCAAACTTTTCGTCTAAATCCTTACAATTCTCTATTGCGGTGATTGCCGTCATTATCTTGGTTGTACTTGCCATTGGGAGTTTGGCATTTTCATTTTTAGCGTACAGCACCCTTCCCGTGCTTGCTTCCATGGTACACATCGCTTTTGCCGAAGAGCCTTGTGCACTTGTCACTGTGCTAGTCACAAGCATAAAACAGCCAAGAAAAGCCCCCACAAGTGCGGTTAGAACGAACATGATTGCAAAAGAGAAGGCTATGACTGACTTAGTCTTTTTCATCTTCATTTTCCTTATCTAATTTATTTATCAGTGCGTTGAAGGTATTTAAAATAGTTTGATAAAGGGATTTATTCTCAACATTAATAAACTCTATCTCACCCTTACTTTCAACTAAGAAGCCGACTGGTGACACACTGACACCGCCGCTTGAACCACCCGCCATAGGGAAATGATTTGCCACCCTTCTAGAAGATAGGTCGGCATACTCTCCTCCTCCTACAACATATCCCACTGTAACCTTTGATACTGGAATTATTGTTGTACCGTCTGGTGTCTCGACACGCTCGCCTATCACGGTGCTAGACCCCATAATGCCCTTCATCTTTTCCATAGCACTATCTATAAGATCTCTTATTGTCTCATTTTCAGTATAAATTTTCATACCTTACTCCCTTTACTTAATCTCTTAATTAGAATAACCGACATTATCAAAGAATATACAACATCAAATAAAGAAATACTTACGCTGCCTTTCCCCGCCACCTCAAAAACTTGACGATTGTAAGACACGGTATCATAAATCCCCATAGAAGCTGTCGGTCTACGATTTTTTACATTTGTAAAGTATATTAGTACCGCGTTATTTATCGCTCCACACACCATAGAGGTGAGAAATGCATCGCCTAGGCCTATATTATAAAATACAAACATTTCTTTTACACGAGATTTATGTTTTAGTTGATCTTTAAATATTTTGACAATTATAAATTGTCTTGGGTCAAACTCTATCTCTTTATGCTTGGTTTGTTTTTCATTACTTAAAATGATGTATTTGCCCTTAATTTCATATGCGTAATACTTTACCTTAATTTTGAAAATGTACAAGCAGATTACTCCACTAAGACTTTCCAAATTAAAAGTAACCCGCAACTGAATTATTAGCGGGAATATACATAAAAATATTACAAAAGTAGGTATCAAATAGTAAAGCGTATCCATAAAAAAAGTGTTTGTATATTATTCTTTTCTATACAAAAAAAGTGGCTTAGCCACTTTTTTTGTATGTAAGATTTACCATGTCATTTCAACAAAGCCTAATCCTTCTAGATAACTTCGCACTTCCTCAGCATCTGTAAAACCTCCGATATAATATAATCCTTTTTGTACTGGTAAATCATTATTTATACCTTGGACTATAGAATACATCTGCCAACCATATGAACCTGTGTACATCATTTTTGTTGTTTCTACATTTACAATACCTTCACCATAAATACCATACCAATTTGAAGTAGTTGTTGCTGGCTCACAACATAGTATATTTGCTTGAGCACCTCCATTTACTTCAGTAGAGATTACATTAGTATTTGAAACGGCATTTCCTCCTATAGCGGCAATACCTCCTGCAAAATCTCCTATAATCCTACAATTCTTAACTTGACATTGTAAAATTCTTCCTTCAGAAATTCCAGCTATACCACCTGCATGCTGAGTGCCACTGATTTCTACAGAATCTACAATACAGCGTGCCACCCTGCTTACAGCTCCACGAGAAAGCCCTACTATACCGCCTGCATAACCACTGGCTGTAATATTACCTCCTTCCAAATATATACATCTTACTTGTGCATTGCTTTCTAAGCACCCAAACAAGCCAACACAACCTAAATTTGCACTTCGTATATTTTTAATTTTATACAAATCTCCATTATAAACACCCACAAAAGGAATCTTCTCATTTCCTACTGGCTGCCAAAGGTGTGCTGAGATATCTATATCAGTAGTTTGTTTATAATAGGCTTCTCCATCATATAGACCGCTTGTGGTTTGAAGGTTATTATTTGTTGCATAGGCAAGGCGGGCAAGATGTGCGGCGGTGGAGATTATGTATGGATTTGACTGCGTTCCGTCTCCTCCACCATAACTTGTTGCATAGTAGCCCTCTAACCATGTCTTTTCCTGCCAGTGAGCGTAAAGAGTGGTATTGGCAGCTTTATCCCAGACATGAGCACTGGTACCAGTAGATGTATAATACTGTGTACCACTTGTTTGTGAGTCATAGTAACCTAGAAATGTCCAGCCAGATTTACTTGGGATACTTGGGATACTTGGCATGGCACTGCCATAAGTGGCGGTTACACTTGTGGTCCCTCCACTGCCTCCATTTGAATTAAGAGTGACTGTAAATTTAAAAGTAATATCATTTATCGCTGTCGCTGAGGAATTTCCTGCCGCATCATATGCATAAATATGTGTGTGATACATTCCATATTCATTATTATGCGAAGAAACATTTACAGTATAACGATAGTTATATGTTTGACTGTTTACCGTCCAACTACCACTTGTTCCACTTGATCCACTATCTGTTTGCCAATTTGACTGTATATCATCTTGTCCACTTGCATCTGTCCATGTTGGAAATTGTACTCGATTGACACCTACATTATCCGTGACATAGGCGTAAACATAATACCCTGTACTGCCATTTTGTACCCATGTGGTACGACTGATTACTGGTGCAGTCGCATCAGTCCAGTTGGCTGTTAGAGTTACTAAACCGCTTGTTACTAGATTTTTGAAATATGTAGAAGTCACCTTTGTTGATGTACTTGACCAGCTTGTTGTACAAGCAGAGGATGAAGTCCCATACTTTGCATAACTCGTGTTTCCATTAAATGTCCAACCTGCAAAGGTAAAGCCGCTGCGGGTTGGATTGGAAAGTTGAAATGCGGTATCATAGGTCGCACTGGTTGGATGATATGTACCATATGAGCCACTATTAAGTGCGTAACTTATATTATATGTTATTGGTGTCCAATTTGCAGTAAGGGTAACTGAACCATTATTTGTTGTTGTTAAATTTTTAAAATATGTGGCTGTTGTTTTTGTTGATGTACTTGACCAACTTGTAGTACAAGAAGAGGAGGAACTGCCGTATTTTGCATAGCTGGTATTTCCATTAAATGTCCAGCCCGCGAAGGTATAACCTACACGAGTTGGATTAGCAAGATAGAAAGCTGAATCATATGTACCCTTTGTTGGAAGTGTTCCACTATAACTACCACCATTAAGATTGCAGGAAATTGTATAAGTGTTTGGCAAAAAATGAACATAATAACTACTACTTGCTCCCGAGCTCCCCTCTCCAGTATAAAAATTATTACCATAGGTTATAGCTGCTGAAGAAACTGAAGCCCCTGTGCGAACACCATTATAAGTATACCCAACATTTGCTGCAACCGTAAAACTAACTTGTTCCGCATAATATGTTGAAAAGCTTGCATATGTATGGTCTATTGAAGTACTCTTGGTGGTGCTACCAGATTTATATGTTATATTGTTTATCGTTCCACCCGTCATGGCAGATGAACCATTAGTTACAATATTCAAATACCACACTTTTGATTGTGAACATTTAGCATAATACCAATCATCCGTAGTACCAGAAATATTTCTTGACAAAGTATCAGAGGTACTAAGAATTAAATTCGATCTACAACTCGCATCTGCATACCAACCAACAAAAGTATACCCACTGGCCGCACTTGCTATGGCTCTTACCTCACTATCATTTGATCCAGTAATCCATGATGTCGATTGATTGACACTTTCTCCATTATACCATGCCCCTAAAAACCCTTTATATTGTGTTTTTACTGTTGCTTTATCTGTTGAAAGTGCTCCAGTAGGTGCATTAGTGTCAAAGTAATATGCACGTGCTGTAAATTTCCAAGTCCAATCAGCAGCCATAGAGTTATCTAAATTTGGACAATCTACAATTTCTTCCTGAGAATCATCGGGTTCTAAAATCCCACCCCCCCCCGCAGGAGTGGTCAAGAAAAACACTCCTGTGAGGAGAGTGAAAATACCTACTAATAATAACGAAATTTTAGATATTTTTTTCATATTAGTTTTATTATATACTTTTTTGTTTAATTTACAAAATAAATTATAGATAATTTTACGCAAAAAGTGGGTGACATTAGTTAAACAGCATATCAATCGACCTTGCTATAACGCCCCCTATCATTGTAATATTTGAGCGAATATCTTTAGGGGTGAGGAGAAGGTCGGGCAACTCCTTTTCTATCACACTTGAATACAGCATAAAGGGCACGCCGATGCTTATACACGGCACGCCGAGTTTCTCGCTATCTATCCGATTGGGATTTGTTCTCACACCGCTGCCCGCACTTATTCCCCCGCTGGTGAGTTGCAGCGAAGTGCCGAGGCGGGAAAGGTTATTGGTGGCGAGAGAGTCAATAGCAATTACGCAGTCTGCTTTTACACCCTCTTTTACATACAAAACAAAATCGCTGGTGTCAATACCTGTGATAGCATAAATATTAGGACAAAATTTATATACACCGCATATGCCATCTACCATGCTGTCCACTACTACTTTCCCTAAACTATCTGCCATAATATTAGGATTGCCTAGGCCTACAATCAATATTTTTGCGTTTATATCTAAGTCAAAACTTTTTAACAGTTTTTGCAAGCAGTTATTTACTATTTTCGTCAAATACTCCTCACAGTCTTTCTCATAAAGAGAGGGAATATTAATAATGAAATACTCACCTTTTGCAAGTTTTAAAGCCCTGCTTTTTCCCTCGCTTTCTATCTCCATATATCCTAGCACGCCATCATATTCAATGCTTTTTATGGAGTATCCATAGCGCTCTAAATCCTTTCCACACTCGTCAATCAATTCAAACATGGTTTTATTTTTAAACATTTTGCAAAAATTATTTATTTTTGCTTGCAAATTGTCTTTTCTTGTGCTATACTTGCCTAGAATTTGATTAAGGAGAGAACTATGCCAAATATTAAATCTGCAAAAAAGAGAGTTAAGGTTATCGATAAAAAAACCGCTGAAAACAAGGCTATTAAATCTCGTATCGCTACCTATGCTAAGAAATTTAAACTTGCGGTTAGCAGCAAAGATGTTGCTACGGCAGAAGTTGCATACAACGATGTTGTTTCTTTGATGGACAGCGCTGCTAGAGATAATGTTATCCACACAAATAGCGCTAACCGTAAAAAAGCTCACTATGCTAAAATGCTTGACGATCTTAAAAAGTCAATCTAAGTGCCATGGCGCACTTTTTTTATTGCAAAAATTCAGTCTTGACAACACCTAATTTTCATGTTACAATCCTTTTATAAGTGGAGGGAGCTTATGAAAAAAAAGATTTTTACTCCGAATGACTATTTTCAAATTATTGAGCGCATGCAAAATCCAAAGTATAAACAAGAAAAACCTAAACTTTTTAGACTTGCTCAAAAATTTATTAAGCGTGAAAAGAATACACTTTTTATATATTGCTTTTTAAAAGAATTTGAGAAAGAGCCTGAACTAGAAAAAGAGAATTTGCTGGGGCTTATCGCAGATGGGCATGACCCAGAAGTCAATTACTATACTGCAAGAGATATAGAAGGTTGCGACATCCCTGTACATGAACAGGAAGTTCTACAAGCAAACTCCCCTATTTGGAGCCTTCAATATTTAAAATATGTGCCTTCCGCAAACAAAGATGCACACAGACAAATCGTCAATACCCTTGGTAGCAAAGAACTTAAAGATGCACTATTTGAATATGAACGCGAATGCGAGAAGAACAAGATAGATGATGAGGCAGAATAAAAAAAACTTGGACAAGTTGTCCAAGTTTTTTTATTCTGTTTTATCTTCATTATCTTTTTTAAGATTTTTTGCGTCATTTACTGCATTGACAATGATATTCATAATTCCAACGCTAAGCGCACCACCTACTATAATAAGCCAACCTGGGTGCCAAAAATTAATTGTAAAACCTAAAATTAAGTACACGAGTACACAAATTATCATAATAATTCCACTTAACGCTTCACTTACAACATTTGCGAGGGTTTTCTTCTTTTCTGCTGCCATATTCCACTCCTAAAATTTAACATCTATAAGGCCAAGTTTATTATCATGGCGCTTATACATTACATTCACTCTACCAGTTTTTGCATTGAGGAAAATGTAAAAATCATGTCCTACGCGTTCGATTGCATAGCGGGCTTCATCGATTGACATAGGGTCAAGATCAAATGTCTTTTTCTTGAATACCTCTGGAAGAGTCTCTGGCTCCTCAGTAAGAAATTCAAATGGAACCTCCATTGTTCTGACACTTTTTCTATCTGATTTTGCCTTCGATTTTTTCTTCTCTACAACGCGAATAATCTGTTTTTCAAGTTTT
Source organism: uncultured Clostridia bacterium (assembly GCA_947366545.1). Classification (GTDB taxonomy): domain Bacteria; phylum Bacillota; class Clostridia; order Christensenellales; family UBA1242; genus Caccovivens. Next base: position 30,086 of record CANBAL010000008.1, read on the forward strand.
GGAAGAACAAGGTCAATATTATCATAAATATTTCCGCTGGCTACCTCACTTCGATACAGCATTCCTTTGTTTTTGAGGGTTATTTCAAGTTTCTCCCTCTTATCTTCCTTGCTGCAAACTACCTTTGCATTAACATCTTCGCCAAAATAGCGTTCCAGCTTATTAATCTTATCGGTAAGCACCTTTTTTAATCTTTGGCTTGCTTTGTAGCCACCTTTCTCTACGATTTCAATTTTCATATTTTTACCTCCTTATTTACTGGGGAGACACCATCTCGTCGGTCGCTCACAAATCTCAGATTTGACTCGCTGTCTCGACGGTTTCCCTCCCAATCTCCTTCCGTAAAGGGTCCCTCTGGATTACGCGGGAGAAATGATACATTTCTCTTCTCCGCTTCCTCGCCGGGCAAAGCCCTTCCCCTCGGAAATCCGCCAGTCCAGTTTTGATTTCCTTACTGGAAGGATTGTTTTTTGGGGAGACACCATCTCGTCCCATGTCTATATTATATATGTTATTAATTTTCAAAGCAAATGATTTGAGAGATTTATTTCTCATTTGTGAAGGTTAAGCCGTTTTCATCAGCATCGATTACTATCGCACCCTCATTATTTAATTGACCGAGTAGCATTTTCTCCGCAATTTGATCTTCTATCTCTTGCTGAATATATCGTTTTAGCGGTCTTGCACCATACTCTATATTTGAGCCGTGGGTGACAACATATTCAAGTGCCTCCTCGGTAATCATAAGCGAAAGATTTTTCTCTTTAAGACGCTTATTAATATTAGATATAAGAATTTTGGCTATCTTGACAAGATCCTCTTGTGTGAGCGGGTCAAAAATACATATAACATCAATACGATTTATAAGTTCTGGCTTGAACTTGCGTTTAAGAGCGTCCATATAAATCTTATTATTATCAACCGCCTCTACTCCTTCATCACCAAAGCCGAGAGCCTTATGCTGCTCCTTAACCTCATTTGCACCAAGGTTGGAGGTCATGATTATAATTGTATTTTTAAAACTTACCGTACGGCCTTGACCGTCTGTTAGTCTACCGTCATCAAGGATTTGCAGCAAAGCATTTAACACATCAGGGTGAGCCTTTTCTATCTCATCAAAAAGCACAACGCTATATGGGCGGCGTCTGACCTGCTCGGTAAGTTGACCGCCATCATCAAAGCCAACATATCCTGGAGGTGCACCGATGAGTTTTGACACGGTATGCGACTCCATATATTCACTCATATCAATTCTGATTATATTATTTTCATCATCAAACATGGCCTCTGCTATCGCTTTGCTAAGTTCGGTTTTGCCGACACCTGTCTGCCCCATGAAGAGGAAGGAGCCGATAGGCCGTTTGGAATCTTGAAGTCCTACTCTTGACCTTCTTATCGCCTTTGCAACCGCATCAACCGCTGCATTTTGCCCCACAACACGCTTATGGAGTATTTCCTCAAGGTGTATGAGTTTCTGTTTTTCACTTTCGGTAATCCTTGTCACTGGGATTCCTGTCCACTTGGACACAACTTCGGCAATCTCATTGGCGCCTATCGCTTTTATCGCCTCTTTTTTGATATTGAGTTTATCGCTTTTCTTCTTAAGGTCATTTTCAAGATTTATAATTGAGGACTGAAGTTTCGCCGCCTTCTCATAATTACGCTGAATTGATGCCTCATCTCTACTTGCAGAAAGCGCCTTTATCTTTTCCTCTATCTCTCTTATCGCTTGAGGTTTAACTGTGAAATTTACCTTTGCCTTACTGCTTGCCTCATCAATTAGGTCTATCGCTTTATCTGGCAGGCTTCTATCCATGATATATCTATCACTTAAATTTGCCGCCGCCTCTATCGCCTCATCGGTGATAGTAATTTTATGGAAAGCCTCATAAGAGTCTCTAAGTCCTTTGAGTATTTGAATTGTCTCCTCAACTGAAGGTGGGTTGACAAGTATTGGCTGGAACCTTCGCTCAAGTGCCTTATCTTTCTCTATGAATTTCCTATATTCATCAGTGGTGGTTGCACCGATTGTTTGAAGTTCCCCTCTTGCAAGGTATGGCTTTAACATATCCGCTGGAGAAGTCTCCCCCTTCTCACTGCCCGCTTGTGCAAGTGTGTGTATCTCATCAATAAACACTATGATATTTTGACTTGATATAATTGTCTCAATAGCGTCCTTTAATTTTTCCTCCATGGCACCGCGATATTTTGTGCCCGCCATAAGACCACCGATTTCAAGAGAATATATAACCTTATCTTTAAGTATCTCTGGCACATTGCCACTTACTATCGCTTGTGCAAGGCCTTCGACAACCGCCGTCTTTCCAACACCAGCCTCTCCGATAAGGACAGGGTTGTTTTTCGTCTTACGGCAAAGAATTTCAACCACTCGTTCTATCTCTCCCTCACGGCCTATAACGGGGTCAAGCTTATGTTCCCGTGCTTTAAGTGTGATATCAGTACCCATATCTAATAGTTTTTCAGGAAGAGTACTGCCAGTTTGCTTATTGCTTTCTTCCTTTTCTGGCTTATTTGCACTAAGGGCTTTGATAATTTTATTCTTCATTTCTTCTACATCTACGCCAAACTGCCCGACAAGTATCTTATAGGCAACACTGCCAACGCTGTTTAGTAATGCTAAGAGTAGATGCTCGGCACCCAAAAATGAGTGATTCATTTGGAGTGCAATTTGCTGTGCCATACGAAACAAATCTTTAGTGCGTGGAGTAAGTTCAACCTCCATTCCAAAAAGATTATCTTCAGGTGCATTTTCCTCAAAAAACTCAAATAATGCTGGCTCGGTTACCCCTGCCTCAGCCAAAAATTTGCTGGCAAGACAATCCCTTACACTTGCAAGGCCATACAAAATATGCTCGCTACCCACCAAGTTACTTCCAAATCTTAGTGCAAACTTGCTGGCATTCTTTATTACCTTTTCTATACTATCGGAAAAGGAGCCTCCTTGATAATTCATATTCTACCTCCGTTTCACAAGACTTTTTATCTTTTTAGATATATACTCGCTTCTTACTATGTTTTCCTTTTTTGTATCAGAAAAATCAAATATTTCCTTTAAGTTTGCTTCTCCACCCTCATAGTAAAGTTTTTGAAATTTATCACTATCTTCAATATGCAAAAATCCAAGACTATCACCAAATTTGACAAGAGAAAGTAATTTCATCATTTCACGCTCTTCTAAGGTATAGCAATTTGTAAGCACGCCATACGCCCTTAACACCTCGTCATGAATTTGACTACGCTCATTTAGCATATAGTAATCCCGCATTTCCTTCTCTTCATTACATATTTCATATATTATTTCGCTGACCTCATCAATTATCTCCTCCTCACTTTTACCAAGTGAGCCTTGATTTGATATTTGATAAAAACTTGCCTGCGCCTCACTGCCTTCGCCATATATTCCACGCACTGTAAAGCCGTTTCTGCCCGCCTTATCAATAAGGTCTTCTATCTTACCTGCACGCTCAAGAGCCGGCAAAAAAAGCATGACACTTGCCCGCATTCCTGTGCCAAGATTGGAAGGGCTGGCCGTTATAAAGCCAAGATTGTCATCATAGGCAATATCAATGCTACCAAGCAATGCTTCGTCAATCTTTTTTAACCTTCTAAAAGGTTTTAAAAGATTAAAGCCAGCCTCAATACACTGCTCACGGATATGGTCCTCTTCATTTATCATGACAATGACTTTTTCATCCTCACTTATAGCGACAGAAGATATATCTTTATTTTCTATAAGTTCACGACTTATAAGGTGCTGCTCAAAGAGTGCGTTACACTCATTAAGTGACAAATTTTTAAGGGAGAGAAAGTTGAATAAATCAAAGCTCTCTAGCACCGCCTTAACGCTATCTGTAATATATTTTGCGCCCTCGCTGTCAAGTTTTGTGAAAAATTTTAGACCCGAAACATTACGGGCAAGTCTAATGCGAGAGGAAATCGCTATGTTATCAAATACTTCCATTTTTACCTCGCCCCCTATGTTTCTTTTGTCCATAAAGTGCCTTTACCGCCTCTTCAAGGCGTGGCAGGGTCTCATAACAATGCTGACAGCCTACAAAGCCTGTTTGCAAAATTTCACTATAAGATGTATCACAATACGGACATTTTTTCAACAATTATCTTTCCTCCACATTTCCATATCTTGTACTAGTATGCATATACAACCACCAACTTGTTGTAGTAGTATGCAAAACTATTATTTATCAATACCTTTCATGGTAAGAGAAATTCTTTTCTTAACTGGGTCTACAGAAAGCACTTTCACATCGACATGCTGACCTACTTTAAGCACCTCGGAAGGATGACGAATGAAAGAGTTTGAAATTTGAGAAATATGTACAAGCCCATCTTGATGCACACCGATATCAACAAAGGCACCAAAGTCAATTACATTTCTTACAGTGCCACTAAGCACCATACCCTCTTTAAGATCTTCCATAGAAAGTATATCACTTCTAAGCAGTGGCTTTGGCATAGTTTCACGAATATCACGACCTGGTTTTAAAAGTTCATTTACAATATCATTAAGAGTAGGCACCCCGACACCACACTCTTTCGCAACCTTCTCTTCGCCCATATTTTGAACAAGGCTTGGAAGCAAAGTGAGGTTATTATTTTTAATATCTTCTTCCGTCAAATTGAAAAGAGACAATAGTTTTTTAGTAGCCGTATAACTTTCTGGATGCACTGCGGTGTTATCCAAAATTTCCTCACCGCCTACAACACGAAGGAAGCCAGCACACTGCTCATACGCTTTTGGCCCAAGCTTTGACACTGACAAAAGTTCTCCACGGTTTTTAATCCCCTTATTCTTTGCACGGAAAGCAACTATATTTTTTGCTATCGACATATTTAACCCCGAAACATAGGAAAGTAGACTTGGTGAGGCGGTGTTGATATCCACTCCAACCGAGTTTACGCAGTCTTCAACTACACCAGTAAGCACCTCGGTTAGCCTATTTTGAGGCATATCATGTTGATACTGGCCTACACCTATTGATTTAACATCAATCTTTATAAGTTCGGCAAGTGGGTCTTGAAGGCGTCTTGCTATTGAGACAGCACTTCTAAGAGAAACATCATAGTCAGGGAACTCCTCTGCACCAAGTTTTGATGCACTGTATACCGATGCACCAGCCTCACTGACCACCGCATAACTTACTGGACGGGAAACATGTTTGATAAGCTCAGCAACAAATATTTCTGCCTCTTTGGATGCGGTACCATTTCCGATAGAAACAATATCTACATTGTATTTTTCGATTAAAGTTTTGAGTTTGGCAATAGATTCCTCGGTCTTAGATTGTGGTGGTGTTGGATAAATCACTGTAGTGGCAAGCACATCACCATTTTTATCAATTACCGCTATCTTACAGCCGGTACGATAGGCAGGATCAAGCCCTAAAATTATATTATTTTTAAGTGGTGCCTCCATAAGAAGTGGCTTTAAGTTGACTTCGAACATCTTGATCGCTTGCTCATTTGCCCTATCAGTCAAATTGCTTCTGCATTCTCTTTCAAGCGATGGAAACAGAAGTCTTTCATAACTATCTAAAATAGTTTCAGTCATCACTGTATCAGTATCTTCATTATTCTTCTTATAGAATTTATTGATGATATTAAGGCATTTCTCCTCCTCAATATTGACACTAACTTTAAGACATTTTTCATTCTCACCACGGTTTATCGCAAGTATTCTATGACTTGGCAAAGCCTTTACCTCTTGCTTAAAGCCAGCATAAGTTTCATATGTCGCACTCCCCTCATTCTCAACAAGTTCACAAGAAATTGTCGCTTTCTCGGCGATTAACTCTCTAAGAGCCTTTCGCAATTCTGCATCATCGCTAATTTTTTCAGCAACTATATCTTTTGCACCAGAAATGGCCTCTTCTACCGTCTTAACCTCTTCCGTCAAATATTTTTCAGCCTCTTTCATGAGATTAAAGGCCTTAGACTGCGCAAGAAGTATCTCAGCAAGTGGCTCCAAGCCCTTTGCTATAGCCACAGATGCACGGGTTTTACGCTTTGGTTTATATGGGCGATAAATATCTTCCACCTCAGTCATAGTGCGGGCATTTGAGAGTGCCGCGGCAATCTCATCCGTCCACTTTCCTTGCTCGGTAATCGCTTTTTGCACCTTTTCTTTTTCCGCTGTTAAGTTGCGTAAATATTTAAGTCTATCACTAAATTCACGAAGGGTTTGATCGTCACATGTGCCGTGCATTTCCTTTCTATATCGGGCAATAAATGGGATTGTACACCCTTCATCTATAAGATTTATTATATTTTGTGAATATTCAAGTTTAAGTCCAAATTCTTCTGCAAGTTGATTTACTATTTCCATGGTTATATTTTCTCCTTTATCCTCTTAATAAGTTCGTTTTCAAGTCTTGAAAGCCTATCTTTAAGTTCTGGCAAATCACTGATTTGTCTTTCGCCACTAAGCATAAGTCTTTCAAGTTGTTTTGTTGGGTTTGGCGTGATTTTTTCTAGCATTTCCCCTCTTGTAACCGCCCTTTCATTGCAAAGCAAATTCGCCGTCTGTCCGCAAGCCCAATTTACCTCACCTAACATATTGACATAAGGGAAATCGTCACTTGCAAAGACTATCGCTACTTCCGAGTTTTTTATCATGGCAAGATTGGTAAATCCGCGACCTTTTAGCATATCACTTTGTGGGGTTAAGCATAGGCGGGTGCCATACATTGCAAGCAGGGACAAATCGTCCTTATCAAGATAGTTGCCGCCAAGCAAGGTGCAATCTCTATCAAGAAAGCCGAGGTCTTCAAGTAGCCTTGTTGGTGTGACGCCATACAACTTATCAAGAGTGCCTAGCTCTTCAAGACTTCTGCCGAACTCTATGAGAAGCGGCACCTTCTTTTGTCCAGAGTACATTGACAGTTCTTGCAACTGGTTTTCACTATAATTTAGCAGCCCTTTAATATGAATAAATATACATTTTTCATAGCCTTCAAAATCTTCAATATTGCCGTCGACCACTGCCTTACCACTAAGGTTATACTTACTTAAAGCGTCAAGAGCGTTTTTGGCATAGTGACAGCCAAGGTTTACCTCTTTAACACCTGCAAGAAGATTTTTTATCGCACCATACTCGCATAAAAGAGCGTCCTCTTCCTCTGTAATCGCCACCTCTTGTTTGCCCTCGAAATGACAATTTAAAAAACTTTTTAAAGTGTCATAATAGAAATTTTTAAAGTATAAGTCCTTCGCTTGCATAAAACTCCTTATCATTACTAAGTATACAATAAAAGGAAGGTGCAAATCAAATGAAAGAGCGGGTAATTTTGCATTGCGATATAAATAATTTTTTCGCATCCGTGGAATGTTCGACCCGTCCTGAACTTAAAGGTTTGCCAGTCGCGGTTACTGGCAACCCTAAAAAACGCACAGGCATCATACTTGCCAAAAATGAGATTGCAAAATCACAGGGCGTCAAAACCGGCGAGGCAATTTGGGAGGCAAAGGTAAAATGCCCCGACCTCGTTACCCTGCCACCACACTACGCCCTTTACGAAGAAATTTCTGAAAAATTACAAGAACTTTATCTTGGCTACACCGATTTTGTGGAGCCGCTGGGGCTTGACGAGTGTTGGCTGGATGTTACAGACAGCCTACAATACCTCAAAAAAAGCGGGAAGGAAATTGCAGACGAAATAAGAGAAAAAATAAAAAGGGAGTTCAATTTTACCGCCTCTGTGGGAGTGCCCTTTTCCAAAATCTTTGCTAAACTTGGAAGCGATATGAAAAAACCTGATGCAACCACGGTGATAACTTCCATAGACTTTAAAGACATGGTATATACTCTGCCGCTTAATTCCATTGTGGGAATTGGAAGGCGACTTGAAAAAAGATTTGCGAAAATGAATGTGAACACTATTGGCGAGTTTGTTTTACTTAGTGACGACTATTTAAAGGCAATTATGGGAATTACTGGAGTTTATTTAAAGCACAGCTTACTTGGAGACCGAGAGGAAAAAGTGCTAAACTTCTACGAGTTGCCACCACCCAAAAGCATAGGAAACGGCACAACCACCCTAAAAGACATAATTTCACGAAAGGATTTTATCTCTACCCTTTCCTTTCTGGCGGAAAAGGTGTCGGCTAGGCTGATTAAGCACGGCTTTGTCGCGTCCACACTTACCGTAACTATTAAAACAAACGAGTTTGCTAGATTTAGCAAAAGTCAAAAAATTCCGCCAACCCAAGGAATTACACAACTTGTGACAGAAGGAATGAAGATTGTAGATAGTTTTTGGAAATTTAATAGGCCTATTCGGGCTATACAGCTTAGAGCATCCAGCCTTTCCTCAGACAAAGTGAAACAACTTTCGTTTTTTGACAAAAAAGATTTATCAAAAACCATAGTTGAAATCAATAAAAAATATGGTCATATCGCACTTGCAAGTGACAAGTCTGACCATATAAACACTGGGCCACGGCATGAATAAAAAAATCCACCAAGTGGTGGAAATTATACGCTTTCGGTTGATGATAACTCTTCAACAAAAAGGGCAAGACGCTCCTTTGCACTGCGTTTATTATTGCCGAATTTATATGAAAAGATTAACTGACTATACAAAAATGCAAGTTTATCGTTTCCTGACATATTCTTCTCTAAAAGTGACTTTCTAAAACTTTCGCGTGCAAGCTCTATTGCCGCATACTTTGTATCATTCTCATTCATTTCATCACAAATTTCAGCAAATCGAACAAAAGCAACTGGGTTTCTATCTTTAGAAAATAGATTGGATGAAATTTGTTTACAAGTATCCGAGTGACGAGTATTAGCACTTCTTAGCCCCTTACTTTCTGCATACAGAGTAAGAAGGTAATTTTCCTCAAAATTATGACGAAGTTTAGAATTGATGACCACAATATGATTCATGATCTCTGGTGCAATCATATCGTACTCACTTACATTTGTGAAAAAATCTTGAAGAGCATTTATCTGCCCTTCCTTTGCAAGTTCTTTTATAGAATTTAAGTAATTTTCTTTATCATTACCAAGTAAATATTTCGATTTAACAGATATGTATTTTTTATCGAGATTGGTAAAGTCGTTTGTTAACATTTTTTCTCCTTTTTAGACCTTGCTATTTTATCATGAAGACAGGGCCAAGTCAAGGGGTAAACCCAAGATTTTTCTACTTTTTTGACGACTTTTTCGCATTCATAATTGCAAGGTATTTTATCGCCTCCATTGATGCCACGGCGCCGTCACTTACCGCGGTTGCAATCTGTTTTACAAGCCCATTTCTTGCATCTCCACAGGCAAAAACACCCTCTTTTGAGGCGTGCAAACGCTCATCACAAACAATGTAACCTTTGCCGTCAAGTTCAAGTTTACCGACGAGGTTTTCGGTTTGAGGGCGTCTGCCTATCGCAACAAATACGCCGTCAAGTTTTATGCTTTTTCTTTTGCCATCCTTGATATATTCAAGGGCGGTTACCTTATCTTGTCCAACCACCTTATTTGCCTCGGCACCCTTGATTGCTGTGATATTCTTTTTATCAAGTTCTTGCTCACTCCTGCCAAAAAGTTTCATATTCTCCCGCGAAAGAACATAGACTTTTTTGCAAAGGTCACTTAGATATACCGCGTCACTTACCGCACTATCTCCGCTGCCAACTACTGCACAAGTCTTGCCTTTAAACAAGTTTCCGTCACAGACAGCGCAATAACTTATTCCACGGCCGACAAATCGCTCTTCCCCTTCAATTCCAAGCTCTCTAGGGTTTGCACCAAGAGCAAAAATTACCGCTTTTGCCTCATAGGTGTGCTTATTTGTCACTACCTTTTTTATCTCTCCGTCAAGGTTGAAATCACGAGCCTCTTCATATATAAAATCAAGTTCAAGTGCCTTAGCGTGCGCTTTAAATGCCTTCGCAAGTTCCTGTCCATCCATACTATGAAAGCCGAGATAATTATCTACTTTATCAAGCAAATTCACCTCTCCGCCAACCGCAAATTTTTCAAGTATTGCTACGCTTTTATTTGCCCTTTTTGCATAAATGCCAGCACTTATTCCTGCGGGACCTCCGCCGATTATTAATATGTCATAAATCATAATTATCTCCTACACCTTATGATATCACAAAAAATGAAAAAGACAAATAAAAACGTGGCAATGCCACTATTTATATTAAATCTAAATTCTCTGCTAAAAATGAATCATCATCAATCAATTCGCTTGGTTTTACACCTAAACCATATGCCAAAAGTATTATTGTTTTGAGACTTACATTTTCTGTTCTTCCTTGAAAAATACTTTTTATGGTAGGATAAGGTATTCCGCTTTTTTCAGATAGTTCATATTGCGTCATTTTGCTACCCATAAAATAATTCAATCTCTCTAATAAAGCCTTGGCTACTGTTTTCTTTCTCTTAGGATTATTCATAATCCTTATTTTAACCCAAAATTTCACAAGAATTAGGATGATGCGTCATTCTTTTTTGTTGACAAACGACTTTTTTCTTATTATAATAAGATTATACATCATCTTAAGAAAAAAATATGAAAACATGTGGATTTGTAAACTTAGATAAGTTTGAGTTAAATGAAGATATAGAAATCAAAATATATTGCTGTATCCTTAAAAAAATTAACGAAAGTGTAAACACCTTCATTTTCATAACTAACGAATTTAATAACTTTTGCTATGATAAAGTATCTCAATTCCAAGAAAACTATTTTAATTTAAAACGAATTTGTTTGGCAGATTTCAAGGATTTCGTTTGTCTAAAACAAGACAAAAGAAGAATGGAAAGATTATTTAAACTTTGTACTGGCAAATTAGTACCTTTTATGCCTTTCGAGGACATTATTGACTATGAGTTGTTTAGAGATATAGATTTTGAAGGCAAAGCAGAAAGTAAAGAAGAAAGGTTACTTTCTTATTGCAATTACATAATTGTTTATTGCAAAGACAAAGAAGGTGAAAAGTGCAAAAAATTTGTATCATTGGCTAAAGAAAATAATATTGAACTTTTGTTTTTATAATAAAAAAGAGAGGAAAATTCCTCTCTTTTTGTAACAACAAGTTTTGTTTTATCTCTTTGAGAACTGAGATGCTTTTCTCGCTTTCTTTAAGCCGTACTTCTTTCTTTCCTTCATTCTGCTATCACGAGTGAGAAGTCCTGCCTCTTTAAGCTCTTTCTTATAAGTCTCATTGGCTTTAACAAGCGCCCTTGCAACGCCGTGGCTGATTGCTCCTGCCTGTCCTGCCTCTCCGCCGCCTACTACGCGTACGGTGATATCATATTTATCTTGTGCACCAACAAGTTCGAGTGGTTGGCGTGCGATAAGGAGAAGGGTATCTCTTTGAAGATACTCGCTGATATCTTTTCCATTTACTGTGATCTTTCCTTTACCTAATGCAAGTCTTACCCTTGCAATAGATTTCTTTCTTCTTCCAGTCGAAATGATCTGTGCTGGTTTCTTCTCTGCCATTATCTTCTCACTCCTTTAATCTCTACTTGTTCTGGTTTTTGTGCTTCATGATTGTGTGCTGCATCCTTATAAACATGAAGTCTTGTGAACTGCTTTCTTCCAAGGGTGGTTTTTGGTAACATCCCTTTTACTGCTTTCTCGATTACCTTTGGTGAGTTCTCGTTCATGAGTTTATCATACCCTACTTCTTTAAGTCCACCTATGTAACCTGTGTGCCATCTCATCTTCTTTTCCTCAAGTTTTCTGCCTGTTAAAACTACCTTATCTGAGTTTATAACTATACAAAAATCACCAGTATCTACATGAGGTGTATAGATGGTCTTATTTTTACCTGTGAGTATGTCTGCCACCTGACTTGCCACTCTTCCGAGGCTTACGCCAGCTGCATCCACAACAAGCCATTTTCTTTCTACTTCGGCTGGTTTTGCCATGTATGTCTTCATTATTTCCTCCAAATTTTCTGCCTATTTAAAGGTGCTTTCTATCCGCGGGGCTAGTGCAAACAAAAAACGCCTTAATTTAAGACGATTATATTTTATATAAATATCAAGCCATTGTCAAGCGTTTTTTCAAAGATTTTAGGAAATTTGGGCAGATTCCTGCTCTTTTACAAGTCTACATTCATCATCAACGAGAAAAGACACCACCCTGCCTACAAAATTTGTTTGAAGTTTGATAAATTCTTCCTCTTGTGCACTGATGTTATCAAGCACAACCTTCTTAATTTCTTCGATTGGAGTGTTTACCGCGCCTGCACGCATTTTTATCATATTAATAAGTGAACTTTCGTCATTTTTGATATTCATGAGCATTTTATAGTCCTCATATCCCCGTCCATAGCGTTGTTTGCTGCCCTCTATCATTTCATGCACCTGTCCAAACTTACGGCACTTTGAAAATGTCTCTTGGTAGTTCCTTTGGCAACCTAAATTTACCGCCTCATCGTGAAGAAGAATAACCTTCTCGCCTTGGCTTAACTTGGAAGATAAAATTTTGCACACATTTTTATTACTTGTACTATCGGCAAGCGATTTTTCAAGCCCTTCGGCTCCCTCGCCAGCCCGCCTCAAAAGTGAAGAAATATTGACGCTCTTCTCCCCTTCAAGCTCCGCAATCTTATTCAGATAAGCGCCAAGCACTGCATAGTACTCCTCGCCATCTAAGTTTATATTCATCTCCTTAAGCTGATCTAAAACCTCGTTCATTTCTCTCTCCTTTCGAGGTCTTTATGATAACACATATTTTTGCATAAATCAAATAAATTTTGCATAAATATACATATTTTTTAAAATTTTTTCGGTTTGACATTTTTCGAGAGTTTTTATCAATTTTTTATAAAAAGGTATAATTTTTTGTTGACAAAGTATCTTAAATATTATAAAATATACTTGTTATATTTATATATAACAAATTAAATTTTAAATTCACGGGGTTTTTACACTCGTACACATATTTTAACAACTTAATAAAACCCGTTATAGGTTATATAATGAAAAATAAAAAATTGGAAGATTCTCATCCTTTAGACGCTAACGATGAAAATCTTGATTTAGATAAAAAAACTAAAGAGCATAAGTTTTTAAGCCTTCCTAAATTTGGCTCTTTTGTCGTGGGCAAAATTGAGTTCCCTGACCTTGAAGGGCTTACCCCTATCTTAGCAACGGAAGATCAACAACCTATCTACAAAAACCAAAAAGACAAAAGATATGCCAAGGCAAGAAAAACCAACCTCAACTTCATCTCTTCAAAGAAGTTGCAACCTAGAAAACGGGTATGGAAAAAGATGTGGTTCCGCCTAGCCGCTGTTGTAGTGCTGGGAGTGGTGAGCGGAAGTTTACTTGGTAGTTGGTACAAAGACCAAACCGAGGCGCGACTTAAGGTTGACTACCCTGCAAGTGCTGAGCCATATCTAGACAACATAACTTCTATCGCGGCAGACATGATGACAAAAGGCGGCACACCTTTAAACTACTCACCTAGCCAAAACTTTGCTATGGCCACCTATAACGCAGAACGCGCAAGCAGTTTCTACTTTGTCGGCCGTGGAAAAGTGGCTACGATTGCTACTCAATCGGTATTCAGTATTCGTGCCTTTGACGGAGAGACCTATGAGTTGACAAGCCAAAGCGTGGGTATGATGACGGTTGCCATTTGCGCGGTGCATAAGAAAGACTCTAACAATGTCAACTTAATCAAGGGCAAAAATGTTAAAGCCGAAACGGCGGACTGGACTGGCGAAAACCAAAAGTTTACTAACGAAGGGTTTATAGACAAAAATGGCTCCCTTCCAGACATCATTAGTCCTTATGTTGTATCTTCACAAACCATTCTAAACAACTCCGACCCTGTACAAGAGGTCACCTACAACGATAAAAAAGCCTATGTGTTTACCCTTAAACTTGACCCTGTGCTTGGCGCAATACGCTATCACAAACAAGTGATGCTGACAAGCGGGCTTGCATCAAAGCCAAAATTTGACGATATAACAATCAAAGTGTACATGGATGAGCATTGGAACTTCATCCGCACCGAAATTTTGGAACACTACACCGTTAAATACGGAATACCGGCACCTTGCGAAGGGACACTAAACATTGACTAC
>CANBAL010000009.1 GCA_947366545.1 uncultured Clostridia bacterium
CCCGTCAGGACTCGAACCCGAACAAATGGTTCCGAAGACCATTGTGCTATCCATTACACCACGAGAGCATGTTTTTATTATATAGTATTTCACTTGTTTTGTAAACATTTTCTCATTATTCTTATGAAATATTTGATTTTTATTAAAAAAAATGGTATCTTAATTGGTATAAGAGGTGTTTATGAACAAATTTAAGAAAACGATACTTTATATGGTACTTTTAACCATTGTAGGCTACGGCATTGGTATCGGTATCGCTGTCGCAACAAATGGCGGAGCATTTAAAATGCCGGATACCCTTACAAACTCGCTCACATTTATTTGTGCGGGTATGGGTCTGCTTGGCGGGTTCGCACTTGGTCTTGCTTCCAAATCAAAGAAGAAGGACAATGGCAAAAATACTGGTGAAACAGCGCAAGGTGAAAAACTGGATGTTGAAACCGACTCCACTTATGCCACGCCTGCCAGCATCAAAGCGGACAAAGACTTTATCAATACCACATGGGATCAATTACCTACCTGTAAACAAACAGGATTCCCTTTCCGTAACAAAATGGAGAATGGAAAATACAACATCAGCATGAAATATGAAACGCACGCACTTGTTATAGGTACTACTGGTGTAGGTAAAACTCAAATATTCGCCAACCCTACCATACGAATACTCGCACACTCTGCAGAAAAGCCTTCTATTGTTGTGACTGACCCTAAAGGTGAATTGTACGCAGATAATGCAAACATTCTTAAAAAAGAGGGCTACAAAGTTGTAGTTTTAAATCTTGAAGACCCTTACTCCTCTTCCAGATGGAACCCTATGGAACCAGCATTCAGAATGTACCAAAGAGCAGGAAACCTTGCACAAGAAGTAAGAAAGTTCTCTAATTGTACACCAGAAGACATGGGCTATAAAAAATTTACATCAGACGAGCTTAATGGAATAACTTATGGCGACACATGGTATGGCTTTGAGGGAAAGGCTTTTCCTAACAATGAAATACTTAAAAAAGAGTTAGAGGCCAGAAAATCACAACTTGAAACAGAAGCCAACTCCAAAGTGAGAAACATTGCAATTTCATTAATACCAATAAGTGCGGAAGTGAAAGAGCCTTCTTGGCCACAAGGTTGCCAAGACCTGATAACTGGTATTATGCAAGGTATGCTTGAGGATTCAAGAAATCCAGAACTTGGAATGACCATTGATAAGTTTAACTTATACAACCTCAATAAACTTGCAATGCACCGTGATAAAGGCGACCAACTGCTTAAAACCCTTTGTGATTATGCCGAAGGGCGTGATCCTAAAAAATCAAATGTTAAGAACTTAATGTCAACCATTTGTTATACCAGCCCTACCACACAAAAATCATTCTTGGGCACACTTGGCTCCAGCCTTGGTAAAACACTCGGCGATGATGGAATACTTTACATGACAAGCGGAACAGATATCGACTTTTCAAGAATACCAGAAGAGCCTACCGCATTCTTTGTGAGAATTCCTGATCATAAGGCAGAGCGTCACCCTCTTGGTGTGCTTTGCATACAACAACTTTATTCTGAACTTGTAGATATAGCAAACAGAACTGTCGACGCGAAAGGAAAAACAGGAAAACTTAAAAGACAAGTGTATTTTATTCTTGATGAGTTTGGTAACATGCCTCCATTCCAAGACTTTGATAAAATGATGAATGTCGCTCGTTCAAGAAATATCCGTATTGAAATCATATTGCAAGCGTTCAAGCAACTAGATGTTCTCTATGGCCCGGAAAAAGCCAAAAATATTATCGGCGGCTTCCAGATGCAAGTGTATCTCGGCTCCGAAGATCAAGACACGGTACAGGCTTTCTCAGACTCTTGTGGACAAATTACTGTTTACACCGAAGAGGAATCTAAGTCTGAATCCGAAACAGACGGAAAGAAAAATACTACTACCAACAAGAGTACTCAAAGACACAGGCGTAACCTTGTTGAAAAAGAGGTGCTTAGGGCATTGCCTATGTGGAATGTTGTTGTAAAACTTTTCAGAAAACCTATTATCAAAGAAGAAATGACACCATTCTGGAACACAAAGTGCATGGAAAAAGATCCTGCAAACCCTGCTGTTGGACTTGCAAAAAGTTTGGATTATGATGCAATTTATTATGATTACGAAAAACGAAACAGACTTATTGTTAAACCTCGTAGTCCATTTGACAGATTTTAAAATTTAAAGAAGACGGTAAATCCGTCTTTTTTGTAACCCTACTAAATTGCAGAACATATATACTAATGAGGGCAAATATGGAATATAATGATGAAAAACTATTGTCAATAGACGAGTATGAAGTTATGGCAAAAGCCTATTCTCAACACTTGCGTGATAAAGGCTTTATTTTTATACAAGTCGATAGTGAAGAGAATAATGAGCTAATCTGTGAAGTGAATGAGCTTTTCTCTCAGATAAAAAGTTCACTTTTCTACTTAGGAAATTTTTTGGGTACTGGACGCTTATACTCGCTTACCGATAGACAAATCAGACTTTTTCAAACAATATATCCCGATTGCACTCAAACAAATTCTTATAAAATACGCGGAGATAAAACAAAGTGCTTTTTAAATTTGATGTCCCTTGAAAGCACTCTTATTTCCAAACTTTTAACTCTAAGCGAAAACTCTCCTTTTTTTAAACAATTAGATACAATGATTCGTGAAAGACTTTATGTAACAAGTGAAATTTACAAAATAAAAGGACTAATTTCTTAGTCCTTTTTTTGTGACATTTTTTCGATTACAATAGGTAGCACCTCGTCAATCGCCTTTCTGTAATCTCTAAAATATTCTGGCCTGTATGGAAGAAAAACATCTCGCGCTTTAGCAAGTACTTCACTACTTAGCGACAATTTGTTGACAAGTTCCATGCAAAGTTCTTGCCCTATTATCTGTATATAGTTGTACTCATTTATTCCATTATAATATTTTATTTTAGGAAACTCTTTCGATTCTACTATTTGGTCGTAAGCATACCCCATAAAAAACTGCAGTTTTTCTATAGCAAACTCATTACCATTTGCCGCGGATAGAATCTCCCAGTCCATATATTTTTTATAATCTTCATCAAGAAGACGCTCCACACCATTCTTGTAATAGTATGCTACAACATCTTGCATTATGGCATCGTCCTCACCCGCGCCTTTTATAGCTTCCTCAAAAAGCTTTTCAAACTTTGCTCTGCTATCTTGGGCACTATTTAATTTCTCTCGCCATTCCAAAAACTCTGCATAAGCCTCTTTCCTAGGGATCCTCTCTTTCTTTTCCAAGTTAATACTCCTTAATTAAATTATACTGTTTTTAAACAAAGTTACAAAATCATTTTAAGACTAAAATTGTCTTTTATTGCTTTTTGCCAAGTATCACAAGCACTTCAAAATTGGCGGTACGCGGAAACATATCAAACAGCGTAACTTGCATAAGTTCAAATCTGTCCATTCTGGCAATGTCACGGACAAGGGTGGCAGGATTGCATGACACATATATTAACCTACCCTCCTGCATATTTAACGCCTTGCATACACTCTCATCACATCCGCTTCGTGGTGGGTCTAAAACAATAAAGTCAAACTTGTTTTCAAGCTGTGGAATAACCTCACCACAATCCCCTTGAATATTTGTAAGGTTCGCAAGTGAATTTTCCTCTTTTAATGACTCGGCACTTTCATGTTCTATATTGCCAAGTTCAACTCCAACCACATCTCGGCAATGCTTTGCCAGCATACCACTCAGCACTCCTGCACCACTATACGCATTTAGTACATTTCCGCCTTTCACTAAAGCACAAATATTATCATATAACTTCTCAGCAACCTCGTTATTCACCTGCCTAAATGCGTCCATATCGAAATTGTAAGTAAGTCCATGCTCGTCTGCTTTTATATCTTTGCCATACAACCGCTTTTTATCTCCGCCTTTCATGGATAAAAACAGAAATACATCTTCACCAAGTAATAAAGACAGCCCAGTGAAATCAACATTAATCTCTCTATTCAAATCAAATTTTAAAAAGGTATATCTCTCATACCGCCTTATTGTAACCGTACTAATTTGCTTTTGCAAATGGTTTTTTAATATAAAGTTATTTAAATTCTCAAACAAAGTATTTGTTTTCTCATCTACAAGAAGACAATGCTTGATATTTATAACTTTGTCACTTTGTCCGCGTTTCAACCCCAAACCTTTTTCATTGCAAAAAAGTTTAATTTTATTGCGATAGTTATACTCCTGCGGACTTGCAACAACTTCTATTTTTTTATTAAACCCAAGTTTAGCAAGTTGTCTTGCCAAAATTTGTTCTTTTAGTTTTAATTCATCTTGATAACTTATATGCTGAAAATCACAGCCACCACACTTTGTAAAGTATGGACAAGGAGGCTCCCTTCTGCAAGTTGAAGCCTCTAAAATATTCTTGGCTTCTGCCTTGATATAAGAGGATGTTACCTTCCTTTTTTCTATCTCAACCTCTTCCCCCACTAAAGTATAAGGCACAAAACACACCTTGCCGCCCTCGTGCCCTACACCTTCGCCGTTATAACCAAAATCAGTTATTTTCATCTGTTTGCCTCTATTTTGTTTTCTATGTATTCAAGTACTTTGTCTCTACCGCATCCGGTTTCACCACTTGTAAGGATTATGAGTTCTTCACGAATATTCAATCCTTTGGCAAGCATTTTTTTCTGCACAGACTGTTTTGCTTTTGATAATTTATCAACTTTGGTAGCAAGAATCATAAAAGGTATTTGATTATATATCAAAAATTCAAGCATAGCCTTATCAAGCTCGCTTGGCTCATGCCTTATGTCAACAAGCACAAACACAGTGTCAAGTGACTGAGAGCCTGTCAAATACTCCCCCATAAGACCTGCCCAAACATCTAAATGACTTTTACCAACCTTGGCATAACCATACCCTGGAAGGTCAACAAAGCGAAACTCATTATTAATATCAAAGTAATTCACCATTTTTGTAAGCCCAGCAGTAGAAGAAGTTTTTGCAAGCCTTTTCTGTCCTGCAAGCATATTGATAAGAGAACTTTTGCCCACATTACTTCGGCCCACAAAAGCAAACTCAGGAATGTCATCCTGAATTATTTTTGATTTTTCTACCACACTTGTTTTATACACTGCACTTTTTATTATCATGGTCTTATAATATCATACTTTGTGACATTAATCAATAAAAAAACCGCTTTAGGCGGTTTTTAAAAATTAACATCTTTGGCCACTAGCGAAGTCTCATTGTGGCAACTGTGCCATAGGTGCTGTAATCATGGCGCCTATTGGTGAATGCATAGTAATGTTTGCTACAACCACAGAAAGAGTGCTTGCAAGTACGCGTGCAACCTGACTGTTTGCAAAATAGAGTGGGGCATCATCAAGTTTATCATATTCACTCGCGTTGATAATAACCTCAACACTCATAGCCACCATCAAGGACAAAATGCTTTTTGGTTCTGGTTTAATATTTCTTTGCATTGTCACTTTTACGGCATCACTTCTAAGTCTCTCCACGCTTACCTCATCCCAAACACGCATATTAATCGTCGAGTTGTTTGCTGGTGGATCCAACTTCTCGTACTCTACCTTTTCAAGTAGTGGTTTAAAATTCATGTTTCTAATTACATTTTCCATTTTTCTTCTCCTTTTGATTCTTTCCTTTAAACTAGTTAATTATAACATAAAATTATATGAGTTGCAACATATTATTTATTAAGGCAATAACTCTCAAAATAAATCCCGTCTTATTTGACAAAAATAAACTTATTTGATATCATTTTTATATGAAAATCTTTGGGCTTGAAAAATTATCAATGGTGGACTATGAAGGGCATTTGTGTTGCACTGTCTTTACTGCTGGTTGTAATTTCCGCTGCCCATATTGCCATAATTCTGACCTCGTGGAAGGCAAAAATCTTCATGAAATAACTGAGGAAAACTTCTTTTCTTTTCTCCAAAAACGCAAAGGGCTTTTAGACGCGGTATGCGTTTCAGGGGGCGAGCCAACCTTACAACCCGATTTAATAGATTTTATCAAAAAAATAAAAGCCCTTGGCTATCTTGTAAAACTTGATAGCAACGGCACAGCACCAAAACTGCTTAAAGAACTGGTCAGTCAAAATTTAATCGACTATGTCGCAATGGATATCAAAAATAGCCGAGATAGTTATCGTAGGACAGCAGGTAACGGTTCTTTCGATATAAAAAAGATAGAAGAAAGCGTAGACTTTTTAAAACAAGGCAAGGTAGACCACGAATTTCGCACAACGCTCGTGAAAGGGCATCATACTGAGAAGGAGATCAAAGAAATTGCTTTATGGCTCAGTGGTGCAAAAAAAATGTATCTTCAATGTTTTGTAGATAGCGGCAGTTGCATAGCAAGCGGACTTGAAAAGATTGAAAAGACAGAGGTCGAACATTTTAAAGAAATTTTATCACAAACAATTAAAGAGGTCCATTTACGAGGATATTAAAAAACAATAGCGTTTTGCTATTGTTTTTTATAAACTATCTAAATAAGTGCATGCGTTGGTTCCTGCTATTGCACCATCGCCACACGCAGTTGTAAGTTGGCGTACCTTTTTGGTGCGGCAATCCCCTGCTACAAAAAGCCCCGCAGTCCTCGTTGTCAAGTTTTCATCAGCGACAATATAGCCATCCTTTGATAAATCTACTAAACTAGCGTAAATCTTATTGTCTGGCACCTGTCCTATTGCAACAAACAAAGCGGGAGTGTCTATTCTTAGCATTTCGCCTTCATGCTCAAACACAAGGGATTCAAGTTTATCTTTTCCAATCAATTCTTTAAGCCTTGCATTGTGCGTGATTTTTATATTTTTCTTTTGTTTGATTGCTTGAACAAGCCTATCATCACCAAAAAATTTATCAAATAAAGTTAAAACATGCACGCCTTTACAAGTCGAACTCAATAATAACGCATATTGAAGAGCGGTATTTCCATCGCCTATAAGCACCACTTCATCGTCCTTGTAAAAAGCGCCATCGCATAACGCACAATAACTTATTCCATGACCAATTAGGTTTTCTTCATTAGGCAAATTAAGTTTTCTGTGCTTAACTCCCGAGGCAATTATTACGCTTTTTGCTTCAATTTTTTCAAATTCAGTATGAACTGTAAAGATGCCACTTTCTTTTTCTATTGAAATTGCTTCTCCAAACTTAAAATTCACGCCCAAATCAGTGATTTGGTCAAACATGCGATCAGCAAGTTCAACCCCAGATAATGACTTAATGGTAGGAAAGTTTTCTACTCTTGGCGATTCGGCAATTTGTCCGCCAATGCTGTTTTTCTCAAGCAAAGTAACATTTTTACCATTTCTGAGTGCATAGAGCGCAGCAGTCATTCCTGCTACGCCAGCACCAATTACTAAAATATCTGTCATGCTCTCCTCTTCATTAACTCTATGTATCTGTTTATTTCACTAGCATTGTCATATCTATCATAACCCTGCCCGTTTGGCACAAGCAGTGTTGGCGCCTTTTTAACATCAAATTTTTCAGTAAGTTCGTGCTCCTCTTCCGCATCTATGATTGTGTACTTAATTCCGGCCATATTCAAAAGTGCCTTTGCCATCTTACAATTTGGACAAGTTTTAGTTGTGAAAAGTAAAAGTTCTTTACCACATTTCTCGTTTGCCTCTAATTTAACACCCTCTTCCGCTTTAGCACAAGTCTTGCTACCCTTCATACGGGATTCGGCAATATTGTATACCTTTCTATCTTCAAATTCTTGAAGTTTTCCGTCGTTCCAGTTTTGTACTGGGCGGTAGTATCCAGTAATTCTGCTGTAAACCTCGGTTACCGCACCGCAGGTAGGACAGGTGTGGTGTTCACCAGTTATGTAACCATGCTCTTTACATATAGAATATGTAGGAGACATAGTGTAATATGGGAGTTTATAGTTTTCAGCAATCTTTCTTACGAGTTGTGCTGTAGCCTGCCAAGAATCAAGTTTTTGACCAAGGAAGGCGTGGAATACGGTACCAGATGTATAAAGTGTCTGCAATTCATCTTGTACATCAAGGGCATCAAAGATATCTGCAGTATACCCAACAGGAAGATGTGAGGAGTTGGTATAGTATGGAGTTTTCCCTTCGTTTGCAGTAATGATATCTGGGAAGCGCTCTTTATCATGCTTAGCAAAACGATATGAGGTGGACTCTGCAGGTGTAGCCTCTAGGTTGTAAAGGTCTCCATACATTTCTTGGTAATCAGAAAGTCTTTCTCTCATGTGATTAAGTACTTTCTTTGTAAACTCTTGTCCCTTCTTATCGGTAAGGTCACACCTCAGCCAATTTGCATTGAGGCAAGCCTCGTTCATACCAACAAGACCGATTGTTGAAAAGTGATTATTAAATGTGCCAAGATATCTCTTAGTATATGGATACAAACCAGCTTCTAGCAATTTTGTAATGGTTTCACGCTTTACCTTCAAACTGCGTGCTGAAATGTCCATAAGTTTGTCAAGGCGGTCAAAGAAATCTTCTTCATTTGCCGACTGATAAGCAATTCTAGGCATGTTAATTGTTACAACCCCAACAGAGCCAGTACTCTCACCGCTACCAAAGAAACCACCAGATTTCTTGCGAAGTTCCCTAAGGTCAAGACGGAGACGGCAGCACATACTTCTTACATCTGAAGGCTCCATATCACTATTAATATAGTTTGAGAAATATGGAGTGCCATATTTTGAAGTCATCTCAAAAAGCAGACGATTGTTTTCAGTATCTGACCAGTCAAAGTTTTTAGTAATAGAATATGTAGGAATAGGATACTGGAAACCACGACCATTTGCATCGCCCTCAATCATAATTTCAATAAAGGCTTTGTTTACCATTTCCATTTCTTTTGCGCAGTCTTTATACTTAAAGTCTTGATCCTTTCCACCGACGATGGCAGGCAGTTCAGCAAGGTCATTTGGCACCGTCCAGTCAAGAGTAATGTTTGTGAATGGCGCTTGAGTTCCCCACCTTGATGGAGTGTTAACACCATAAACGAAAGACTGTATACACTGTTTAACCTCTTTGTATGACAAATTATCAATCTTTACGAATGGAGCAAGATAGGTATCAAAAGAAGAGAATGCCTGCGCTCCTGCCCATTCATTTTGCATAATACCAAGGAAATTTACCATTTGATTGCAAAGTGTTGAAAGGTGTGAGGCTGGAGAAGATGATATCTTTCCAGGAATTCCACCTAATCCCTCCCGAATAAGTTGCTTGAGTGACCACCCAGCGCAATATCCAGTAAGCATTGAAAGATCATGAATATGTATATCGCAGTTTTTGTGTGCATTGCCAATTTCTTTATCATATATTTCGTTAAGCCAATAATTTGCAGTCATGGCACCTGAGTTAGATAAGATAAGACCACCAACAGAATATGTAACGGTTGAGTTTTCTTTAACACGCCAGTCAGACAAATTCAAATACTTGTCCATAGTTTTCTTGTAGTCCATAAGTGTTTCATCTGCCTTGCGAATTTTTTCTCTATTCTTTCGGTATAGAATGTAGCATTTAGCAACATTGCCATAGCCATTATTCATAAGCACAGATTCTACCGTATCTTGAATGTCCTCTACTGTAGGGAATTTGTTTTCAAACTTTTCAGTAAGTTCAAGTTCTGTAAGTTTAGCAAGTTTTTTGCAATCCCTTACCTCTCCGTCACCTAACGCAAGCATTGCCCTTACTATAGCATTCTCGATTTTAGAGATATCATAGTCTACAACTCGTCCGTCTCTTTTGATAATTTTATCCATAATTTTTCTCCTTTTCCTTAGTCTTTTGCGACCTTGACTACATCATATCACCATACAATATATTGTGTCAAGCGATTTTAAATACAATATATATTGTGTTTTTGAAAAATTTTACCCCTTTTTCCATAGGTATTATAGAGGCAATATCTATTAAAATATAACCATCCTCCAAAAACTCAAAAAATATTTTTTATAACAAAAAAAGAAAGCTGTTAACTTTCTCATCTTCTTTGATCTATATTTATTTCAATTTTGCAAAAAATGGTACCGTTAATCTATTTTTTCAAAATCGCACAATACCATTGCTCTTCTCTGCCCTCTCGTTTGTCACCTGAAACAAACTCATCTTTAAATTTAAACTTTTTTAATTTCTCATTTTGTTTAATAAATTTTCTAAATGATCTTTGTGTGAATTCATTAAAGTGCTTGCCATACTTATTGTCGTATTCATTATCTCCAAATCTCGCACTAAAAAATAAAACCCCGTTTGATTTCAACGCTGTATATATCTTGAATAAAACTTTTTCAAGGTCTTGCCTATCCAAATGATGAATTGAGGCTAATGCCCAAACCCCATCAAACTTTTCAACATAGTCCATATCTTGAAACAACATACATTTAACTGGTTGTTCTAGTAAATTTGAAGCAAAATGACAAAATTCTTTTCCTCCATCAATCGCTTCCACTTTATAACCCATCTTTTTTAAAATGATATGAATCTCTTCCGCTGCCACAACCAACATCTAAAATTGTACCACCTTCTGGTATATATTTTAAAAAAACTTTGTAATAATCCGAATTATCAACATTGATTGTTCTCATAATATAGTCAGCAAATTTTTGATTAAATATTTCATGCGTATTATTCATGATATTCTCCTTAAAAGAGTTTTTATTACATAACGAATTTTTGATTTTGCAAAAATCAGAAGTTATTTAGTTCTAATAAAAACAGCTTCAAATGTTTCATTTCCTGTATTCCTTTGTTCGTGAAATTCTCCGCGTGGAAAAATAAAGAAATCTCCTACATGAAACTCATATTCGCCGTCTTCATCTCTAACAATACCATTTCCTTTAAGTACATACATAAACTCATTACAGTCATCGTGCTTATGCCATTCAAAAACTCCTCCAGCACGCAGCCAACCATGTGTTATTCCCTGTATATTTTTCACTTCATCGTTTGCTACAAACAGTTTTCTACTTCCCGCACCATCATGTGCTGGCTCTAATCTTACACTTTCCTTAGATTTTTTAATGACTTTCATAATCCCTCCCAAAATATTTTTGTCATAGCTGCACTTGGTGCGGATAGTGAGAGTTGAACTCACAAGATGTTACCATCACAAGTACCTGAAACTTGCGCGTCTGCCATTCCGCCATATCCGCTTATATCGCATTATACAGTAAGTGCAAGGCTAGTATATAACATACAACTCTACATTGTCAAGTTAATAAAAGGTGCAAATTAATTGCACCTTTTAATTAGAATTGCACTTTAACATTTTTGCGTTCTTCTGGGGCTTCAACCTCAAAGAGTTCACGCTTTTCAAACTTAAACCATTTTGCAATTATGGAACTTGGGAAAACTTCTCTTTTTGTATTGTAGATTTTAACAGTGCCATTATAGTACTTTCTTGCGGAAACAAGTTCTGCCTCTATTTCATTTAATGTTTTCATAAGTTCAGTAAAATGCTTATCTGCTTTTAAGTCTGGATAATTCTCTGTTACCTTGAAAAGCGATTTCAATGTGCTTGAAAGGGCGTTCTCTTTCTTTATTTTCTCCCCGCCATTTGCATTCATAGCATCATAGCGTGCACGCATAACTCCTTCAAGGGCCTCGCTTTCATGTTTTGCATAACCTTTTACAGTTTCCACTAAGTTTGGAATAACATCATATCTCTTTTTAAGATATACATCCATAGTGGAAAATGCTTCATCCACATTGTTTCTGTGCCTAATAAATCCGTTGTATGTTGCCACAAGCCATATTGCAAAGATAATGCCAAGCAAAGCAATGACTCCCACAACAATAAGTGCTATTTCTCCTCCGCTCATATAAACCTCCTATTTATATTGTTATTATACCATATTATATAAATTTGTTAAACAAAAATAGCGAATTATTCGCTATTTTTTCACTTCAATCATATATCCAAGGGTTGCATTTTCGTCAAGTTTCACCTTTTCGCTAATTTCCACCCCTGCAATAGCATACACCTCATTCCCGTCAGCAAGCACTGGAATATTATCACGCTGGCGCACCGGTATCT
The DNA here is from genome assembly GCA_947366545.1 of uncultured Clostridia bacterium. GTDB lineage: Bacteria > Bacillota > Clostridia > Christensenellales > UBA1242 > Caccovivens. The sequence goes on from CANBAL010000009.1 coordinate 12,075, forward strand.
TCTTATCTATAAAGTAGCTTTTTAGTTTTTTAGTTCCACCGCCGAATTTAGTAAACATATCTCCGTCTTGTCTAAAACGCCATACTGCTGACTTAGGCAGTTTTTTATAATCTATGTAAAGTCTACCTTCGCAAGGCTCAAACGATTTTACTCTTTTAATGTTCACCTTACCAAAATTTGCCACTTCAAACTCGCCACATTTAAAAGGTTGATTTAATGTGGTCTCTTCTTGTTTCCTATTCGAGATTGTTACATAATCATATTCTTTAAATACGATTGCATCAAAAGGAAGGTATAACCTATTGCCATTAGCACCATTAATTGCAAGGTCTTTTATTGCCCGAAGGTGTTTTCTTTCTATATCACATGTAATGCCAATACCCTTCAGCGCTTTAAAAATCACCCTAGTAACTATTGAGTTTGGATAAAGGAAATAACTGCTTGGAATTCTTACCAACTTATCTTCAAACATCATAGCGTCTGCGTAGATGTGAGAATTAATATATTCGTCATCATCCGTCACACTCTGCCCAAAGGCTGTAATAGCGTTAACTGCATTAGGCCATCTTTTTAAGATGTCTTTCATAATCACATTACGCACATAGTTGCGGTTATAGGAAGTATCACTGTTCGTATAATCATCCACATATTCAATTTGATGCTCAGAGAGATAATTCAAAATTTCTTCTTTGGTTGTTGTCAGCATAGGTCTAATATATACATGGTCGCGTATAGGCTCCATTCCCTTCGCCCCAGCAACACCAGCGCCCCTAAAAATATGCATAAGAATTGTCTCGGCTTGGTCAAGTGCGTGATGAGCAAGTGCAATTTTATCAACAACTCCTTTTCTTAATAAAGTATTAAACACCCCATACCTACCGTCACGAGCAGCGGTCTCCAAACTTACATTTTTATCCTTCGCGAGTTTTGGTGCATCAATACGGAATTTATAAAATCTCACGCCAAGTTCTTTTGCCTTTTCCTTAACAAAGTCTGCATCCATGTAACTATTTTCTCTTATTCCGTGGTCGACATGAATCGCAATAACCTCAATATCATATTTCTGTTGATTCTCTGCCAAAAAGGAAAGTAGTGCCATTGAGTCACTTCCGCCACTTACACCAACACCGATAACATCCCCTGCTTTAATTAATTTTTGCTTGTCAATAAATTCAATAGTCGATAACATATTTTTACTCCATGCACTCAATTATACTCCAAAATATAACTTTGTGCAAGGTTAATTTTTAAAATTTTCTTTATTTTTATGAATTTTATCTAATTTTATTATAATATCGCAATTTTTGAGTACTTTAATTAATTTCTCTGGCTATGTGGTAACATGACTTTAAGAAATGTCCTGCATTTTACAGAGGTGATTTATGGTTGGAGAACGAATAAAATCATTAAGAACTGAGAAGAATTTATCACAAGAGTCCCTTGCTAAAAAAATCCAGTCAAACCAAAAGCAAATCAGCAAGTGGGAGCTAAACAAAATCGAACCAAATATTGATGCCCTTTCCCGTCTTGCCGACTATTTTGAGGTGAGTGTAGATTATCTTATAGGTCGCGCTGATTACTAAAAATAATTGAAAAAACTCCATAAATATGTTATAATACACGCATGCGAATAATAAATCTTTCTTCGGGAAGTGACGGAAATCTTACATACCTTGAAAGTGACCACGCCAAAGTTTTAATTGACGCGGGTCTTTCTTGTAACGAAATTGTAAAAAGGCTTGGACTTTTATCTGTAAGACCAGAAGAAATTAATGCTATTTTTTTAACTCATGAACATACTGACCACACAAAAGGCGTAGATATTTTCTCGGGTAAATACAATACACCCGTATTTGCACATGAAAAAGTGTGGACCACCTTTGACCAGAAAGCAAATCGTATTTCTTCTTTAAATAGAAAAACCTTTGATAAGGCATTTTCTTTTTCTGATTTAGATATCTTACCCGTAGAAATTCCACATGATGTGCCTTGTTTTGGATATAGTTTTTTTCAAAATGACAAAAAGATAAGTATTTTGACGGATTTAGGACATACTAATGACAGAATACTAAATAGTATTGCAAACAGTCAGTTGGTATATCTTGAGGCAAACTACGATAAGGAAATGCTGATGAAGGGAACTAAGTATCCCCTTTCACTTAAGATGCGAATAAGCGGGCCAAATGGTCACCTTTCAAATGAGGATAGTTATAATGCACTTGAGTACTTAGTAAGCACTGGGACAAGGCAGGTTGTCCTTTCACATCTCAGCAAAGAAAATAATACCCCCGACCTTGCTTATGACTATATGTGCGAGCATCTTCTAATGCAAGGTATTGAGGAAGGCGTGGATGTAAAAATTGATGTGGCATCCACAAGGCCAGGAGTTTTCTTTAGATTAAAATAGCCAACGACGAAGGGAGGAAAAATGAAATCTAAAATCGTGTTGGCTTTTTTGTTGCTCACGTCCTGCCTACTTTGTGGGTGCGGCGGCACCGATAATTCATACTACATAGATAAGACGGTGGATATGCGTGTAAGAGAAATCACTTTGGAAGGCACAAACGAGCTTGAAATGCTTGACAAGGCAAGAAGTGCAGTAGTCGGCATAAGTGTCGATCTTGGGAATGGCTATGCAATAGGCAGTGGGGTTGCACTTAAAAACGGCAACTATATTTTAACCAACAATCATGTGGTGGAGGACGGCGGCAATATAATTCTTTACTATGCAGATAAAAGTATAGGCAGCGGAAAACTACTTTGGCGTGATGCAGGACTTGACCTTGCGATACTAAAATCTTCAAAAGAAATTCCTTATCTTAAAATAGGTAGTTCTAAGGCCTTGCAGGTAGGAGAAAGCGTGTATGCTTTTGGTACACCCCTCACATTGCAGTTTAAGCACACAGTAACAAAAGGAATTGTCTCAGCACTTAATAGAACTTTAGAGGTTGAGTCTACTGGCGGAAGCAACTTTTTACAATCCCTTGTTCAACATGATGCAAGTATAAATCCTGGTAATAGTGGCGGTCCCCTTATCAATTCAAAGGGCGAAGTAGTTGGCATAAACACTCTTAAGGCAAGCGAAGGTGAAGGTCTTGGCTTTGCCAATCCTATTGAAATCGGCTCAGTCATCCTTGATAGAATAATCGAAAACAATAGTTATAAAACCCCTTATCTTGGCGTGTTTGGTTTTGATAGTGAGATTGCACAAATTTATGGTGAGGCATTAAACCAAGACGGCGTTTATGTTGTGGATGCCTTGGGGCCAGCAAAAACGGCAGGACTAGTTAAAGGCGATGTCATAACCTCTCTTGGAGGAATACAAATTAAAAGCATGCAAGATTTGCGGACTGGACTTTTCAACTTCAACGCTGGCGATAGAATCATAATTGAATACTCGCGGAATGGGCAAAATTACAGCAAAGAGATATCGCTTACTCAAAAATAGTGACAAAACCACCAAAAACTGACCAAAATTATCAAAAAATAGGTCAGTTTTTTTATTTACCCCCTTGAAAAGCACAAATTTTTGTGATAAAATATATAAAGAATGAAAGGGGGAAAGATTATGAAAATCAATTTCTATAATTCTATGGCTAACGCTCTACTTAAACAGAGTGGAAATGAATACGGAGATATCAAACATATCGCTATTGATAATTTAAAAACTAGTAATGTGGACACTGCTCTTTTAGATGATAGTTGTATTTCATCAAGATTAATCTTAGGTGAAATGACTATTGCTGACCTTCCAAGAGAAATAGAGGAAAAATCTTCTACTGGACAAAACGATGCAAATTATTCTAACGAGAAGGTAGAAAAAATCAACGCTGCTATCAAGGCGTTAAAAAAGGGGACTGCTGAGAACCTTGCAGCAATGCTAGAAAATCATCCTGAATTTATCTCTAATGATGTATTTAGGACTGGATTTATAAATATATTAAAAGATAATTCAAAAAACAATTTAATTCCTACTATCTTTGCCACCATTCTTAGGTCTAAATTAGATGATTCTATTGACTTAGATACTCGAAAAGAATTTGAATATGAAATGGAGCCAATTATTGAAGCGTTAATTGTTAACAAAAAGGTAGAAACAAAAACTTATTTATATGACGCCGTAAAAGGATCAACCCCTGTTATAGACGAAGTTGTTGAAATTTTATCAAATAACGGTGTGCCATCTGAAACTATAAATGCTTTAATACACGATCTTGTAACCACCTATCACATGGCACAAACAATCACAGGCAAAACTTCTGACTGGTCAGTGTCATTAAATTCCGATAGTGCAAACTCTATGTGGTATGTTGCCGAAGATGGCAATAATCAAACACTCTTGCCAAGCAATGTCAAATTCCTTAAAAACATTGAACACATCACTGACGCATTGGTGCTAGGTGCAAAAGATCCTGACCAAGGCGATAATGGTATCTTCACGGCTTTCAAACTTCTTCAAAGCAAAATCTCTGGCAAAGAGATAAATGAAAGAGGAGAAATAGACACCCGCTTTGCAAATCCAGACAAACTTTTGCAACATTTATCAACAATGGTATTCCTATGTGACGGAATGTGCAATGAAATGGGAGTGGAAACTGAACAACTTACAAACTTGCAGTTTGCCATAATGAATCCATTGACTGATATTATTGAGTCTTTACTAACACAAAAAGGCTCAAACCATATAACTGAAATTGTAAACAAGGCATATGAAGACGCAAAGACAATTTTAAAAGAAGAGCAAAGCATTGATTATGACAGAAAATACGCAACTGAGGTAACTAATACAAGTGCGCGAACAACATCAGCCAAGGAGACAAAAGTCGCTGCAACTGTAGTAGAGGTAAAGGCACCTGCAAAGAAAGATGCGGCAACAAAAAAGAAAGAAGCTGTTATAAAATGTAACAAAGCATATAGAAAAGCAACTAAGAAATTAGTTGTAGAAACTCTTAGTTTATCAGATATATACAATAGAATTAACGATATTGACCTAGGTGATAATGCAAAGCTTGTAAGAGCAATAAAAAGTATCATTAATTACTATTTAATCAAAGCAAGGGGTCTTGAAAGAAATATAGAAAGCGGTGAAAAAGAAACACTTTCTAAAAAGTTAAATGTTCGCAAAATTGCAAAAGAATTGCAAGAACAACTTAACTGGCTTAATGAAGAAGAGTTTAAAAGCGCAATTAATACAGCAAAACAAATCTTAACCGACATAGCAGGCCTTGATAATCAAGATTTATCAAAAGAAACCGTTGGTACTCTTGCAGAGTTATCAGCAAAAGAAATTTTAACTAATAACATTAGCAAACTTCCAAAGAAGGCGGCCGCTACAACTACAGATGCAAAAATCGTAGACACAGAAACTGAATAATAAAAAAAGAATTGCAAATGCAATTCTTTTTTTTATTGAATGTTTTTAAGTTTTTCAAGTTCAGCCGCTATATCAAGCCTAGGGAATAGCATTCCGGTTGGTTCTATTTCCGACCCCGTTTTTAATGCGTAAAACTTTTGTATATTTTTAAAATCACCTTCATTGGCTCTAAGCGAATTTAATGTCTTTGTTGCACACTCTGGCAAAAAGGACTGCAATAAAAGCGAGCCAATTCTAATAGTTTCCAAAAGATTTCTCATTACATTTGCAAGGGTTTGTTTTTTATTTTCATCTTTACTTAATGCCCAAGGCTCAGTTTTCTCAATGTACTTATTTGCCTGTGAGAAAATATTAAAAATACTTGCCAGTGACTTTGATACGTCAAAGTTCTTCATATATTCAAATACTTTGGCCGTCTCAGTTTTAACCACCTCTTTAAGTTCCCCGCTCGCCTCAAGATTATCATCCTTCACCTCTGGCACAACAGATGCAAAATACTTCTTAAGCATTCCCAGCGTTCTAGAAACTAAATTGCCATAATTATTAGAAAGATCGCTATTAAATCTATTCAAAAAGATTTCTGTCGAATAGTTGCCGTCCGAGCCAAAAGGAATTTCACGAAGAAGAATATACCTAACAGCATCAGCAGAATAGTTTGGCACCAGCACGCGTGGGTCAATGCACTCCACACTTCCAGTGTCCTTACTTTTAGAAAGTTTGTCGCCGCCGAAAAGCATCCAGCCATGCCCAAACACCCGCTTTGGAAGTGGCAAATCTAATGCCATAAGTATTGCCGGCCAAATAATGGCGTGAAATCTTACAATTTCTTTACCTATAATATGTACATCCGCTGGCCAATATTTTTTAAAATTGCTATCATCCTCACTGCCATAGCCGAGTGCAGATATATAGTTTGAAAGTGCATCAATCCAAACATAAATTGTATGTTTAGGGTCAAATTCTACTGGCACGCCCCATTTAACCGAGGTACGGGTAACGCAAAGGTCGTCAAGTCCTCCCTTTAGAAAGTTGTTAACCATTTCGTTTACTCTAGACTGTGGCTGTAAAAATTCCGGATTGTCTTGATATAACTTTAACAGTTTATCGGTAAAATCGCTTAACTTAAAGAAATATGCCTCTTCCTCTTGCACAGATACTTCTCTACCGCAATCTGGACATTTGCCGTTTACAAGTTGGCTTTCAGTCCAAAAGGCTTCACATGGTGTGCAATACCACCCTTTATAATGCCCTTTATATATATATCCTTTTTCGTAAAGCGTGTTAAATATCTTTTGTACAGTTTTTTCATGCTCAGGATCAGTAGTTCTAATAAATTTGTCATAGGTAATGCCAAGAAGTTGCCACAAATTTTTTGTATCCGCTATAATTTCGTCCAAATACTCCTTTTCACTTTTGCCTTGTTTCGCCGCAGACTGACTTATTTTCTGTCCATGTTCGTCCGTGCCCGTCAAAAAGAAAACATCCTTCCCCTGCATACGATTAAATCTTGCCACTGCATCACAGATCACTGTAGTATAGCAGTTGCCAAGCGTCAATTTGTTACTTGGATAATAAATAGGTGTAGTTATATAAAATTTATCCATATCGTCCTCCAATTTACCCTAATATTAACATGGCTAAAATTAATTGTCAATTCATTCCTTTCTTATCGACAAAAATACCTTTTTATTTATTTTATTTTGCTCCCGCCCCGCCCAATAAGTCTGCTACAATTTTTACATGCACAAATATATATTTCTAATTGGGCTTGTAGCCATGTTTATAATAGTATATTTTTTAACTTTTTTTGCCCCTACCATAAGTTAGTAGATTATTATAACATTTTTCTTAAAAATTTGCCGGTAAAACTATTTGCATTAAGTGCCACCTCTTCAGGGGTGCCTTCTGCCACTATTGTTCCGCCGCCGTCTCCACCTTCTGGCCCAAGATCGATAATATGATCAGCACACTTAATTACATCAAGATTATGCTCAATTACCACCACCGTATTTCCACCTTCAACAAGCCTATTCAAAATAGAAATCAATTTTTTAATATCATAGGCATGTAGTCCTGTGGTTGGCTCATCTAAAAGATAGATCGTCTTTCCTGTGGATTTTCTTGCAAGTTCGCTGGCAAGTTTTACCCTTTGTGCCTCACCACCAGAAAGTGTTGTTGCAGGCTGCCCAAGTTTGATATACCCAAGCCCCACATCATAAAGTGCTTGCACTTTATTTTTTATTGCAGGGATATTCTCAAAGAAGGAAAGTGCCTCTTCAATCGTCATTTCAAGCACATCAGAAATCGTCTTGCCTTTGTAATGCACCTCAAGCGTCTCCCTATTGTATCGCTTTCCTTTACATACCTCACAAGGCACTGTAATATCGGGAAGAAAATACATTTCAATTTCCTTTACGCCCGCTCCTTCGCAAGCGTCACAGCGTCCACCTTTTATGTTAAAACTAAAACGACCCGAACCATATCCTCTTGCTCTTGCCTCTGGCGTGCTTGCAAATAAATCTCTTATTGCAGTAAACAGCCCCACATAAGTGGCAGGGTTGGAGCGCGGCGTCCTTCCTATAGGAGATTGATCAATCGCAATCACCTTATCAAGTTCCTTCACTCCCTCAATTTTGGAGAATTTGCCTTGTTCAAGTCTTGCACCATTAAGCACATTAGATAAATATGGGTATACAATACCATTAACCAAACTTGACTTACCACTGCCCGAAACACCAGTGACTGCAGTAAAGACGCCAAGCGGAATTTTAACATCAATTCCGCGAAGATTGTTTTCTTTCGCACCAATAATCTTCAAAAATTTCGTTGACGATCTTCGCGTCTTTGGCACTTCAATCTTCTCTTCACCTGTAAGATATTTTGCCGTGATAGAATTTTTGTTTTTCATAATAGTCTCTAGCGTACCATTGCCAACAATCTCGCCGCCATGTACGCCGGCATAAGGTCCAACATCAACTATCCAGTCGGCTGCACGCATGGTATCCTCATCATGCTCAACCACAATAAGCGTGTTGCCCAAATCTCGTAAATGTTTCATAGTCCCAATAAGTCTTTCGTTGTCACGCTGATGAAGTCCTATGCTTGGCTCATCCAGAATATAAAGCACGCCACTCAGCCCACTACCTATTTGGGTAGCAAGTCTTATTCTTTGCGCCTCACCACCAGAAAGGCTTTCTGCAGAGCGTGATAAAGTTAGATAGTTAAGGCCTACATCATTCAAAAAGTTAAGTCTTGCATTGATTTCCTTCAAAATGCTGTGCGCTATCTCCATTTGTGCCTTGTTAAGTTTCAGATTTTGGAAATATGGCACAAGTTCCCCTACACTCATATTGCAGGTTTCAACTATGTCCTTATTATTAACTCTTACCGAAAGTGCCGCCTCATTCAACCTCTTGCCATGACATACAGGGCAAGGCAGTTCTCTTACAAACTTGGCTATCTCCAGTCTTATAAATTCGCTTTTACCTGTTGCAAGACGCCTCTTAAGATTATTGATAATTCCTTCAAATGATAATGCCTTTTTGCCGTTATAATGCTCAAAAGTCTTGTTTCTTGTTTCGTTTTCATATAAATCAAGCCTTTCGCCGTCATTTCCATATAGAAGAATATCAAGTTTCTTTCTAGGTAATTTATTTACTGGCGTATTAAGGTCGATGTCATACTTCTTTGCCACCGCATTCAAATACCGGCTTGTAAGCGAGCCTTCATCCATTCGCCAACCTGTGATGTTGAAAGCACCTTCATTAATTGATAACTCAGAATTTTTTAAAACAAGCGCCTCATCAAAGTCGGTTACCACGCCAAGTCCCGAACAATTTGGACAAGCCCCAAATGGTGCATTAAAAGAGAAGATTCTTGGGGTAATCTCTTCCAGTGTCCAACCGCATTCTGGGCAGGCATAATTTGTGCTAAACAACTCTTCTTTGCCGTCATTATCGAGTATTACAAGCCCATCACCAAGTTTGATAGCAGTTTCCAAACTATCTGTAAGACGGGTACGAGCGGACTCTTTTAAAACAATTCTGTCCACCACGGCATTTATGTTGTGTTTTATATTTTTATCGAGATTAATTTCTTCGTCAAGCGAGTATATATTGCCGTCAACCTGCACTCTTACATAGCCCGACTTTTTAAGGCTTTCAAAAACCTTTGCGAACGCCCCCTTTTGCCCGCGTGCTAAAGGTGCCAAGATTGTCAACTTGCTCCCCTCACCATATTCAAAAATCGCGTCTACAATTTGGTCTATAGTCTGCTGCGAAATAGGCTTGTGACAATGTGGACAATATGGTGTTCCCACGCGTGCATATAAAAGCCTAAGATAGTCGTATATCTCAGTAACCGTACCCACCGTCGAACGAGGGTTGTGATTGGTGGTTTTTTGGTCAATAGAAATAGCGGGACTTAATCCGTCTATCGATTCAACATCTGGCTTTTGTGCTTGTCCCAAAAATTGACGAGCATATGAAGATAGGCTTTCAATATATCTTCTTTGCCCTTCGGCAAAGATAGTACCAAAGGCAAGGGAACTCTTGCCCGAGCCACTTACTCCGGTAAAAACAATCAGTTTGTTTTTAGGTATTTCCAAACTGATATTCTTCAAATTATTTTCTTTTGCACCTGTAATTAAAATTGAGTCTTTCATAGGAGTATTATACCCCTTTTTTCTTCAATTTCAAACAAAAAAACAGCATTTCCTAATGCTGTTTGTTTTGTCCATTATTGATTTTCATCGCTGTATAATGTTACGCGGGCATCAACATCGTTTATGCCACTTATTCCTCTCTCTGGCATAACCTTATAGGAAAACGCATCTGCTTTTTCAAGCAATTCCTCTGGCACAGACCTAAGTACGCTTAGGGCAGAATCCTTATATTCCCCGTCATAACCTATTAAAGGAAGTTTAACATAAAGTTCGTCTATTTTTATAAGCCCCTTTGCACGCTCCCCTAGCTTTGCATCGCGTAAAGAAAGTGCATTCTCTGGCATCTTAGTAAAATATAATTTACCCAAGTGATTTCTTACATATTTAAGTTTGTCAGCATAATCCATAAGTTCCGCTGTGCTTAATTTTCTCATCATCCACCTCGCTTGTCATAAGTATAGCACAGCATGGCAATGTCGTCAATAGGTAAATTCTATTTCTTTGCCTTTTCAAGCTGTTTTTTAAGTTCCTGAATTTTATTCCGCAGTTCAATCGCCCTCTCAAATTCAAGCGAGTTGGAAGCAATCTTCATCATGGATTTAAGTTTTTCAATTTCTTTTGGTATTTCTTCAAGTGCAAGATGTTTATCTTTTACTTTTTGAGAAATTTCCAATGTGTTGGTAATTTCCTTAATAATAGTCTTCGGTACTATACCATGTTTCTTATTATATTCGTCTTGAAGTTTTCTCCGCCTTTCTGTTTCATCTATAGCGCGTTTCATAGAATCGGTAATTACATCTGCAAACATTATCACCCTACCGTTTGCATTTCTTGCGGCACGGCCTATTGTTTGTACAAGCGCACCCTCACTGCGAAGAAAACCCTCTTTGTCTGCATCAAGTATGCAAACAAGTTCCACCTCTGGCATATCAAGTCCTTCACGAAGAAGATTGATACCAACAAGCACATCAAACTCACCCGAGCGAAGACCATTGATTATCTCCACCCGCTCCATAGTATCAATCTCACTGTGCATATATTTTGCTTTTATGTTATGCTCGGTTAAATAAGTGGTCAAACTTTCCGCCATTTTTTTAGTAAGCGTGGTAACAAGGACGCGAGCGTTGTGTGAGGTTACCACCTTAATTTCCTTCATAAGCTCATCAATCTGATTTTCAATAGGGCGTACTTCTATAAGTGGGTCAAGTAGACCTGTAGGTCTTATAAGCTGCTCTACCACCTGACCCGCACGCTCAAGTTCATATTTTGCAGGGGTAGCCGAAACATATATCGTTTGCTTAAGGCGAGAGTTAAATTCTTCAAAGGTAAGCGGTCTATTGTCTCTTGCAGCCTCAAGTCTAAATCCATAATCAACAAGTGAGGTCTTTCTTGCTTTGTCGCCATTGTACATAGCACGAATTTGAGGAAGAGTCATATGACTTTCATCTATAATAGTAAGGAAATCTTTTGGAAAATAATCAATAAGCGTGTAAGGTGCTTCGCCAGCCTTTCTGCCATCAAAGTATCTTGAATAGTTCTCGATACCGCTGCAATAACCCACCTCCCTCATCATTTCAATATCATATGCTACACGCTGACCTATTCTTTCCGCTTCAATAAGCTTTCCTTGGCTTTCAAAATCTTTAATCGCAGTCAGCCTGTCGCTTTCTATTTGGCTTAACGCCTGTTCCATCCTCTCACGCCCTACAGCGTAATGGGTTGCAGGATAAATCGCCACATGCTTAAGTTCGTTTATTAAGTTTCCTGTCACAGGCTCAAACTCATAAATTCGCTCTATTTCGTCACCAAAGAATTGTACCCTGATTGCCATTTCGGACTGACTGGAAGGAAAAATATCAACAACCTCACCCTTTACACGGAAGGTCGAACGCTTGAAATCAATATCATTTCTTGTGTATTGAATATTAATCAGTGCGTTTATCAAATCTTCTCTGTCCATAATATCATTAGGCCTTAATGAAATATGTAAGTTGTAATACTCGTTTGGATTACCAAGACCATATATACAAGAGACTGAGGCGACAATAATTACATCATTTCTCTCGAGTATTGATGAGGTTGCACTAGAACGCAACTTATCTATTTCTTCATTTATAGACATATCTTTTTCAATATAGGTGTCACTTGAGACTATGTATGCCTCGGGTTGATAATAGTCATAGTAGGATACAAAATACTCCACACGATTGTGAGGAAAAAATTCACGAAATTCATTGCATAACTGTGCCGCAAGCGTTTTGTTGTGTGCGATTACAAGAGTAGGCTTGTTTATCTTTTGAATGATATTTGCCATAGTAAAAGTTTTACCACTGCCAGTGACACCCAAAAGCACTTGCTCTTTCAGCCCATCTTCCAGCCCTTCCACCAATTTGTCAATCGCTTCTGGCTGATCCCCCGCGGGTTTATATTTTGACTGTAAATCAAATTTCTCCATAGACTTATTATACCTCATCTCGCATAAAAGTCTACAACTTTTTTAGTTTAAATAAAAAAACACGGAAAATCCGTGTTTTTTATTATCTTTATTTTACTTCTTTGCAATTCCTTTCTCCATGAGCTTAATAAGATCATCAAGTTTCTTGTTGGTGTCTTCTGTTTTCTTAAGCTGCTCTTGACCAAGTTTATCACCAGTCTTAGGGGCTGGATCCTTACTTCCTGCATTGCCATAACCAGTAAATACACCTGCAAGTGAATCCACAAATCTTCCTCTTGCAATCCTGCTCTGCTCACGACGGGTGTCAAGTTCTTTCTGCGTTGTTGCGGCTTCACGAGCCTCACCATAAACTCCGTCAATTTTGCCCTTATCATCAAGTTTGTAGTTTGTTGCTCTTCCAAAGGTTCCAATAAGTCCGCTAAGATTCAATCCGACATCCTTCATGCCATCTTTAAGTCCCTTCATAATCGCACCGCCAAGTGCTCTTGCGTCGTTTGCAACCATTTGTTTTTCCATATCAGGCACATACTTACCATCTTTATCCATATAGTTTGAAGTACGGATGGCCTCCATATTTGCTTTAGCTTGATCTCTAATTGCTTCTTGTCCATCTCTTGCTTGAATAATTTTCCATTGACGATCTGTATAACCTTTTTGATCAGAAATCTTCTTCTGTGCTCTTGCATCAGCTATATCAGCAAACGAATCATCCTTAAGCATTTCTTCCTGCATTTGTTGTCTTATGAATGCATCTCTGTCTGCACCAGTCAAACCTTTTGCATCAGCCATTCTGTCTGCTTTTCGTACTTTGGCAGCATTGGCAGAATCTCCCATATAATTATTTACATGATCCTGTAATTTTAGTTCTGCAATAGCTTGATTATTAAAAGCAGCATCCGCTTTATCTCCATACAATAGATCATCCGCCAAGTCTATCTTATGCTGAGCCTTACCCATCTTATTTTGCTCTTGATTAGCTTTATTCTTAGCTCTTGCCATTCGAAGCCCTTTCTCAGCCGCACCAAAAGCCATACCCATCCCGGGAATAAATTTTCCTACTTTCATTGCTACATTTGCTGCGGCCAACGCTCCACCAATAGCTTTGCCGCCGACTTCTTTAATACCAGCCTTGGCGTCATCGCCTGTCTTCACTGCATCGGCTCCACCAATAAGTCCTGATAGGAACCCTATAAAAGCTTTTACCATACTAAGTCCCGCAATAACAATCAACAAGTTCATAATGTAGTCCATTATAGTAATGTTGAAGAATTGTATATTACTTAAGTAAGGTAGCAACAAGAAGAAAAGATTAATCCCCACTACAGCACCAAAAGCCATAAGTACTTGTTGCATAAATTCTCCACGCCACTTTTTAAATGCACCAAATTCGTCAAGTGGAGCAAGCCCAAGCAGTGCTGGATAAATTAAGAATAGTGCTGCCGACTTAATGATACGGGTAATAAGCCCTAAAATAATACTTACCATCAAGCCAAACAAAACTATAACCGCCGCACCAGCTATTATAAAATTGAAAGACCATAAATCATAATAATACCAAACAAATCCGACATTATACTTCGTAAATGAATATACGAAACTACCCGCAACAACAAATGATGGCGTGGTCGCTACTTCAATAGCGAGTTGCATAGGATTGTAAATAACCTCTAATGCTGTCCACTTACTTGAATCCAACCTCAAATTGTTTGCAAAGGCATAATCTATTTGATATGCAATCCATTCCCGCTTGTCTTGTCCGGCAGGAATATTATTTTTACCAAAAATATCAAAGTCATAATAGTAACCAAGTTCAGGACCAAAATATGACACAACGCCATCCAGTATTCCCGCGGTATAATCTGTTGTTCCTCGGTCCGGATTATATCTACCCGTTCTCATTCGGTTAGCGTCGCGTGCAGCAGTCTTGAAAATCAACCCCGAAAATGTTTCTCGATTTGTTCCCGCCCCCGCACTAAAAATATCGAAGTTGCCATAAACCTCATTACCTTTTGTATCAGTGGATGAGGTAAATACATTATTGTACTGGGCGCCGTAGATTCCCTCCAATGTCTCTGCGGATGTGCTTGCGGATGTGATATTATCCAAAGTTCTAAGTAAAAATGTAGAAAGCCAAAAACCTGCTATAACAACCACTGGTACGATGGCGAAGGTAAGCACAGATTTGATAGCAGTGTAGATATATGTAACAGGATTTGTTTTTCCAGAATCTTCGTTGTAGTGTGATTTGATGATTGCAAACATGGTTGTAAGAACAAGCACGATTGCACCGAAAATTACAAGTGACCAAAAAGTAGTAGTAAGGGCGGAGTATGCTGGAGCGTTTTCGCCAATACCCAAAATTCCCATGATAAATTCAAGTACAGGGTCGGTATTTTTAATGGCTTCACCGTCAACATAATACACATCAAGGCCAGCAAGTTTTCTAAATACTAATTGAAGGGCATCCAAGACGCTGGCAATCGCCGTGTAAATAAAATACATACACTTAGGAATATAACTTAAAAAGCCAGTAATATAATCCCACATTGCCCAACTTAATTGAGATATCACCTTTGCCCTCCTTTATATTATCATTTACATTATAACAAATTAAATTACAAAAAACAACATATTTCAAAAAAGAAATTATACTAAGCCTATAAAAAATTAGGCATTTTTTCCAAAATGCCTATCATTTATCTTAGCTGATTATAAATCTCAACAAATTCATTGATATCAAGTTGCTCAGCACGCTTTTTTAAGGTGCTTTCATCCAATTTTTCCTGCAACGTTTTTTTATCATACACCTGCGAAAGATTGTTTGAAAGCGTTTTTCTTCTCATGGCAAAAGCAGCCTTGATCATCCTAGAAAATTTGTTTTTATCTATTCCATAATACTTATCTTTCTCAATATCAATTCTCACAATAGCTGAATCAACATTTGGCACAGGATAAAACATATTGCGATTTACCTCTCGCATTATGCGAGCCTGTCCATAAAAGGCAATCATAACCGAAAGAATACCATAGTCCTTCCCGCCTTTAGGCGAAACAATCCTCTCTGCCACCTCTTTCTGCACCATAATGGTCATAGAAATAATCTTCTCACTTTCTTCCAAAAACTTAAAAATTAGTGGCGTAGTGATATAGTAAGGCAGGTTTGCCACAAGCTTATACTCGCCTTCAAAATGCCCTTCAATTTTTTCCAGTTTTTCTTTGAGTGCATCACCAAAAACAAATTCTACATTTGTTAAATTTAATGCCTTGAGTGTGCCTTCAAGCTCCTTGTCTATCTCGTAACTTACAACCTTCTTAGCATATGCCGATAAACTCGTTGTCAGTGCTCCTGCCCCCGCACCGATTTCCAGAACCTCGTCCTCCATTGTGACGCCAGCATCCCTAACAATCGCATTAAGAAGGTTTTTGTCTGTTAAAAAGTTTTGTCCAAACTTTTTCTTAAAATTGTGTCCCGTCATAAGCCAAACAATCTCCTTGCATTTTCTGTGGTGTGCTTTGCAACATCGCTGACCTCTATACCTTTAAGCGAGGCTATCTTCTCTGCAATCAAAGGTATGTATGCTGGCTGGTTGAGTTTTCCACGATTTGGCTCTGGTGCAAGGTATGGGCAGTCAGTTTCAAGCAAAAGTCTGTCAAGCGGAACAAAAGGCACCACCTCTTGAAGTTTTCTACCATTTTTAAAGGTGACAACACCGCCTACCGAAATATGTAAACCTAGTGCAAGTACCAGACGCGCACTCTCTAAACTTTCACTAAAGCAATGAAAGGTGCCACCATATTCTAGCAAGTTCTTATTTTCTTGCAAAAGTTCCAGCATATCACCCACCGCATTACGGCAATGTATAACAATAGGCAGTTTTAATTTGTGTGCAAGAAAAAGCTGCTCTAAAAACACTTTTTTCTGAACATTTTTATCAGGGCAGCCCTCCATGTATTCAAGTCCTATTTCGCCAATGCCTACCACCTTTTTATTTTCTGCCAATTTTTCTAGCGTTTTTAAATAGTCTTTTTCTACCCTTCCTGCATCTTGTGGATGAACACCTATGGTTGCATACACCCCCTCATATTTCTCCGCTACCGCTATTGCCTTATACGCGGTTTCAATGTCGCTTGCAGAACATATAATTTTCTTCACATTCATATCACTTGCATACTTCACTATTTCATCTAGCATGCCATCAAACCTTTCATTGTATAAATGTGCGTGAGTATCAATAAACATTCTTTTCTCCTAAAAAAATATTAGCAAACACTCGCCTTAAAAGTCAAATAAATCGTGGACATGGCCCCTTCTAAATGCTTGTCCACAAGCATATATTACAGCATGAACAAGATTTGGCTTTTTATGATAATAAGTTCAATGTGTTTTTTATTGTGGTCAAGCCCTGCGACCATAGTTTCAACAATGGTAGAAGCATCCAGCGGCGCCTTAAAACTCTCGATAGACCTTTGCGCAGTTTATGCGGTGTGGCTTGGAGTGCTTGAACTTGTAGATGCAAGCGGACTAGGTGAAAAACTTGCCAAACTACTTCATCCGCTTATCAAAAAACTGTTTAAAATTGATAATAACGAAATTGAAAAAATGATAGCACTTAACATGTCGGCGAATATGCTGGGGCTTGGCAATGCTGCAACCCCTATGGGTATCAACGCAATGAAGGCCCTTGATGATGGCTCTGGCGTAGCCACCACCGCCATGATTATGCTTATAGTGATAAATGCAACCTCAATCCAACTTTTGCCAAGCACTGTAATCGGTCTTCGTGCCTCCGCAGGCAGCAGTGCGCCCGCTGATATAATTTTTCCAACAATCCTTGCCACCGCTGTAACCTCAATTTGTGGAGTATGCCTTGTAAAACTTTTTAGTAAAATTAAGCGGAGGAAGAAATGAGTGCATACATTATTCCAGTCCTCTTTGTGACTCTGTTTAGTTATTGCTACATTAAAAAAATAAACACCTATGACACTTTCGTCAAAGGTGCAAAAAAATCTATTTCCCTTGTGGTTGATATTTTCCCTTTTATTGCAACCATTATGATAGCCGTAGCTTTACTTCGTGCAAGCGGAATCACCGCGATACTTGCTGGCTGGCTTTCGCCAGTATTCAATTTGTTAGGTATACCACCCGAGCTTATCGAGCTTGTTCTCCTCCGCCCTTTCACAGGTGCTGGCAGTTATGGCCTTCTTGAAAGCGTGCTACTCCAGTATGGCCCCGATTCATATATTTCTCGATGTGCCTCTGTGATTCTTGGCTGTAGCGAAACAATCTTTTATGTTGCCACTGTCTACTTTTCACAAACAAAAGTCAAAAAACTTTTATACGCAATCCCTGTTGCTTTGATTTGCGCCCTTGTAGGTTCAATAGTCGCATGTCTTCTGTGCAGGGTTATATAAAATTTCTTGTCTTCAACTTTTCTAAAAACTCGCCGTCTTGTTTATTAGTAACAAGGTTTGGAAGCACTTTTACTCCCGCTTTTCCACCTTTAACCGCCTCAATGACAACTAAAACCACTTTCCCTTTCCCGTTTTCAGTAAAAAACATAGTCTTAGGTTGCAAGTCGTGTTTTATTAATGTAGAAATTAATTCCCCGCTTCGCTCTGCTGAATAAACAAGATAAAGCCTTCCTCCAAATTTAAGGATGCCGCTTGCCACTTCGCACAATTCGTCAATCTTTAAAAGGTTGTCATGTCGCGCCTTTTCTCGAACACTGTTCTCTCCACCTTTTTTACTTTCTTTCATATATGGAGGATTTGAAAATACAACATCGACGCTTACTTTTTTAATATATTTGCAGTAATTTTGCACTTTATCTTCAATAATTTCTATTTTTTCTTGTAAATTATTCAGTTTTATGTTACGCCTTGCAAGGTCTGCTAACTGAGCATCAACCTCAAACGCCTTTATAGATTTAAACTGATTTTTTGCACTAGCAAGAATAGAAATTACCCCACATCCAGCACCAATTTCTACCGCATTTTCATACTTTTTTATTTTTAAAAAGTTTGCAAGTATTACGCTATCCGAAGTAAAAGTATAAAGACTTTTATTCTGTATAATTTTCAAGCCTTTACACTCAAGATCTTCTATTCTTTCATTTTTACCTGTCTGCTCTAAATTTAATATCTTTGAGGTCATAATTTTTTATTTCCACCGTATTGTCACTTTCAAATTTAACATTCACCGTCTTTCGAAGTAGATCGCAGTAAACAACCTTTCCTTCGCCGTCTCTGGTCTTAACAAAACTGTTCACCTTTGGCATTTCCTTTAAAACCTCTACATAGTAATTATTTTCATAACCTAGGCAGCATAAAAGTTTTCCACAAAGCCCGCTAATACTGTTAGGATTTAAAGACAACCCTTGATTTTTTGCCATTTTGATTGAAACATGGTCATTTATTCCTAATCCTTGATGACAACAACAGGTCTTGCCGCAAGGCCCAATCCCCCCTAAAATTCGTGAGGCATCTCGAGGCCCAATCTGCCTTAACTCCACCCTCATTTTATACTTTTCAGCCAGTTTTTTTACAAGGTCGCGGAAATCAACCCTGTTTTCAGCGGTGAAATTAATGGTAAGTTTGCTACCATTATAATTGCCTTCCACAGATACCACCTTCATCTCAAGTCCGCTTTTTGCAATAAGTTCCTTGATTTCTGGCAAAAGTTCTGCCGCCTTTTTATCGTTTAAAAAGGCTTCTTCCACCTCTTCTTTTGTCGCCACCTTCAATACATTTTTTAAAGAATCTTGAAGAGAAGATGCATCAACCTCTTCCTTTTCTTTTACTATTTTTACTATGTCTTTCCCCTTTTCAGTATCAACGATAACATAGTCGCCCTTTTTTAGTTCAAAACCATTAGGACTGAAATAGTAATCGTTATTTCCATGCAAAAATCTAGCACTAACAACCTCTATCTGCATATGTATTTAACCTCCAATATATTCAGTAGTAAATTCTCCATTCCTAGTGTCATGTTGACATTAAATTGTTTTTCCTTGTTCACCTTGTCAATTAGCCCAGCTATTTCACATAGGGCGCGAAGCGTGTAATCGCCCAGCACAGCATTCAAATCATCCATGAAAGGTCGAAGTTTTACAAGTTCACTTTTTCCGCCCTTAATTTTTATTAAATCCTCGACGATTAGTGTAAAAATATCTAAAATTAATTGAATCTCGCTTTTATATGATAAAAGTTTTTTTGAGTATTCTAACACTTGTTTGCTGTTTTTCATCTTGGTAAATACAGACAAGCAGTCTTGACACAAAGTGTCAAAATTCTTCATTTTATTAAGGGATTGTGCCTTTCCAATTTGGCCGTCACAACATGCAAGAATCAGCTCCTTGTTCTCTACCTTACCAAGGATGTGCTCTACCAGTTCATCGCTAAGTTTTTTTAATTCCACCTTGTTGCATCTTGATTTTATGGTAGGAAGCACTAAGCTCGTGTTAGTGCAGGTCAAAATCAAATATACATTTCGAGAAGGCTCCTCAAGTACCTTCAAAAGTTTATTTTGTGCACTTTCCATAGAGTTGTCAATATTGTTTATGATAAAAACCTTTCTGCTTGCAAAGATAGGCTTAACAAAACTTTCGTCACCAATCTCTTCACTATCAGAAACCAATAACTTTTCCTTAATAGGATAGCTTTTAAGATCTGGATGAGTGCCCGCCAATACCTTCTTGGCGTTTTCACTTTCAAAATTTATTCCTTCATCCATAATAAGAAGTGCAGTAAGTTTAGCAAACTCTTTAAGATAAATTTCGTCCTTGCCTATAAGCATCAAAGATTTAGGGAAATCGTGGATTTCTCTTTCAAGGGCTTTAAAATCTTCTGTTTTAAGAATTTCGTCTACTAACATGAGTATATTTTATCATAATTCTTTAATTAAATAAAGCACAAGTAAAAGAAAAACCACAATTTATGTGGTTTTCTTTTTGTTAATTAACTTGTATATCCACTTATACGCCTCACTTGCAAGCATCATTATAATTGAGAAACCTATAATAATCCCCCACTGAATCCAATTCAAATGCACAAGCCTCAGCATTTTATTTAACGGAGTCAGTGCAAGTATCGCAAGAAGTCCAAAGCAGAAGAGAATGGAAATGGTAAAAAACTTGTTTTTAAATGGGTTAGATTTAAACATGTTCCCGTTCGTTCGCATTGAAGCCAAGTAAAACATTTGAACAATATTAAGAGTGTAGAAGGCCATAGTAGAGGCGACATATTGATTATATAGTTTAAGCCCAAAAGCATACGCCCCTACCACTAAAATTGTTTGTATCAGTCCAAGTACGGCTATCGACCAACCAACGCCATCTGAGAACAAACTTTTTTTACTGTCTCGCGGTTTGATGTCCATAAGGTTCTGCTCTGGCTTTTCAACGCCAAGTGCGATTGCTGGAAGAGAGTCAGTGATAAGATTTACAAACAAAATCTGCACTGGAAATAAGAAAACAAAGCGTGGAAAGAATACTGTGGCAAGAAATAGAGATAGCATTTCTCCCATGTTGGCGGAGAAAAGAAATTTCACTGTTTTTTGTATGTTTTGATATATCTTTCTGCCTTCTTCCACTGCCACCACAATAGTAGAAAAGTTGTCATCAGTCACGATTATGTCTGCAACCTCTTTTGTAACATCGGTGCCCTGCAAACCCATGCCAATCCCAATGCTGGCTTTTTTCAAACTAGGTGCATCGTTAACTCCGTCACCAGTCATGGCAACCACCCGTCCCTGTTTTTTAAGAATTTCTACTATTCTAACTTTGTTATCGGGGCTTACCCTAGCAAAAACATTGATATCTTTTATTTTTTTCAGTAGTTCTTCATCGCTCAGTTCGTCAAGTTCACTCCCCGTCATCACCTGTTTTTTATTAGAAACAATGCCAATTTCTTTCGCGATTGCAAAGGCGGTGTCTTTGTGATCACCCGTAATCATGATAGGTCGCATTCCCGCTTTTTTGCATTTCTCTACTGCTTTGTCCACCCCTTTGCGAGGCGGATCAATCATACCCACAAGGCCAATAAATATAAGCCCATTTTCCTCCATTTTACTGCTATTTTCCAAAGGCTTATACGCTACAGCCAGCACCCTAAGTGCCTCCTCCGCCATAGCCGAATTTGCATGCAACACCTCTTTTTTACGCTCGCTGTTAAAGGGACAGATTTGTCCGTTTATCAAAATTTTATCACATTTCCTAAGTAAAAAGTCGGTAGCACCTTTTGCGAACATTATTTTCTTATCATTTACAACATTTAAAGTGCTCATCACCTTTCGTCTGCTATCAAAAGGAATTTCATCAAGCCGCTTACACTCTTTCTCAAGCCTGCTCTTGTCTAGGCCGCATCTTTCACCAAACTCTGCAAGGGCAACTTCCGTGGGGTCACCCACAAATTTGGATTTGGATTTTTTCACATCATTACATAAAAGCAGCGCGTTAAAAAACATCTCATTGTTTTTATAGTCCACCTTGCCTTTCATTAATTTCCCATTAATAAAAGAGGTTGTAATCGTCATTTTGTTTTGTGTGATTGTCCCCGTTTTATCTGAACATATTACATCACAACAACCCAGTGTCTCCACAGAGTGCATACGCTTGACAATCGCTTTTTGTTTGGCAAGTCTGGCCACACCCATGCTCATAATGATTGTAATCACCGCAGGCATGCTTTCAGGTATTGCCGCTACAGATATCGCTACTGCCGTCAAAAACGCCTCTAAGATATTCCCTGGTCTTGCAACTACTTCCAAGAAAAATGTCACCGCCGCCATGGCAAGTACAAGATAGGTAAGCACTTTCCCTACATCTTTAATTCCTTTTTGAAGTGGCGTCATTTCCTTTTCAACACTCTTTATCGCTTGTGCTATTTTTCCTATCTCGGTATCTTTGCCTATTGCAACCACCACGCCTATTCCTCTTCCCGCGGTAACAGTACAACCTTTGTATGCCATATTGTGTCGGTCTGCAAGTGGCGTGTTTTCCAAATAGCATTCATCTGCCACCTTTCGCACAGCATGACTTTCGCCAGTAAGCGAACTTTCATCAACCTGCATTGATGCGCTTTCAATTATGCGTACATCAGCAGGAACTATTGAACCAGATTCTAAAACAACGATATCACCCACAACAATATTTTTAACATTAATTTTTATTTGCTCGCCGCCCCTAAGCACCACGGCCTCAGGCTCCGTCATTTTCTTTAATGCGTCAAGTGATTTTTCTGCTTTGTACTCTTGAATAACCCCAAAAATCGCGTTCATAATGACGATAGCAAGTATTATTGCTCCGTCAAATATTTCACCAAAGCTTTTTTGTACGGCACCGATTATTATAGAAATTGCAGACGCCGCAAGCAAAATAAGAATCATAAGGTCCTTAAATTGTTCAATAAACTTATAGAAAATTGAGGTGTGCTTTTCTTGTCCTAAATCATTATCTTGTCCTTTATTTAACCTAAGGCTTGCCTCAGAATTGGTAAGCCCTTCTTTAGACGAATTTAGTTTTAATAGTGTTTGACTTGCAGTTAAGTTATAATACTTTTCCATTCGCCCACCCTTTTAAAATATAAATGATAATATTGCAATAATCATTAAATATAGCGCAAACCACCTAAAATTTGTTTTTTCCGTCACCTTAAGCATCATTTTTATTGAAATTGTCCCCACGAGAAAGGCAACCAAGAATGCTAGCAAAAGCCCCACCACATTCACACTTATCACTTCTTTCATCGCAACAATATCGTATACTTCCATAAGCAGTGAAAGAAGGATTATTGGCAAGCTCATTAAGAAAGAAAACTTTGCGGTTTTTTCTTTGTTCGCACCCGAAAGTAACCCGCCACAAATTGTGGCACCAGAGCGCGATATTCCAGGAAAGATTGCAAGCCCCTGAAATACCCCCATTACAATTGCTTGCTTGGTTGAGATGCTGCCGTCGCTTGCTCGTCTTTTTTTAGAGTAGAAATCAGTGCCTAAAAGTACTAATGCACTTATAATAAAGCAAAAACCTAATGCCCCACCTCCAAACGCTTTGTTCACAAGTGGCATAAGTACAAGTGCGAGAATACATGTTGGAATGGTAGCAATGTACAGTTTTACAGCATCTTCCGAAAACGGATGTTTTATAAGTTGCCAGATTTCCTTACGGAGACAAACCATAACTGAGAAAAAGGTTGCAAGATGCAATATTATGCTTATAAATAAGGTTTCTTGAATGCCAA
Source organism: uncultured Clostridia bacterium (assembly GCA_947366545.1). Classification (GTDB taxonomy): domain Bacteria; phylum Bacillota; class Clostridia; order Christensenellales; family UBA1242; genus Caccovivens. The sequence goes on from CANBAL010000009.1 coordinate 35,802, forward strand.
ACCACCTGCTAAATAACACCAAATGCCCACTTGACGATACCGGCAAAAATTCTGTTAATCCTTGCAGTGTCCCAAGCACAACTAAAAAAAATATTTGCACGCTTGTCTCCCTTTAGTTTAAATATATAAACAAGGCTGTGCAAATATTCATGCTAGTTACTTTATGCGAAATACGGCAATAAAAAACAGAGCTTTTCGCTCTGTATTTTACTTGTTAAGGTTAGAAATTTCTTTGATTAAATCTTCTATTCGATTATTTATCTTGGCAAGTTCCTCTGGTGAAGACTGTTCTCTCACCTCTTGTGCCTGCGCTTGAAGATTCTCAATTTCCTTCATAATCTTGTCTGTTTCTTTGGCAATCGCTTCGTTTTGGGAACTATCCATAGCCTCGTCAATTTCTGAACTAATAAGCATTTTCATTTTGCTAAGTTTGTTTTCTTCTTCGCTTATCATTTCGTTAATTTTTTCAAGACTTGCAAGTCCATTTTCTTGAGTGCTTTTTACTGCCTTTTCTTTAGGTGGATTTTTTCTTGGCCTGCCAACAGGTTTCTTTTCTTCCTTTTTTGTTTCTTCTGCTTTTCTTGGTCTGCCGCGTTTTTTAGCCTCTTTCACAGGTTCTTCTTTAACCTCTTTCTTAGGTCTGCCACGCTTTGACTTTGGCTTATCCTCTCCTTGCTTCTCAGTAGGAACTTGAACCTGTTTCTCAACTGTTTCTTGGGTTTCAACCTCTGGCTGTGGTTCCTCTTCAGGCTCTTCCATAGGCTCTTCTACTTTTTCTTCTTTCTCATCACCTACATAGGAGCCGAATGCTACAACATCGTCAAGGCGCTCTTCCTCTTCAATTTGTGCTTGCTCTTTTGGCTCATCAATAAGCGTACCATTCATATCATAGACTTTGCCGTCTACATCATGGAAAAGTCCATTTGGATCGTGATATGAGCCGTCCTTGTAAACAAAGTTGCCGTTTTCATCATACACGCCGTCACTGGTATTTTCTTCAATTTCGTCGCCAAGCCTTGCCCTTAAAGTGTTGTTCTCGTCAACAAGTCTCTTTATTTGGGTTTGCACTACGATAAGTTCTTGCTCATTGTTGTCGCGTTGCTTAATAAGGTCACTCTTTTCCTGTGCCACCTTTCTCTCAGCCTGAGACTGTGCACTTCTCATCACCTTCTCATAGAAAGATTGATATTCCGCAACCATGGCCTTTTGCACAGCATCTTTGGAGTCGTCAAGTTGAATCCTTAGGTTATCAACCTCTTGATTTAACTCTTCAATAGAAAGAGCAAATCTTGTTTCTTCTTGGTCATATTCGCTTTGTAAAGATTCCTGCTTTGAAATCTCTTGCTCTTGTTGTTTTCTAAGGAATCCTACCTCCATTCTGTTTGTGGTGGCTTCCTGCTGTTGAATAAGTTTATTGATGTTCTCTTTTGATGCTTGAATCTTCCTTTGCAAATCTTTTTGTACATTCTCATGGTTTCTACGAAGTGCCTCTTTTTCAGCCTCCACATGGGAAATCTTTGCAAGAGTGTTTGTCTTTTTGTTGATAAACGCCTCTGTTTCCTTCATCGCTCTTTCAAGCACAAGGGAGCCGTCAACCCCTGCATCTGCAAAGTTGTATTCAACATATTCCACATCGCTCTTCTTTGCGTTTTCAAATTCCTCTTTGGCTTTCCTTGCCCTGCTTTCGTAGTATTCACGAAGTTGAGGGTTACCCTTGCTGATTTCTTTTGAAGAAAAGAGTAAGTCGAAATCAATATAAGAAGGAAGGTCAACGCAAGCATTTAAAATAAATCTTGCAAAAATGTGGTAGTGGCTGTAAATGTCGTCAAGGTTTGTCGTTTTTCTTCCCTTAAGGAACATAGACGCTACAATGCTAATAATTAAAACAAATACTGGAAGTGCAATCGCGGAAATTAAGTTTAATCCTGTCAAGGTGGTTACACTACCCATTCCAAAAAGGAGAACAATGGACGCCCATATAAGAGAAACTAAGTTCAAATTTTTAATGTTATTTGCCCAACTGCTTGTTTTAAGAGGTTTTTCCACAAGGTTTTCAAGTGATAGATAATGCGTGGCTTCTTTCTCTCTAAAAAGTATGTATTGTTGCCAGTAGTATACAAGACGCTTTGGTCCTTTCTTAATAAGGTCATTAAATTCTTTAATATTATTCTGGTCAATTTTTTTGTTTATAAAAAGCCAAGAGTTAAGTTTATCCAAACTCCTCCTTAATCTCATCTCGTATGAAAAGGCGGTCTTTAAAACAAATATAAATACAAGAAATAGTTCTACCACCAAAGCGATAGCAAGCATCCCTTCAAAATGAATGGCTTGTGCAACCTGTTGAAAAAAGGTTTTGAACGAGCTTTCTATTTCGCATAACATGGAAAAATTCATAATTTCCTCCTAACCTAAATTTAGTATAGCATAAGAAAAAAAATAATCATAATAAAAATTAATTAAATTTTTATTTTTAATTATTTTTTTCATATTTTTATTTTTTATTTATTTTTAGCCAAAATTGATATTTCCGCCTAAATAAAAGGTGATAAATTAATCAAAATATTCAATTAATTCTGCATTTTTTAATGATAAAATGTATTTTTTATTCAATTTTATTCCAAATGCTTTTTCAATGGCAAGAGAATAGATGTCTAATTGTTTACTATATTTTTCCAGTATTTTTTCATTTGATTTATTTTGAGTGTATTTGTAGTCTACTAAATAATTTTGCGCGCCAATGGCAAACATGTCAACAACGCCTTGTACCAATAGTTCATCTTCACAATTTGTATCAATAATTTCTTTCGCTTGCGCCTTCATAACAAACTGTTTTTCTTTGTAAACCTTACTTTCGCCTATAAGATTTTTAATTATTAAAATGTTTTTTAGCAGCAGTTCTCTATTTATTAAATCAAGATAGCCCGCAGTAAACTCTTCCGATTTCTCCATTAACTGCTTGTTCAAATCGTCAATGTTTTCAACCTTTTCAAAGTCAATAAGCTTTAACGCTTCATGATAAGCATTTCCCGTATTCAAAAAGTCTTCGTTTGATTCAAGGTCAAACTTTTCTATTTTTTGATTTAAATTGTTAAGTCCTGTCACAGAGTTTTTAAAATTAAGTGTACAATTTTCATAGCCATTATACTGAAAATTTAAATACTCTCTTACTTTTTCAAGTTGACCTTCCGAAAGCTGTTTTGTTTGAAGGTTTATCTTTTCTATAGAAGGCTCTGACACTTTATTGACAAGATTTAATTCCCAATCGCCAATTACTACCCGTTCTTCATTCTTTAGTTTCTCAAGCACACTTTCCCCAAAAGCATAAAATATCAGTTGCAAATAGTTCTTTGCTTTTAAAGGTGAACCATTGTAATAAAGATTGTTTATTTTATCTTGTCCTACTATATATAAATGATTTTTAGCACGAGTGAACGCAACATAAAAAATCATTATTTCGTCAATCATTTCCTTTTCACGATTTTGGCTCTTTATCATTTCAAGTACTGGAGTTGTGCATTTTATATTTGTAAGTTCGTTATATGCATATGTGCCAAGCCCTAATTTTTCATTTATTTCATAGTTTTTTCTTGAAGGCTTTTCAAGTTTTTGCCCAGCACCTGCAAGAATCACAATCGGGTATTCCAGTCCTTTGCTTGCATGAATGGTCATAAGCTTTATCGCATCACTTACTCCCTCGTTTATACCTTTCTTCTGTCCGCCAGTTTCTTCAAAATAAGAAATTGCTTCACTTACGCCCAAATCTTTTGCTTTTAATTCCTGCATAAAATTCATCACAAGCATATACTTTGTCTTGTCTTGTTTAAGATAGGCAAAATAATTTTTATTAACAAACAATTCGTTTAACGCACGATAAAGCCCTATCGTTTGTACTTTTAGTTTTAATTCATCCAGCATTTGATAAAAATCTTTAATCTTATCATTAGGCTGACTTTTTAGCGCTTCATAGAAATGTTTTTCCTCTGGTGCGAGCAATCTTTGCGATGCCAATTCGTCCAAAGTAAACCCACCTAAAGGTGAAGCTAACACCGAGATTAGAGAGTTGTCATCATTTTTATTAATAAGCAATTTTAATAAATTTAAAAGCATTTGCACATCGCCATCTTGGACTGCAAGTTGTTTACTGTCTACTAAAACAGGGTATCCCCTCTCCACAAGTTTTACCGCTAGTGTGTCCATGAGTGAGTTTCTGCTTCTAAATAATACTACTATGTCTCCTAGTTCTACCTTTCTATAGTCTCCTAATTTGGTGTCATAGATTTCTTTCATTAACAGTTCGTCTATCCGTGCCACTATGACGCTGGCTTCAAGACTGTCTTTATCATTTGACAAAAGCTCATCGTCTTTAACACTATACACGCCTTTAATTAGCGTCTCTTTTTCTACTTCTGGTTTTTCCACAACATCAACTCTTACTGATGGTAACTGCATTTTTCCAAAAGGCACTTCCCCTTTCAGCATTGAGGTTTGCTTATAATCAAGCCCCACCACTTCTTGCGTCATAACCCTTTCAAAAATCTTATTAATAAAGGATAGGAGCCTGTCATCGCTTCTGAAATTTCCTCTAAGAAAAGCAACCCCACCACTAGCAGAAAAATCCTCTATATCTTGCTGCATTATCTCCATGGTGGCGTTTCTAAAGCCATAGATACCTTGTTTCGGATCACCAACAGCAACAAAGTGACTGTTTTTTGTGATAGGCTTGATAATAGCCTCTTGCACCCTATTTGTATCTTGGTACTCGTCAACAAAAACATAATCATATTTTTCTTGTATGCTTGAAAGCACTTCTTCATTTTCCATAAGCGAAAGTGCCAAGTTTTCTATGTCCACAAAATCCACAATATCAAGGTTGCGCTTTAATTTTTCATACTCTTCTTTGTAAATTTTGTATAAATCAAGCAACGCTTTCGATAAACTGCCATTTTCCTGCTTTTCTAATAATATTTTATCGTCAAAGTTATATTTCCCTATTTGTTCTAAGAAATTTTTTATTTCCTGCCTTAATGATTTCACTAGATTAACGGACTCTTCGTCGCGATTTTCTCCTCTTATAATAGGGATTTGTTCTAAATTTATCATTTTAAGGTTTTTTACATTAAAAATAAAATTTTCCGAATAGTTTTGGTCAAGCAAATGATAAATATAGTCGCAATATCGCTGATATTTTGGCTCATCAACCTTCTCTTTTACTTCTTGCGTAAGTGTTTTCAACCTTTCTATCTCTTCAAGTAAATCCTCGTTCGCCTCTTTTAAAGCAAGTTTAAATATAGAAGGTTGATTTGATGAAAAATAATTTATTTTATCATCTGGTTTGTATAAGGCCGAGAAAAAACTTTCGATACCAAGAATCGTATCAAAAATAATGTTTTTATTTTTTCTGTAACTATAATAGATTTCGTTAAGCTCACTTAAATTGTCTTTTTCAAAAGCTGTTATCGCCCTCTCAAAAGCCTTGCTCTTCAATTCACTTCCGTCTTCTAGGACAGAAAAATTTTCATCCAGTTCAAGTTTGTCAATATTGCGTCTAATCAGTTTTTCACAAAAAGCATCTATAGTGGAAATATCTGCTATTGACAAATCGTCAAGTTGCTCCAGTAAATACTTGTCATAATTTTGTTTTAACAAGGCTTTACTTAGCCTTTCCCTCATTTCTCCCGCAGCAGCACGAGTAAAGGTCAGTACCAAAATTCTTCTAATCGGAATATGTCTCTCTACAACAAGTTTGGTGATATATTCTATTAGAACAAAGGTCTTTCCACTACCAGCAGAGGCGCTAACAATAAGATTTTTGCTATCATTATTTATAGCACTATTTTGCTCTAAAGTTAATTTACTCATCTCCGCCCTCCTTTGTCGCCTTGTCGATGTCCTCCTGAGAAATCCTATCTTTTTTTCTTACTCCTTTCTTCTTATCAATAAGGCAGATGCTGAAATATGGACACCTCTCACAAGAAAATTGTGACGGCTTAGCCTCGATATATCCACTTTCAATTTCTTCCAAAGCCTTAGCGGAAACCTTTTTTGCATAGCCTTCAAATGTGGAAAGCGGAAACTTCGCGAGTGCAGAGCCTTTATACCCACTTGTCGCCTTTGGGCTTACCGCAATTATATCGCTTGCACCTGATTGCAACTTGTAGTCAAAAAGCGGCAACACCTGCTCGTCATTTTCCACAAGCCCTTTTAAAAGCACGGCTTGTTCATCCTCTTTGTCAAAATCATATCTGCTGTCAAAATAAAATGTGCCCACACATTTTTTATTAATAAGTTTTCCACTAGCGCTTGCGTAAAGGAAAAGTTGAAGTTTGTCGCCATAATATAAATCTTTCAGTATTGGTGCAACATGGCCAGTCTTATAGTCCATAACTCTAAAATAATTATCTACTGCGTCAATTCTGTCAATTTTTCCTAAAAACTCGATTGTTTTACCTTCCCCATAGTTCAAATAAAAACCGCCGAGGTTCTTTTCCACAAACACTGGTTTAAATTGTGAAAACCTTTGCTCAAAACATATCCTTGCAAGCAAGAATTTTGCAAGCCTTGTTATGTAATTTAACAAACTCTTACTGTCTATCGTGGCCTCAAGTTTTTCTTCGAGGTTTTCCTCTCTTATTACCAAAGAGAGATTTTCATTAATATAATCTTCTATTTCTTTCGGCATTAGGCTGCCCAAACGCATTTTGTTATCTAGCACAAATTTTTCTGCCAATTTATGACAGATGTTACCAATATCTCTTTGGTCAAACTCATATTCTTCTTGTTCAACCGCCCGTAAGCCGTATCTTACAAAATGTTTAAATGGACAATCAAAAAAACATTCAAGTTGTGTCACTTTGGTATAATCTTTTGGGAAAAATAACTTATGTGCGTCAACTGAGATTTCCTTTTTGGAAAGGTCTACAACGCTCTCCTCTATTTCCGCCGCGTTTAATATAGGCTTTTTAAAAGCATCCAAGCCTTGTCCTTCTAAAATTAGTTTTTTCCCGCCTATCGAAAATAAAAGTCTATCTATATTTCCTTCTTCTACATTTTCAATTTGGTAAAATGCACCTGCGGAAACAATTCCTTTTCCGTATATCTTGGAAATATTGTCAATATAAGCAGGCACCTCCACCTTTCCACCTTCGCTGTTTGCAAGGAAACTTATTGTGAGACTGCGACTAAAATCACATAAAAGATTAAATAATTTAAATCTGTTTCGTCTGTTAATCATCCTAATACTAGGCTCTATCTTTTTTAAAACGCTGAGTGCATCTATATCATCATCGCTGAGAAGTCCATTATCGCCAGAAAGATATGGCAGATGCTCGCCACCCATTACGATAAGATTTTTTGTCCCATAGAAACAACTGTTTCCAGCATCACCAACAAAGACAGCGTCAACATAGGTTGGCACAGTGGATACTTCTTTAAATGTCAAAAGTAATTTTAAATATTTTAGATATTCGCCTTTTGAACATGCTTCATCTTTTTTAAACTCAGTAAGTTTGCTTATCGTCTCCAAAAGAATTTCTTTTACTTGTACGTTTATCTGATACTCTTTTACTAAGCCCTCACGCTCTAATCTGCCTAAAAGATTTTGATATTCACTGTCGAATTTGTCAATTATGGCTAAAATGATGTCCCCTATTTGAGAAAAAGTGCTTGCCTTTTCAAGTCCATCAAGCGTCTCATCAAACCTAGGACAAATGCCCGCCATATACTTTTTGTACCTATTTTTTCCATTTATGTTAAGTTTGTCTATTTGAAAACAAACTTCATCCGAGTTTTCCACTCCAAAAATTAAGTTTGAGGCAAGTGATTTCAAGGCTTCTTTTGAGTAATCCTTTGCTATCACCTCTAATATTTGAAGTATAAATTGTGCAAGCAGCGAACTGTCTGCCGTTTGTGACTGATCAATATAATATGGAATATCAAGCGCTTTTAAGTATCTTTCCAAATGTGGTGCATAGTTTTCTAAATCCCCACATGCGATAGCAAAATCACTGTACCTTTCGCCTTTAAAAGCCTTGTACTTTATCATCTTGCATATAGTTTCACACTCTTCTTGAATGGTGGATGCTGCAAGAAGCGAGACAAAGTCTCCCTGTTCGCTTTCAATTTCACCGATTGAATATAGTTTGTTTATAATCCCGCTTGACTTTCTTTCACAAATTTTAGGTGAAACAACTTCAATGACCGCTCCAAGCTCTTTAGATAAAGCC
>CANBAL010000010.1 GCA_947366545.1 uncultured Clostridia bacterium
CTAAAACAAGTTTTTTGGCTTCCTCTTCGGTAAGGCCTTTTTCTTTCCTCTTTTTATACAAACTTTTTGCTAGTTGCTCAGTAAAAGGAAAAGTTTTTGGATTGACTATATCAAAATTTATAAGTTTTTTATCTCTTAAAATTAACGCGCTTTCATCACCGATAAGCAGCGGTTTTGCAAGGCGTTTTTTCGCAATATATTTAACGGCCTCTATCGTCCTATCGCTGAAGCCAGCCTCTGGAAACACTATCGTCTTTTCGGCCGCCCTCGCCCTTTTATATAATTTCTTAATTTTCATTATTTACCTTCTTAATTTTATTTTTTCAACATATTTTATGTTAGGTGATTACGAATTTAAGTATATATTATAGGAGTTTTACTGTCAAATAATATGAGGTCATTTTTGAAAAATTATCGCTTTTTTCTTTCTATTTTCATTATCTACATTATCATTTCGATGGTGATTTCTCCCTCCCTTTATATTCAGGAAACTTTGGCGGGAATTAATGCTTGGGCATTAAATGTGTTACCAAGTGTGCTACCTTTTATATTCTTTACGAAAGTGCTTTCTTCCCTCGGCAGCATTGAAAAGATTTCGTGCTTTATGCCTATGCAAAAGTTATATCGCACACCTAGTGTTTCAGGGTATGTGTTTTTGATGAGTATTATTTCTGGTTACCCTGTAGGAGCCAAGATGACTTGTGACCTCTATCTATCTGGCAAGGTGTCCCGCGAAGAGGCTTTTAGAATGACCGCTTTTTGCTCAACTTCGGGTCCCATGTTTATAATCGGTGCGGTGGGAGTGGGAATGCTGCTTTCACCTAGGGCGGGCTACATTATTTTAATCGCACACATATTTGGTGCGATAATCAATGGTTTCCTTTATCGAAAGGTGAAGGCCGCGGAACTCCCCCGCGAAAATAGTGAAGTGGACAAGGCTGGCTCTGATATTGGCAGCATGGTGCTTGACAGTGCGTTAAGTATTATTTCAGTGGGGGCAATTATTGCCATTTTCTTTGTTGTGATAACCTCGCTTTCCCCTATTCTTTCCTTCCTTCCTACGCCTATCTCATCAATACTTGCGGGGCTTATTGAAATAACACGAGGATGCAAAGATATTGCTCTTGCCATGCCCACGGGCCTCGCCATACCCGCATGCAGTTTTATTATAAGTTTTGGAGGAGTTTCCACCATGCTGCAATCACTCACAATGCTGGGCAAAATAAAAATGCCGATATGGTTGTTCGCTCTTCAAAAGTTCACACACGCCATACTGGCACTTATAATTTCTTGTTTTTTAGTCGTTATCTTCTAAGGCATTTATATATCTTTCAATATTCTCTTCAAGTTCCCTAACAAGATACTTTATACTTTTAACGCCCTTACTTGCATACTTTAAACCATAGGTTAAAGCCCTGAGCATATCAAGGTCTTGGTCTGCTGATGCCATGATGATTGCGTAACAAATCATCAAGAGTTCCTCAGTATGACTATCGCGTCTCATACTTTCAAGTTCATCAAGCATTTGACCACATATTCTTTGACATACCACGCAAAGTTTTTCAAGCCCAACTAAACTGTCTACCCTATTTAAATTTCTTACGGTTGGAAATTTCAATATCTTGTTTGCCATTTCCTCGTCCATATAAACAGGTTGTTTATCCTCTGGTTTTGTCTCCTCTTGGGTTTCTCCGGCCTTTTCTGGCTTTGGACTTGCAAGGTCAATTTTTGGATAGCCAAAGGCCTCGGCAATAAGATTTCTAAATGGAATAATCATAAGGCTGATAAATCTCTTATATGGATTATCCCCTTCATCAGAGAAAAATCTTTTTACAAATTCCATAAAGTTGATTTTACCTACATTGATATCAGCAAGTGTACAGAACACAAGCGCGATTATCTTAAACTCCTCATCAGGCATGATACATAAAAATTTGCCGCCTGTCGCTTGTACAAAGGCTTTGCCCATTTCACGATCACGATTAAAATGCTCCATACATTCAGCAACAAGAGAGTAAACCTCAGGTGTCTCGGCAAGAAGACCTAGCACCTTTTGTATCTTATTCTCCGCAACTAAAAACTTCCCTGTGATAAGTTCATCACATGAGGACAAAAATTTCTCTATATTTTCATTATTTGCCATCTCTACCCCTTCTTTTTTATAGTTTAACACAACTATTTAATTTAACAAAACATTTTTTTAAGAAAAAAATTTGCAACTTTTGCATTTTCATGTTAGAATAGCGTAATGGAAAAAATACTTACAGAAAAAGAACAACTGATTTTAGACAAACTTGTAATGCTGTTTGTACTCGATAAGATGGAAATTCCTCTTACCGAGGACTCTATTTTGGACATTTGTAGCGTGAAAAACGAGTGGATTAAAAACTACATGGACTGCAAGGCCATTATTCACGACCTTACACAGTCTAAACTTCTTTATAAACTTGGCAATCTTGAACAAGGCAAAGAACTTTTTTCACTAACCTATGAAGGAAGAGAATGCCTCTCCTACCTTTACAGGCGGATTCCTTTCTCTCTGCGTGAAAATATTTCACAATATCTTCAAATAAACAAACTTAATGTAAAATCTTCACAAGAGTATACCGCCACCTACAACAAAAATGATGACGGCTCCTACAATGTTATTCTTAGAATTTATGAGCCGCTTATAACCGTGCCTATGTTTGAACTTAAAATTAAGGCCCCCTCCCGTCAATCCGCAAACGAGGCAATACACAAGTGGAAAACAAGTGCGCCTGCGATTTATGAGTCCATATACGAAAAGTTGATTAACATCGATTAAAAAGCACACCGATTGGTGTGCTTTTTTATTTTAGATTTCTCCGCTTCGGTCGAAATGACAGGGGTGGAGTTGATTTGAATAAAAAAATGTAGGAAATTAGATAAAAAACATCCGCTTGAAAAGTTGCGACAAATCGCCAAGCCTTGCTGCGATTTCGTTTGGTCGCAAGAGGCAAACCAAGCGGTAGGGTCGGAAAAATTTATGCTAGTAAATTTTGAGACCAATTAGCTTGTGTGCAGCCTCAATTTGTCAATCTCGGCACGCGCAAGTGCGTCACAGCGATTATTGAGTGCGTTATCGGCATGTCCCTTCACTTTATGCCATGACACGCTATGTCTTTGGGTTTGAACAAGAAGGCGTTTCCACAAATCTATATTCTGCACCTCTTTCTTACCGCTGGTTTGCCAGTTATTCTTCTGCCATGAGCCTATCCAATCCTCGACAAAGGCGTTGACTACATAAGCAGAGTCGCTGTAAACCTCCACCTCGCAAGGCTCTTTTATCTTTTCTAGGCCTACAATTACCGCCATGAGTTCCATACGATTATTGGTGGTTTCTTTCTCTCCGCCTGAAATCTCCTTCTCTTGATTTCCATACCTTAGTATTCCTGCCCAGCCGCCAAGTCCTGGGTTACCAGAGCAAGCACCGTCAGTATACAAAACTATTTTGGGAGAAGATTTCTCCGCTTCGGTCGAAATGACAGAACGAGAGTTTGTCGGCGTGGTAGAAATTCTTAATTTCTCTGCCAAGGCCTTTAAATCATTTCCTATCTTCGGATAGGTTTTATAAATATCTTTTCCATCCCCTTTTCGGCGTGGAAATACATGCATATGAAAGTGTGGCACAAGTTCGTTCACATTCATAAGATTAACGCTATCGTAACCGCATTTTTCAGTATAATGTTTTGAAACTAGTTGCACTGTTTCCATGACATGAGCCAAATCCTTCTTTGGGCAATCAATAACATTATGGCAGTGCTTTTTTGGAATAACGAGAGTATGCCCCTCTATATCATCAGCAATATCTAAAAAAGCAAGAGTATAATCATCCTCAAAGATTTTATAACTTGGGATTTCACCTTTTACTATTTTACAAAATATACAATCCATGTTAGACCTCGTGTTCTTATTATAGCAAAGATTTTTATTTTCGCAAACACATTTGAGGCTAGAAAAGAATAAAGAATATTGAGGTGAAAATTTTGAAAAACAAACCTAAACTTTTGGACAGAAAATCTGTCCATATATATAATTGTGTGTTTGGCAAGGATGTTGTTATTCATGGCAATGTGCAACTAACAAACTGTGAAATTGGTGACGGCGTGCATATTTTCTCTGGCTGCGAAATTTATGACAGCATGATTGGCAGTGGCAGTACGGTGAAATGCAGCATCATTGAAAAATCTATTATTGGAAAAAACAACCAAATTGGCCCCTTCACTCACCTGCGCCCAAACTCTAAGACCTGCGACAATGTGAAACTTGGGAATTTTGTAGAAGTTAAAAACTCCATTCTGCATGACGGCGTGAAGGCAAATCATCTTGCCTACATAGGAGACTGCGAAATTGGAGAAAACACCAACATTGGTTGCGGTGCCATTTTTGTTAACTACAACGGAAAAATTAAGCAAAAGTGCAAGGTGGGCAAAAACTGCTTTATTGGCAGCAATGTGAATGTTATTGCACCTATTGAGATTGCTGACGGCAGTTACATTTGTGCTGGCACCACTATTACTGAGGACACAAAGCCTGACGATTTTGTTATTGGAAGAGTTGTGCCTTCGGTAAAGCCAGAACGCGCGAAAAAATACAGAAAGGAGAACTAAATGGGAATATATTTTGGAACAGACGGAATACGCGGTATTGCTTGCCGAGACCTCTCAACCGAAATTGCACAAAAACTGGGAAACAGTCTTGGCCAGAAAAAACAATGTGCAAAAATAGTCATAGGACGAGATACGCGGGTTTCGGGAGGTGTACTAACCTCTGCTTTTGCTGTTGGGGCTATGCTGGCTGGGGCAAATGTGATTGATGTGGGAATTGTTACCACCCCTTGCGTTGCACTTCTTGTGCAAAAATTTAATGCAGACTACGGGGTTATGGTATCGGCCTCACATAACCCACCAGAATATAACGGCTTAAAAGTATTTGGCAGTGACGGACGAAAGTTAAACGAAAAAGAAGAAGCAGAACTTGAAGAAATATTTTCCTCTCCCCTCGTATGCCCTAAACTGGGACAATTTTCTTATAGCAAAGACGGTGTGAAAATTTACGAAAAACATTTAGAGAATGTGACAAGTTTAGACTTTAAAGAAATGAAAATTGCACTTGACTGCTCAAACGGTGCCTCATACAAAATTGCTAAAAAAGTGTTTAAATCGCTGGGTGCAGTTGTTGTAACTACTGGGGCAAGCGGTAATGGTGAAAAAATAAACGAAGGATGCGGGAGTTTACATATAGAAAACTTACAGCGTCTTATGAAAACATCAGGTGCAGATGTCGGCTTTGCTTTTGACGGTGACGCCGACAGAATTATTGCGGTGGATGATAGTCTCACAGTATTTGACGGCGACAAACTTATCTATATTCTAGCCAAGTACCTTAAAGGCAAGGGCGAACTTAAAAACAACACCGTGGTTGGCACAAGTCACACCAACAGCGGCATTTGTCGTGCGCTTGAAAAAAACAAAATTAACATGGTGAGAACTGATATTGGCGACAAATATGTTATTGAGGCTATGGAAAACATGAACCTTAGTTTAGGCGGCGAGCAGTCAGGTCATATTATTCTCTCCTCTTATGCGACAACTGGTGACGGCGTTTTAACAGCAATTAAACTTAGCGAAATAATTAAAGAAAGTGGCAAAAACCTTAATGAACTTTTTGATGCAAAACTTTATCCTCAGGAAAACCGCACATACAAGACGAGCGACAAGTTACGCATCATTAACAACGAACTTCTGGCGCAGGAAATTAAAAGTATACAAAACAAGTTGCCACTTTCTGCAAGAATTTTAGTGCGAGCAAGCGGCACCGAACCGAAAATCCGCATTATGGTGGAAACTACAAGCGAAGATGATGCAATTAAATATGCGGATGAACTGCTTTCTATCATGAAAAAAATTGATAATCACTAAATTTGTCTTGATTTTATTTGTTTTTTCTATACTTTTATAGTATCATTACCATAGGAGGAAAGTGAAATGGCAAAGAAATCAAGCAAAGATTATTTTGGACTTGGAAGAGTTGTAAGCCTTATTCTTGCAATCATTCCAGTTACTGCATGGCTACTTGGTGCTTTTACTAGATTTAGTGAAGGCAAGTTTGTTGCAGGTCTTATTCGCTTAATTTTCGGTTTTAACATCGTTTGGATTGTTGACTTAGTCCTTATGATTGTTAAAGGCAGAATTTGGCGTTTACTTAACTGCTAAGGCAAATAAAAACTGGCATCAGCCAGTTTTTTATCGTCTATTTTTCGACAACCCCCTTAATGTGAATACCTAAAAGTTCAAGATAATAGTATTCTTCTAAGGGTTTATTAAGTGCATCATTAGAGTGGGCGGAAACATATATTCTCTCCCCCTCTTTTTTTGTAATTATCACGGTGTGATTAAAATGCGTGGGATTTTGCCGCAGCTGTATGATATCACCTATCTCGAGGTTTTCTACTGGGGCAATTTCGCCGATGACCCCTATTCCGCTCTGCCGTAACAAAAACCTATTGAGATATTGTACACTCGTCCAACTGGGTGAGCGATTAAAGGAATTGATATAAAACCAACCATAATATTTATTATAGTTCATTACCCCACTACCAGCGTAAAGGCATTGTGAAATAAAGTTGGTGCAGTCGCCACCTATTCCCGCAAAGTGATAATATTTTGGGTTTGCACTTAGCGCCCACCTCTCAGCATAGGCAACAGCGGAATTTCGATCATATTGTTTCATAACAATTTTATATGCGAAAAACGGGCTGAAAGACAATAAAAAAAGCGGTTAAACCGCTTCGTCTTCTTGACTTGCAAGTTCTACCGCATCGTTTTTAACATAGATACCGTCAATCTTGGTAAAAGGCAGGTTTTCTTGTTTCTTGATTTCTTTTATTACAATACACTCTGTTTTGCCACCCTCGGCAAGTTCAAAATCATCTTCATAAGTATATATTGGATGATTTGCGACATCAAAAGCATGCTCTTCAATATTGATTACCTCAAAGCCAGCAGACTTATAAAATGCCCTTGCCCTTTTATCTAGTTCTTCTTCCGATACATAGCGATTGTAATCTCTATCAGTGGAAAGTTGTATTGGATGATACTCTCCACGAATTACCCAGCCTACATAATCTTGCAAGGCATAGTTTAAAATATCATTTAGGTTTGACGCTACACCTTTGCCACGATAGTCTTGATAGGTGTAAACCTCACCCAAGAAAAGTCTATTGTTTGGATGAAAATGTACATTTATATACCCCGTTGCATGCCCCTCTAAGGTATATGAATGTATTGAAAACATTGTTTTTACCTTTCTTAAATAAGCAATATGCAAATTATTATCCTTATCTTTGAAAACAAAGATATCTTTTACAAAATTATCATTTCGTCTAAAACTATTTGCTATTGAAATTAATTTGTTTTTCATAATTTAATTATACCTTATCGTTCTAACTTTTTCAAGAGTTTATTTATTTTTATTTACAAATGATTGATTTTTATAAACAAATACCTTATAATCTAAACTATGTTGCAGAGATGGCCGAGCGGTTTAAGGCGCACGCTTGGAAAGCGTGTGAGGTGATAAGCCTCCGCAGGTTCGAATCCTGTTCTCTGCGCCAAAAATAAATACGCTAGGGACTAGCGTATTTCATTTTTTTAATTCTTTATACAAATCCTTAATTATCTCCCACGAAATGTCATCAACACTTTCTACCTTATAATATTCTTTTAATATTTGTATCGTTTCTGCATTCCCCCATAAATATCTATTCCTTATATACATCCCCAATCCAAAATGCAAAGTGGCAATGTCTTTTACACTTTTATTTTCCATTATTTCTATAACCTCTGGATTTGATAATATTTCCGCTTTAATTTCTTTTAACTTGTTCATAATTATATTGTATAAGCACCATGGTGCTTATGTCAAGAAAAATAAGCACCTTTGTGCTTAAATATTTATATGGAATTTAAAGATGTAATTAGAGGGTTAAGATTAGAAAAAGGCTTGACACAAGAGGAGTTCGCAAAAGAGCTTCATGTAAGCATGTCTACAATTAACAAATGGGAGAATGGTAAGAAAAAGCCAAGTTATGATACAATAGTTTTCCTTTGTAAATATTTTAATATTTCGGCTGATATTTTATTGGGTTTAAAAGAATATTAGAATAAATAGATTTCTCCGCTGCGGGCTACGCCCTTCGGTCGAAATGACAAAGGGAGAAAAAACGGGCTGCGGTCGAAATGACAAGTAGTAGTTTTTAATGTATACTCAACTAAAAAATACGCTAGGGGCTAGCGTATTTTTTAGTTCTTATATGACTTATCTATTTCGCCACCGCCAAGGCATAAGCCGTTTTCATCATAAAGCACAACATATTGCCCTTCAGTGATTGCACGCTGTTTCTCGGCAAAGTCTACCTTGATTTCGCTGTCATTGAGTACTGTGACATGCACCTTTTGGTCGGGCTGGCGATAACGGAATTTGGCGTAACAATCAAACTCTTTTTCTTTTGGCTTTTCGGGTATCCAATTCATTTTGATAGCGTAAAGTCCGTCAGTAAAAAGTTCGTCATCCTCGCCTTGTGATACATAGAGAATATTATTCTTCAAATCCTTTCTTATGACAAACCAGCGTTGTCCATTTCCGTCTGCCCTGCCGCCGATATTGAGTCCTCGTCTTTGGCCTAAGGTATAATACATAAGTCCGTCATGGCGACCGACAACCTTTTCATTTAAATCCCTAATCTCCCCTGCTTTGGCTGGCAAAAAGTCCTTTAAAAAGTTTTTGAAATTCCTTTCGCCTATAAAGCATATGCCGGTGGAATCCTTCTTCTCGGCGGTGGAAAGGTCAAGCTGCTTGGCAATCCTTCTAACCTCGGGTTTCTCGATATCTTCAAGTGGGAAAAGAACATATTTCAGTTGGTCTTGACTAAGTTGATTTAAAAAGTAGGACTGATCCTTATTTAAATCACTGGCTTTGGCAAGGTAATATTTCCCGTCCTTTTCTATCTTTCTTGCGTAATGGCCTGTGGCTATCATATCAGCACCAAGTTGCTTTGCCTTTTCGAGAAAAGGGCCGAACTTGATTTCACGATTACACAGCACATCGGGATTTGGCGTCCTTCCCGCCTTATACTGCTCTAAGAAATATGTGAAAACCCTATCGTAATATTCCTTTGAATAGTTGACGCTATAATATGGTATTCCGATTTTATCGCATACCCGTTTTACATCCTCAAAATCCTCTTCTGCTGTGCAGGTGCCGTCCTTTTCCGACCAGTTGACCATAAACAGTCCTATAACATCATGCCCTTGTTTCTTTAAAAGGTAGGCGGCAACCGAGGAGTCCACTCCGCCACTTATTCCAACTACTATCCTCATTTGTCTTCCCCCTGTAAGTCAATCGCCACTGGCACCTTAAAGCGTTTTAATGCCACCGCAAAGATATCATAAATCCACACGCAAAGAATGGCACCACAAAATGGCATCACGATTTCAAAGAAATGACCGCCACAAACCGTAAGAAAATAACCGTTGAACACTGTGAAGGCAATGAGTAAAATCATATTTACTGTAAACATAGCACCTCTAAGATATCTGCCTGTATAGTAACAGTGACCGCCAAATATCCCCAAAAATATGGTATACAAAAGCAGTTTTATAAAACTGACATCACTTGGAAGGGTCTTTGTCTTTATTATAAAACTTCGGTCACCACGCAATTTTTTGCGTTTTGCATCTTTATTTGTTGCAAGGGCAAGGCGCTCAAACTTAAGACCGCAGTCCTCACAAACCTCGGTGCTTTCCATAGTTTTTAGCCCGCAGCGTGGACAGGTCTTCATTTTTGGCCTTGTTTTTCCGTTAAGCATGGCTATATTTTACCACGACTAGGATTTGCTGTCAATTAATAATCCTCTTTATTTGCCTTTTCTAGCGCTTTATTATAATAAATATAGGACGGTTTATCCTCTGGAACAAGTCTTAAAAGTTCCTCAAACTCCCTCGCACTCTCCGCATAACGGCCGTCATTATATTTTCTTACTGCAAGTTCGAACTTGCTTTTTAAGTGAATGAGTTTTTCCCGTCTATCACGAGGGTAAACCTCCATACTCTCAAAAAGCGGGAGGCTGGTGCCTTCATCTAGGCTGAGGGATCCAAGGTATCGATAGTTAAATCTATATCGAGACGACACCTCATTAAGCACCGACTGGGTGAAAATTATCTTCGTATGAAGGAATTTATTAATATCTTCAAGTTTTGAGGCAAGGTCTATGGAGTCTGATACAATAGTTGGACTTTTACGCTCCTCTTCCCCTACAATACCAAAGATGACCTCACCAGTATGCACTGATATCTTTGCGTCTACCGGCGGAAGATCATGGTGGGATTTATTTTTTATCTCTATCGTCCTCACTATTGCGTGGGCACAATCGATTGCATTCTGTGGGCGTGGAAATACCGCCAAAATTCCCTCACCAACATATTTATCTACAAAGCCGTCATATCTTCTTATTATCGGCGAGACGACATTTAGATAGGAGTTTATAAAATTGAAATTTTCCTCCAAACTTAGACTTCGGCTCATCTCAGTCGCACTCTTTAAATCGCAAAACAAAGTGGTTGCTGTCTTTTTTACTTGATTGCCAAGTTCGAGTTCCGCAATACTGGATTTCCCTAGAAATTTGAGAAACTGTTTCGGTATGAATTTTTGTGCTTCAAGGTCGGTTTGTTTGAGTTTATTA
The DNA here is from genome assembly GCA_947366545.1 of uncultured Clostridia bacterium. Classification (GTDB taxonomy): domain Bacteria; phylum Bacillota; class Clostridia; order Christensenellales; family UBA1242; genus Caccovivens. The sequence continues at coordinate 10,763 of CANBAL010000010.1, forward strand.
TCCTTCTCTTTATAATTATAATTTATTTTATTAATAGAATGTTCTACGCTTTTAAACTGCTTGCTTTTGCCGATATTAAGTCTATCTTCTTTTAGTCCGCCGTCACTTAAGCGGGAAAGCAGTTTCTCTATCTTATTCACTGGGCGGCAAATAAACATATACATTAGTAGCAGTGCCACTATATACGCTATTGAGATTAACACTACCCACAGCACAGTATTATAGACATTGGTTGTTGAAATATTGAGTATGCTGCGTACCGAAGTGGCAAGCGGGCTTGTCATTCTTGGTACAGAAGTGAGAAGGTACACGCCTACGCCATATATGAGCGAAAGAGGAAGGGTGGAAAAGAAGATTACCCTACTTAAAGTTTGAGTACGCAAAAATCTTATAAATAATATTCCGCCTATTATACCATTTATCGTTATTACCGCGATGCCTACATATGCCCATGTATCAAAAGATATACTAAATCCGCCATCTATCGGTTTAATACCACTGACAACAAACTGCCCGAGATATATCGCCGCAGGCAGAGACAGAACAAACAATACTATTAATATCTTTGTACTAAGTTTCATAACTTTATCTTTTGCAAACTTTTTAATACTATTCATGGAATAATTTATGTGATTTCGCACAATCTTTTATTATGGAGGAATTTATGGAAGAAACAAACACAATCTATCTTAACTGTGTATACCAGAACATTAGAACGGCGGTGCAATCTATTGAGGACATTATCTCTAAAACGGAGGATGCGTCACTTAAAAAAGAACTTGCTCTTGAAGCGGACACCTATCTTGCCCTTCAGCGAGAATGCGAAGTATATGCGAAAAGCGAAAAGTTGGACATCAAGGACAACAACTTTATGGAAAAGGCTAGGCTTTGGGGCTCAATCAATATGTCCACACTTATGGACAAAACTACCCGTCATATCGCCGAACTTATGCTGATTGGTACTTTTATGGGTATCTTAACCTGCTACAAAGACCAAAACGACCATGGCGGCGAAAATAAGGAAATTGACGAAATGCTTGAGCGTCTTAAGGAATTTGAACGCAAAAATATTGAAAGGTTACTACCCTTCTTAAAAGAAAATTAAATTTTAAAAATTTCGGCAAAGGTGGCACTGAGTGGATAGCGTAAACTCCATTTTAGTACCACTTTTTCATCGACTAACTTCGTCTGCCCCTCACCGACAACATAAAAGATTGTAAAGCGATTTGGCTCTATATGTTTGATTGCTTCATGCAAGGTGGTTGTGTAATTTATAACTATAGTGTGTGGGCGAGAAAACTCTTTGATTTTACGATTAAAAAGATTTAGTTTTTCATATCTACTTTCACTTTTGGTCTGGACTAGGCCGCCTAGCATAAAGCATGCGGCAAGCGCAAAAGTGGGGTTATAATCATAGGTGCAAGAATAAATAAATAATGCCAAAAACAGCATGGTGAAAATGATATTGGCGGCAGTGATTATTTTTACCGCTTTTTTTCGTGAGGTGCGACCACTGAGAAGAGAAATAAAGATTCTGCCGCCGTCAAGTGGGTAAGCGGGAAGCAAGTTGAATAATGCAAGCAGCACGGACTGAGAAACAAAGATATCGGTAAAACCATATAATACTGGGAAAATCCACCACAGTGCCACTGCGACCACCGACAAAATTATATTTACAAGTGGACCTGCCACTGCTATTTTAAACTCGTCATTCCCCTCAAAAGCTTTTTCTTTATAGTTTAAGCTGACGCCATAAGGAGCAAGAAAAAAGCTATCTAGTTTATAACCTAGTCTTTTTGCCACAAAATAATGCCCTAGTTCATGGGTTACCACAACGCCTACAAATATAAAAAAAGCGGCAGCCTGTCCCGTCACCATGAACCACGCAAAAAGAAGGAGAAAACTTGGATGCAGCGGAAATCTTTTTCGTTTTTTTATAGTCCGCATAAGGCAAGTACTCCAAGTGTCACACAGGCTACTAGCAAAAGGCAAAATACACATTTTACTAACTTTAACCGACTGAATTTTATCTTTATTTTTACTGGACAGTAATTCTCTCCATAACTTTTTACTCTTTTTTCTTGCATGGAATATTATATTATAAAGTAAAATAAAAAAGCACTTTCAAAGTGCTTTTTTAGGCTATATCGTCGCTCTTTATTTCCTCGACCTGCTCCCCTTTCAAGAAATCGGGAAGTTCTTCGGTGAACTCTATATCATCAACATTGCGGAATAGTGTGTCTTCTTGTTTATCCTCTTCCTCACGAATGACTGTGATACGCTGGAGAAGCTCTTCATAGTCAGGAAGGTCGGCAAGGTTTGTAAGGTTAAACCTCTTTAAAAAGTTTTCGGTGGTGCCAAACATAAGTGGTTTACCTACCGCATCTTTACGGCCTACAACCTCAATCATATCTTGGTCGACAAGTACCTGCACCGCATAGTCTGCATTTACACGGCGGATATCTTCTATCTCAAGTTTAGTGATAGGCTGCTTATAGGCAACTATTGCAAGGGTCTCAAGTGCGGCACGAGTAAGTGACTTTTCGCGTATTGGATTAAGGACCTCAGAGATATACTCTGCAAAGTTTGGATTTGACGCAAGTTGCACTTTATTTTTGTATGTAATTACATGAATACCATTTTCGCCAGAATATTCCTTTTTAAGCTGTTCAATCGCTTTATCAATCTCTTTCTCGCTGACACCTAGTTTTTCGGCAATAAAGGACTTTTCAATGCCGTCTCCTGACACGAAAAGAACGGAAAGTACAACATTTTTTAAGTTCATAACTGTATCTATACTACTCATTCTGCCACCTCATTTGAAATTATATTTATTTGAGAAAATATCCCCGACTGCTCTGCACGAATTGTTTGAAGTTTTAATAGTTCTAGGAGTGCCAAAAAGACATTTATCATCTCACTCTTTGTCATGTCCTGTACAAAAAGTTCCTCAAACGGAAAGCGTTTATGCCCCCTCGCATAGTCACGAATTGAAATTATTTTTTCAGCCACCGTGAATCTATCTTTGGCAATCTTCTTTGGCTCTTCTTTCTCTTTTCCCCTCGCCTCTGCCCTTGTAAGCAGTTTTGCAAAGGCGTCTAAGAGTTTATCAAGCACCATATCTTTTATAACTATCTTAACCTTTTCTGTCTCTTTACCAGCCGCACGATAGAGTTTATTGATATCTTCAATCTCCCGTAGGCGTTGTCCTGTCTCTTTGAAAAGCTCATACTCTTTCAGTCTTCGTAGCAAAAGTGCCTCACTGTCTTCCTCTTCAGGATCTTCTTCGGTTTCCACTGGCAGAAGTTGTTTTGATTTAATCTCGAGTAGTGTGGCGGCAACTATAATAAACTCACTTGCCCTATCCATGTCAATATTATCAAGATCTGCCATATAGGCCATATACTGCTCAGTGATGTCTGCAAGTTTGACCGTCATGATATCAAGTTTACTATCTTTTATAAGGTGCAAAAGAAGATCGAGTGGCCCCTCGAAATTATCAAGTTTAAAACGATATTTATCATCTATGAAACTGAGTTGTTCAGTTTGTACCTCTTCTATAGCCATCCTTTCTCCATTTGTTTGCAATGTTATTTTAACAAATTATTTATATAAAATGCAAGCAAAATGAAGTATAATTAAAAAACCGCTGATGCAGCGGTTTTTTATTACCATTCATGGACTATTTTATCAAAACAATCTTTGAGCGAAAGTTTATCGAGGTTATCTTTGACTATTAGGCTAATCTCCTTTACCACCTGTCCGTCATGTGAGATTATCGCTTTACCGACCTCTTCCCCCGCTTTTTTAGGTGCAGAGATTTTTTCAGGTAGCTCATAGTTTACCTCAAACTCAGATTTATCACCCTTCTTAACTACTACGCTATAATCTTCTTCGGCGAAAATATCTACGCTTTCTTGTTTACCCTTATTTACCTGCATATTTTTGCAAGCCACCTCTTTTTCAAGAAGGCTTTTATTTTCAAAGTTTGCAAAGCCATAATTGAAAAGGCTAGAACATTCGTTAAAGCGTGTTTGACTGTTTTTAGCACCTACGATTACCGAAATTAACCTCATATTATTTCTTTTAGCACTTGCACTAAGGCAGCACCCTGCCTCATTAGTTGAGCCAGTTTTACCACCGTCACAACCATCATAATAACGGATAAGCCTATTAGTATTTACAAGTTCTGTTTTACGACCTGATGGATGAGTAAGTTCGTCCATCCAAATTGTAGAATACTTATGATAGTTCTCGTGTTCTGCCACAGCCTTCAGTACTATTGCACTATCTTTTGCACATGAATACTGCTCGGGTGCTGGAAGTCCTGTACAATTTGAATAATTGGTATCATTCATGCCAAGTTCCTGTGCGCGCTTATTCATCTTGCCAACAAAAGATTTTTCGTTTCCACTGATATGCTCAGCCAGTGCAACTGAGGCGTCATTTGCTGATGCCATAATTACGCTTTTTAGTAAATCCTCTGTCCTATATTCAACAAAAGGATCAATAAATACCTGACTTCCTCCCATACCTGAAGCGTTCTCAGAGGTGGTGACCATGGTATCAAGAGTGAGGTTGCCATTATCAATTTCTTCTAAGGTGAGAAGAATGGTCATCATCTTAACCATACTTGCCACTGGAAGATGCTCGGTGGCGTTCTTCTCATAGAGTACTTGTCCAGATTTATAATCAACAAGGCAGGCACTTTTGGAACTTATATCAATATCACCTGTTGCCATTGCTGGCAGAACAGTTTGCATACTAGTACAACATATTGTGGCTAGTATGCAGAAAAATAGTAGACTAGATACAAAAATCTTTTTCATTATCTTACTCCTTATGGAAATAGTTTTTTCCAAATTTATTATTTTATGCAAGGAGTAAGTGGGAATTATATCACTATTATTACATTCGCATTAAATATAAGAAGAAGCACGGTTTCAGTTAGGCAGACTAACGCCATAATGAGAAAAAAACAAAGTATAGTTTTGAGTTTATTTCCCCCACCGCCATAGCACCTTTTATCACAATTATTTTTATTGAGCATGAAGAAATAAAGTGTCAAAAGTAAAATTAATAATATTTGACAAGGCAGAATGACAAATATAGCAACAATAATCCCTGACACGCCATAGGTAAGCAGCATTAGGCAGAAATTAAAGCCGAGTAGATAGGATCGAAAGGCAAGTAGTAATATGGCAAGTGGCGTGAGAAACGGCGTAAAAGAGCAGCCAAATAACAAGAGCATTATAAGGAGACAGGAAAGAAGTCTTGAAAAGAAGGTGGTGGTCACCCCACTGCCTACGAACTCTACAATTCCAAAATCCTTTAATATATATATCGATGCACCGTTTTTAAATTGAACGGCAAGTATTATACCTAACACCAAACCTACAAAAAGTATAAAAGAAGTTATTATTAGTTTAGTTTTAGACGCATTAAGGCAGTCTAACAAATAATACTTTAACTCCGCGAAAAAGGTCTGTTTTTTGTAAGATTTTGACATATTTTAAAATATGCGGGAGTTAAGGTATATATGATAGAAAAAATGGTGAGAAGCGCGGCAATAAAAAAGAGGGTTTAGCCTCTTAATAGATTTCTTCTAGTTTCTGTGCAAGGATTTTGACATGCTCATAAGTAAGCCCACCTTGAAAATAGGCAATATATGGCTTTTTGATTGGACTATCACAACTTAGTTCTATACTTGCCCCACCAACAAAGGTTCCAGCAGCCATGATTACCTTATCTTCATACCCTGGCATTGCCCATGGCATAGGTAAAACAAAACTGTCTATTGGTGAAATCGTTTGCACAGTTTGAACAAATTTGACAAGTTCATTTTCGCTATCAAACACAACCGATTTTATAATATCATAGGCGTTTTCATTTGACGCAGGAATAACCTTATACCCCTTATCTTCCATAACCTTGCCAACGAGGTAAGCACCCTTTATTGCTTGTGCCACCGTATGTGGTGCCATGAATAAGCCTTGATAGAAAAGTCTATACCCCCCTTCATAGGACCCTACTTCAAGCAAAAGTGAAGGAGATGTGTAGCGGGTGGCTATTCTTGTTATCGCCTCCCCAGTTCCGACTATATAGCCGCCGGTAGGAGCAAGCCCGCCACCAACATTTTTAATGAGTGAGCCTACGGCGACATCTGCACCCACCTCTGTTGGCTCCTTCGTCTCAACAAATTCGCCATAGCAGTTATCTACCACTATGAAACTTCCCTTTGGCATGACAGCACGCACCTTACCAAAAGCATTTTCAAGTGCCTCGATTGAAAAGGCTGCACGGCTGGAATATCCCCTTGAGCGTTGGAAAAAGATTACCTTTGGTTTTTTGCTTTTCACCCGTTTTACAAGGGTTTCAACATCAATTTCACCATTCTTAAGGTCTATCTGCTGATAGGAAATATTGAAATCTTGGAGCGAGCCGTTATCTTTACCGAATATCGTATCATGAAGAGTATCGTATAACTCCCCAGTGGCAGAAAGCAAAAGGTCATTTGGACGCAAAAGGCCATAAAGCACGGTGGAAATTGCATGAGAGCCGCAGGTGATAAGCGGCGAAACAATAGCGCTTTCGGTGCCAAAAACTTCGGCATAGACTTTTGCAAGTTTATCTCTGCCGACATCATCATAACCATAACCCGTGCTTCCTGCAAAGCATTGAGAGGTTATTTTATTATTTATAAACGCGTTTAGCACCTTTTGTTGATTGAATAGTGCGATTTTATCTACCCTATCAAATTGTCCTTGCAAGGTTTTTTCAAGTTTTTCTAGTTTCATAACCACTCCTTTACCTCTTTTTCAATTCTCTTTTGCGATAGTTCAAAGTCCGTCACATCCACCTCACTTACCTTATATGTTTTTGATAGCGAGCGAAGATATGTGATTTGTCTTTTCGCATAATGGCGAGTGTTTTGTTTAATCTCATTTTGCATTTGTTCAAGGCTGATTTCACCCTCTAAATATTTCACCGTCTCCTTATAGCCTATTGCGCTCATAGGCTGGCAAGATTTGGTTACTCCTTTTTCTAGCAAGGCTTTAACCTCTTTAACAAGGCCGTTTTCGACCATATTTTTAGTACGGGCATCAATCCTTTGATACAGCACCTCTCTTGGGAGCGACAATGCGATGATTTTATAGTCATATGGGGTTTCGCTTTTAGTTTGCTTTTCACCATACTTTGCTATTTCTAAACCGCGAATGACCCTTACTTTATTATGTCTATCTATCTTTTCCGCAAGAGTTTTATCAAGAGCCTCTAATTTTTGGTAGGCATAGTCTAAGCCGTACCTTTCTATCTCTTTTTCGAGTTCCCTGCGATATTCTTCATTCCTATTAGTTCCACCGAAATTATAGCCACCAAGCAGCGCTGAAACATATAATCCAGTGCCACCAACAACTATAGGGAGTTTTCCACGGCTTGAAATTTCAGAAATTTCCTTACGAGTGATATCGACAAAATCGCTTACACTAAAATAGTCGGAAGGGTCACATATATCAATATTATAATGTTTTACCCCCGCCATTTCCTCTGTCGTGACTTTGGCTGAGCCGATATCAAAGCCTCTATAAATTTGCACAGAGTCTGACGAAATTATCTCGCCATTAAATTTTTGAGCGAGCCACACTGCCATCTTGCTTTTACCAACGCCTGTTGGTCCAAAAATGAATAATACTTTTTGCATAATTTTTATAGATTTCTCCACGACGCCTACGGCTTTGGTCGAAATGACAAGAAGGAGAAGATTTTATAGAACGCGTTTGAAAAGTTTTTCAAACTCATGCTTTGTAAGTTCAAGTGCCACAGGTCTTCCATGTGGGCATAACATTACGCCCTTCCTTATCTCCGTGATAAGGTAAGCACAATCCTCTTTTGAAAGGCTATCCCCTGCCTTAATCGCATGTTTACATGCACTTTGACAAAGTTTTTCATGTATGAAGGCACTTGGTTTTGCTTTATAGTTTATTCCCTCTTTTACAAGGTCCTCTACAAATTTTTCAAGGTCTATTCCTCCAAGGACAAGCGGAATAGTGGTTATTTCATAATTATATTTATTACGCCTTATCTCAAAGCCTATCTCCTCGAGTGCCTTTAGGCTATCTTCAAGAAGTTCTGCCTCTTTAGCGCCTAGTGTGAACTTATAACCATAAAGAAGACTTTGTTTTACTACGGCCGCCTCATCAACGCTCTTGACAAGTCTATCATATAAAAGTCTTTCATGTGCGGCGTGCTGGTCAAGAAAATATACAGACTCCTCATACTCGACAACAATATAGGTTTTAAATATTGTGCCTAGAATGTTCATTTCTTCCTTGACTGAGCCTTTTAAAAATTTATTATTTTCAATTTTTATCTCACCAAGAGTACTGTTTTTCTCATGATCGAAAAAGAATGGACCGCCTACCTTATTTACTGGTACCTCTTTTTCCTCGATTTTTACATCTGCAAAATCAGGAGGAAGAATAGGCCTTGGAGCCTTTTTAAATTCAACTTTAGGTAGTAAATCTGGGTTTAATACAGGTTCGTCTGGATTAAAATGATCTACCTTTCTATAACTACTGCCCTCGGTTGAAGAAAGTTTCTCATGAGGTTTTATAACAGGATTAAAGCCCTCTTTATTATATGGACTTAGAAGGTCTTTCCCTTCCTCTTCGCTAGCACCCTTTGTCGTTATGCTTGCAATCTGATCTACCGAAAGGAGTGCCTTCTCCACCGCCCTACGAACAAGTCCGAATATTTTACCAGAGTCTTCAAACTTCACCTCTTTTTTGCTTGGGTGAACATTGACATCAACGCTTCCGACCGGAGCGACAAGGTTGAGTATATAGATTGGAAATTTGCCTTTCATCAAAAAGTTTTCATATACCCCTTGCACTGCCTGTGATACAAGGTAGTTCTCTACCGTTCTGCCATTAACAAAAAGTGTTTGATAGGTGCGGTTTGACTTGCACACCTTTGGTTTTGTCACATAACCAAAAAGGCGAAGATCATTCTCAGTATAATCAAGAGGGATGAGGTTTTGATATACCTCTTTGCCATAGATTGTATAAATTGCACTGGCAAGGTCGGTTGAAAAAGTGTTATAAACCTCATGCTCATCAACATAATAACTGAAAGATATCTCTGGGTGAGAAAGAATAAACTTCTCCATTAAGTGAGTGACCTCACCTTCCTCGGTTTTAGGTCTCTTTAAAAATTTTGCACGCACTGGTGTGTTATAAAATAAGTTTTTACATATAAGTGTGGTGCCTTCCCTTCTTGCAATCTCTTGAATTTGCCCAAATTGTCCGCCATTTACCTTTAAACTATAGCCGATATCACTTCCACTTGGCCTTGAAGATAGTTCCACTTGGCATACTGCGGCTATACTTGCAAGAGCCTCACCACGAAATCCAAGTGACGCGATGTTATCTAAGTCGTCTACCGTCTTTATCTTGCTTGTTGCATGTGGAGTGAAGGCAAGAACAAGGTCCTCTTTTGCTATACCACAGCCATTATCGGACACCTCTATTGAAGATATTCCGCCCTCGCTTATTCTTACGCTTATTATAGAGGCTCCTGCGTCAAGAGAGTTCTCAACAAGTTCCTTTACTATAGAGGCTGGTCTTTCAACAACCTCTCCTGCGGAAATTCTGTTATATACCTTTGGCTCTAGTAAATTTATCATCCTCTATTCCTCCTTGGCTTTTGCCACAATATCACTTAAAAGTTCAAACGCATACATTGGTGACACACGATTGATATCTACATCCTTTAAGATTGCAAGGATTTCATTAGCCACTCGTGAATTATTCTCCGCTTTGGTTTTGCCTTCCTTGAAGATATTTAAGTCTAATTTTTGGTTTACTGCCTCTAAGTTTTGGCTGATTTCTTTTGCCCTATCAAGCACGGGTTTTGGCACGCCTGCAAGACGAGCAACCTCGATACCAAAACTCTTATTTGCACCTCCGCGCACAATTTTGCGAAGGAAAACTATATTGTCATCAATCTCCTTGACCGCAATTTTATAATTCTTGACGCCGTCAAGCACACCTTCAAGTTCAGTAAGTTCATGATAATGAGTGGCAAAAAGCGTTTTCGCATTAAAATGCTGCGAAACATACTCTACCACCGCCCACGCAATGCTGAGTCCATCAAAGGTGGAAGTGCCTCTGCCTATTTCATCAAGGAGTATCAAACTCTTATTTGTCGCATTGGCAAGGATGAGAGCAACCTCACTCATCTCAACCATAAAGGTACTCTGTCCGAATACTAAATCGTCGCTTGCACCAACACGAGTGAATATTCTATCAGTTATCGCAATTTCAGCCGATTTTGCTGGCACAAAGCAGCCGATATGAGCAAGGAAAGTAATGAGGGCAACCTGCCTCATATATGTACTTTTACCCGCCATATTTGGCCCCGTGATTATCATGGTGCGATCGGTGGTTTCATTTAAATAGGTGTCGTTAGCAATGAAGTTGCCACGCTTTGTGAACTCCTCAACCACGGGATGTCTACCCTCTTCAATTTTGATGTGTTTTATGCTGTTATTTATCACTGGTCTTGTGAAATTGCATTTTATTGAAGTGAGTGCAAAGGAAAGAAGAGCGTCAATCTGTCCTATTGCGTCACCTACACTTTGCAAAGATTTAACAAAGTTTAATAGATATTTTTTAATCTCCCCAAAAAGTACACTTTCAAGTTTTATCGCCTTTTCTTCGGCACCAAAAATATCATCCTCTAGTTTTTTGAGGTCATCGGTGATATATCTTTCATTATTTGCCACGGTTTGCTTTCTTTGATAGCGTAATGGCACCTGTTCACTATAATTTCTATTGACCTCTATATAATAACCAAAAACCCTATTGTTTTTGATTTCAAGGTTTTTAATTCCAGTAAGCTCACGCTCTTTTGCCTCTAATTGCTCAATTAGTTTCTTACTATCCTTCTTAATATTTCGATAGTAATCAAGGTCTTTATTAAAGCCCGCTTTGATGTATCCCCCGTCCTTCATAAGTGCGGGAGCATCCTCAGAAATTGCATTTTCAAGAAGCGAAGTAAGTTCATCAAAATTTAAAATCTCTTCCCTTAAATATGCAAGACGCTTTGATGACACACCTTTTAGTATCTCCTTCACCTTTGGAAGAGCAAGAAGGCTCTCCTTTAGCGACAAAAGTTCCTTAGGATTTACATTCCCAAAGGCAAGACGAGCAGACAAACGCTCAATATCTTTTATAGAAGGCAAGGTGGCAGACAGTTCATCGCGAACAATAATTTTCTTAATAAGTTCCTCAACTGCGTCAAGTCTTTCATTAATCTCTTTTGAGTCCACCACTGGCTCATCAAAATACTTTCTTAATTTTCGTTTTCCTATGCTGGTTTTACACTTATCTACAAGCCATAATAGAGAGCCATAACCCTTTCTATCACGCATGGTCTCGACAAGTTCAAGGTTTCGCCTTGAATTCATATCAATGGTTAAGTATTGTTTATTTTTTATTATATTTATCTTATTTATATTATTAAGAAGCCTTTTTTGCGTCTCATTAATATACTCAAGCGCTCCGCCAGCAGAAATGACTAGCGGTTTTTTACCAGCAAGTTCATACACCTTTTCAAAATTTTCGCCAAACTGATTTGACAGATTTTCCTTTGCTTTGGAATATGTGTACGACCAGTCATAATACTCACTAAATTTTGGAAGAGTGCCAAGTCTTAAAATTGGCAGAGAATTATAAAGCGCCTTTGCCTCACTATTACCGATGACTTCGGCAGGATTGATACGGGCAAGAAGGTCGCTAAGTTCAGTAGTTATATCTTTTTCAAAAGGCACAATCTCAAACTCGCCAGTAGAGATGTCTATATAACTGACGCCAATCTCATTCTCATGAAGGTATATGGAAAGAAGATAGTTATTCTTGCTTTGCTCAAGCATATCTTCCTCTATTATGGTGCCTGGGGTGATTATTCTGACAACCTCCCTTGGCATGATGCCTTTTGTGGTGGCGGGGTCGCCGATTTGCTCACATATCGCAACCTTATATCCCTGCGATACAAGTTTTTGTATGTAAGTTTGTGCTGCATGATGAGGCACTCCACACATTGGTGCTTTATCGTCAGTGCCGTTGTTCTTGCCCGTCAGTGTAAGGTCAAGAACCCGTGAAGCCTCGATTGCGTCATCATAAAACATTTCATAAAAATCACCAAGGCGATAAAAAAGTATACAATCCTTATACTGCTCTTTTGTAATTAAGTATCTTTTCATCATTGGAGATAATTCTTTTGTCATGACTTATTATCCTCCTTTTGAATACGCTTTTCAAGAGCAAGCAGTTTATTCACCCGCTCATGCTTCACTGCCTCGGGTATCTGTCCCTCCATTTTTGCCGCTACCGTCCCCTCACGAGGTGAATACATGAATGCAAAAATACTGTCATAGCGTACCGTCTCAACTAAAGACATGGTGTCCATGAACTCTTCTTCCGTTTCGGTAGGGAAACCGACAATATAGTCACTGGTTATTCTACAATTTGGAATTTTCTCCCTTATTTTCCTAATAATTTCAAGGTAATGCTCACGCGTGTACCTTCGATTCATAAGATTTAGCACCCTATTATTTCCACTTTGTGCGGGAAGGTGTATATATTTTTCCACCTTATCTTCCCTTGCTATGGTATCAATAAGTTCGTCAGTGATATCTTTTGGGTGAGAGGTCATAAAACTTACCTTGAAATCGCCTTCAAGAGCACATATATCTGATAAAAGTTTGGCAAAGGATACAGGTTTTTCCAGATCCTTACCATAAGAATTGACATTCTGGCCAAGCAAGGTTATCTTTTTATACTTGCCCTCCGCTATTATATTTTTAATCTCAGATAAAATAGCCTCTTCCTGTCTACTTTTCTCGCGTCCCCTAACATATGGCACAATACAATAAGTGCAGAAGTTGTTGCACCCCTGCATGATATTAACCCATGCGTTATCGCCACTTGTGCGTTTATATGGCAGGGTTTCATCAATTTCACCCTCTTCCCACAGCGACAGTTGACGACCCTGTTTTACCTTTTCAATATACTCTTTTAGGTTTGCAATATTGAATGTTCCTATGACAATATCAACAAATGGGAAGGTGTTTAATAGGTATTTTGCTGTCTTCTCTTTTTGCGTCATACAGCCGCAAACTACAACAATTAAATCCTTATTTTTCTTTTTTTGTTTCTTTAGGGCTCCAACATTTCCAAATACTCTATCTTCCGCACCCTCGCGTATGGCACAGGTATTAAAAACGATTATGTCGGCACTTTCTCTATCTTGCCCACACTCATACCCAAGTTCTTCTAGTATTCCCGCTATCTTCTCAGACTCATGTACATTCATCTGACAGCCATATGTCACTATAAAGTATTTCAAAATCTCCCCTTTTATAAAGAAAATAGTTTCTCTTCTCTAATTATACAAAATTCGCGGGTAATTGTAAATAAAAAATTATCTTATTTAACAAATAATTTACTTAATATTAAGCATAATAGTTTTTGAGTTGGAAGATGAAAAAAACTATAAAAATTGTTATATTTACTGTTTTTGCCCTCCTTTGTGCGGTTATGATCGCACTAGGATTTTATCTTGCCTCTATTTACGCAAAGGTCAACAGAATCCCGCTGGATGAGGAAAAACTGACTTCGCCTAGCCTTGCAATAGAGATTTTTGACAGCGAAAACAAGCTTATTAAGGAAGAAAATACCTTTAACCATGGCTATATTAAGGCGGTGTCTATCCCCGACCACACTAAGGCTGCTTTTGTCTCCATTGAGGACAAGACCTTTTACGAGCATAGCGGAATTAATTACAAGCGTATTGCAAAAGCAATGCTTAACAACATAAAATCAAAAAGCCTTAAAGAAGGCGCCTCAACCATTAGTCAGCAACTTATCAAAAACACACATCTTACAAGCGAAAAGACTTTTGAACGAAAAATAAAAGAAATTGCTCTCGCCAAAAAACTTGAAAAACGCTTTTCAAAAGAAGAAATACTTGAGCAATACCTTAATGTGATATATTTTGGTAGCAATTGTTATGGGATTGAAAACGCCTCGAATTACTATTTCTCAAAATCTGCACATGACCTGAGACTTGAAGAGTCAGCACTACTTGCGGGTATGATTAAATCGCCAAACAGATATTCACCGATTTCCTGCTATGACCGTGCTTTTGCGCGCAGAAATGTTGTGCTTGACGAAATGAACAAAGATGGCATAATCACCCTTGACGAATGCATTTGTGCCAAAAACAAACCTATTAAACTTACTTTAAATACAACATACAAAAACAAACTGAACTCTTATAGCCAAGCAGCAATCGACGAGGCGTCTAAAATTCTTGCCCTCCCCGCCAAACAGATTGCCCTTCATGGTTACAAGATTTACACCTATCAAAACGAAAGCAAACAAGCAAGCCTTGAAAAAGCAATCAAAGATGTTGATACTGACGGAAATGATAACGCCGGAATAGTTATTGACAACGCTAAAATGGGTGTGGTTGCTTTTATCGGCGAAAGCGCCTACAAAATCCTTGATGCGAAAAGACAGCCCGGGTCTTGTATAAAACCAGTACTTGTTTATGCACCAGCACTTAATGAGGACATTATCTACCCTTGCACACAAATTCTTGACGAAAAAACAACTATTTCTGGATATAGTCCTAAAAATGTTAGCGGCTCTTTCAAAGGCTATGTAAGCGCAAGGGAAGCCCTCTCAAAGTCTATCAATATTCCTGCTGTAAAAGTGCTAAGTTATGTGGGACTGCCAAAAGCCAAAGCCTATGCCAGCGATATGGGGATTGAATTTGATGAAAAAGATGACAGCTATGCACTTGCACTCGGTGGAATGAACTACGGCACCAACCTGCTTTCACTTGCTGGTGCCTATGCAACCTTTGCAAACAGTGGGGTCTACTCAAGCCCAAAATTTATCTCATATATAACAGACAGAAACAACAAATTAATTTACATACACAAAAAAGAAGAAAAAAGAGTGCTGCGTAAAGATGCGGCCTATCTTTTGACCGATATGCTTAGAACCTGCGCTAAAACTGGTACCGCCAAAAAACTTAGTGAGCTTAACCTTGACATAGCCTCAAAAACTGGTACAGTGGGCAAGCCTTCCTCCTCACTTAATCTTGATGCGTGGAACCTTTCCTACACACATGACTTTACCTGCGGTGCTTGGATAGGCAATCTTGACAACACTCCTATAACTATGGTGGGTGGAAATCAGCCCTCCCAAATTGTGAAAAATTATTTCACCTTTGAAGAAGATAAATCTGAGTTTTCGACCCCGTCTTCAATTACAACAAAGGCTATAGACCTTGAAGAACTTTCTGTAAATCACAGGGTTGTACTTGCAAATAATTACACCCCTGAAAGATATACACAAAACGAAATGTTTTCTAGTTTTAATTTGCCTAGTGATATCTCAAACAAGTTTGTAAAAATAGAAAGTCCCGAGGTAAAAAGTAAAGTGACTGGTCAAATTGCCACCTTAACCTTTGATGCAAAGGATTATCTGAATTATGAATTTTATAACCACGGCAAAATGATTGCAAATGTGAGTGGAAAAGAAGGAGTGCAAAGCATTGAACTGCCGCTTATAAACGACAGGGAAAAAGTGGAAATAAAGACCTCATATATAGGCGAAGAACGGCAAGATATTAAAGAAATAAACTTAATAAAAACCTCTAAAGTACAAAAAAACAAGTGGTATGTGTAAGTGGGATGTCACTTTTCTATGCTAGAAAAGTAACCAAAAGACTCGAGGGGTTTCGATTCCCCTCGAACTCCCACAAACGACCCACTTTATAAAAGTGGGCAAAAAATTATAAAAACATTATGTTCACAGAAAGTAGTCATTTTTAATTTTCATTCTTGTAATTTAACAAATTATCTAATCTTTCATCCATGTTTTCTCTTATTTTTAGCATAGTACTTAGTCTTGGAGTATGCCCTTCATTTATTATTTTCGAAAGCGTACTCTTACTAATCCCACACCTTAAACAAAAGGTCTTTTTTGTCAGTTTATTGTTTTTAATATACTTTTCAATCATTTCAGCCTTTATTAAATTTTTTTTCATATTACCCTCCATAACACATATGTTATATCATAACTTATATGTTATGTCAAGTAATTTATCACACTTATGTTATATAATATGGATATGAAAAGAATTTTAGCTGATAGATTAAGAGAATTAAGAATAGAACAAGGTTTGTCTTATATGGCATTAAGCAAATTGGTGGGTATTTCTCATACCCAACTTTGTCGTATAGAAAATGGTAAGAGTGATATTTCTAGCGATAATTTATTATTGCTGTGTAAATTTTTTCATGTGAGTGCTGATTATTTAATTGGATTAAGCGATTAAAAAAGAAGGTTTAACCCTTCTTTTTTATTCTTCAGTTGGAGTTTCGCCCTTCACTTTTGACATGATTTCATTATATAGTTCGGCGTTCTTTTCGAGGAAATCTTTCACATTCTCTTTACCTTGGCCAATCTTTTCATCATTATAACTAAACCATGAGCCTGACTTTTTGATTATTCCCTTTTCAAGAGCAAGGTCTACAAGGCAACCCACTTGAGAAATACCTTTACCATACACAATATCAAACTCAGCAGTCTTGAATGGAGGTGCAAGTTTATTCTTAACAACCTTTACTCTTGTGCGATTTCCTACAAAATCAGCGCCATCTTTGATTGTATCAACCTTTCTTACATCAAGGCGGATGCTTGCATAAAATTTGAGTGCCTTACCGCCAGTGGTTGTTTCTGGTGAGCCAAACATTACCCCTACCTTTTCGCGAAGTTGGTTAATAAATATTACGGTGGTGTTGCTTTTATTGATTACACCAGTCAGTTTCCTTAGTGCTTGTGACATCATTCTTGCCTGCAAGCCTACATGGGAATCACCCATTTCACCATCAATTTCTGCCTTTGGTGTGAGAGCGGCAACAGAGTCCACAACCACAATATCTACTGAGCCTGATTTTACAAGCATTTCACAGATATTTAAGGCTTGTTCACCATTATCTGGTTGTGACAACAATAGTTCTGCAGTATCTACGCCAAGTTTTTGTGCATAATCTGGGTCAAGTGCATGCTCAGCATCAATAAATGCTGCTGTACCACCAAGTTTTTGCGCCTCCGCAATTATATGAAGTGATACCGTGGTTTTACCAGAAGATTCTGGGCCATAAATTTCAATTACTCTTCCCCTTGGAATGCCACCAATTCCAAGTGCCATATCAAGTGTGAGACAGCCAGTTGGAATGACATCTATCTTTTGATGTTCCTGCTCACCAAGTCTCATGATAGCACCTTTACCATACTGTTTCTCAATTTGGAGTAGTGCCTCTGCAAGTGCATCTTTCTTATTATCTTTCTTATCCATATTCTTCCTTCCTTTATCTTATTTTACCAAAACTTATCTAAAATGCAAAATCATTTTGCCTTAATTTTCGCGTTAAATGAAAGAGTGCACAAGTGGTTGCCATCTCTAAGCATTCCTTTCTTTTTGCGTTAAACCTATTCTTATATACAAGAATTGAATTCTTATCGCCAACCGCAATTATACTAGAAAGGCCTTTTTTATCAAACTCTCCGTCTAGCACTATCACTATGTCACTTCCGCTGTCTTTTAAGAAATTATAGGCCGCAAGATAGGTTTTTTCAGCGTCTAGCACGCCCTCCCTTGTGGTTATCTCGCCTTTTTTAAGAACAGAAGAAAAGCCTTCATTATCTTCATTAAGTCTTGACAGCACCTTTCCGCCTGTAACACTATCTTTGACTGCAAGTTTAAGATTTTTAAGACGCAAAAGTTCAAAAACAATTTGGCTTAAACCAAGGTCGTTTTCACTATAAATATTATCTCGAAACAGACTTGCAAGTTTCACTTGTTTATCATCTATAAGGCTTTCGCTCCCTTCATAAGACAGGTACACATCAGTGAGAAGGTTATCACCATAGGTGCGATATGAGATACCCTCTACACCTTCAAGTTGTTTGCTTACGCTTTGTGGATTTGTGCCAAAAAGGTGGAATTTACAATATTTACGGGTTGCATCTTTCTCTTCCTCAAGTATTTGCGACAAGAGTTCCTGCCACCCAAGGTCTACTGGAAGAAAGATGATTTTTCGGTCATTATTTGTGAATTTTACCGCAAGTTCGCTATAGAGTTTCTTATTTGAGCCTAACTTATTTATATTTTCTATTATCACATTATCAAGTTCACTATTTTCAGTGAAAATTATAAGATTATCCTCTCCTTCAAGGTCTAAACTGGAAGAAATAGACAAATTAGTTAGTGTGATACCGTTTTTTGCAAGAAGGTTCAAAAAGGCTGTTAAATCAAATTTAACATGACCGTCTAGCACTTTTTTTGATAAAATTATCACTTTATAATTCATTTTTCACCCTTTGTTTTTTATTTTTCGCTTTTGAATACCTTTCTATTGCGTACGATGTAACTTACACCTGATGTTATTGTTAGAATGGTAGAAATTACTAGTAGCACAAGAAGTGTTATGCCAACTATGGTGTTAAATAGTTTTAGTCCCTCGGAAATTACCTCTTGTTTTAAGTAGATATCTTGTACAAAGAAAGCATACAGCATATACAGCGAAATTGTCACATCTTGGAAAATAGTTTTGATTTTTCCGCCTTTATCTGCGGCAAGCACCACCCCTTTTGAAGCGGCTATTTGACGAAGTGCCGAAATAATAAATTCCCTTGCGAGCATTATCACAACGCAGACAATTCCAACCCATTGTGGTTTTACAATTACGCTTGCTGCCGTCACTGGATATGCCACAACAAGCAGCATTCCCGTCATAATCAGCACCTTATCGGCTATTGCATCAAAAAATTTGCCCAAATCGGTGACTTGATTTGTCTTTCTTGCCACCATACCGTCAATGAAATCTGTGGCACAGGCAAGTATGAAAATTATTGCACTGACAAGTTTCCCGTATGGCATATTTACTAGGTAAAATACAAGCACAAGTGGGATTAATAGTATTCTTGCTAAAGTTATTTTATTGGGTGTGTTCATAACATCTCTCCTTTATAATCTCTTCCGTCAAAGTCATATATTTTCACTCTGACTTCATCCCCTAGTCGTACCGGACTTTTCTCAACAAATCTTACACCAAAATCTACATTTGGCGACTGGAACTCAGTGTGAGAAAGAAATTCGCCCGTCTTTTCATCGTAACTGTCAACAAGTACATCAAATTCCTGCCCTAGCATCTCTTTTGCCTTTTTAGTGTATATCTCATTCTGAATCCCAGTGATTTTTTTGTATCTATAATTTTTTACATACTTTGGCACCTGCCCCTTTTTATAAAAGGCTATCGTGTTTGCCTCTCGGCTATATGGGAAAAAGCCTGCATAATCAAGTTCGGCGTTCTTTAAAAAGGCGGCTAATTTATTAAATTTAGCCATGCTTTCATTAGGATAGCCTACAATGAAGGTGGAACGGATTTTTATTTCAGGATATTCTTCCTTTATAAGTTTTACGAGTGCCCGTGTTTCCTCTTCGCTCACCCGTCTACGCATATCTTTGAGTAATTCATCATCAATATGTTGGAGCGGTATATCAAGATATTTACACATTTTGTCATTTTTCATTATGTAATCTAGAAGGGTTTTATCCACCTTTTCTGGGTACAAATAATGCATCCTTATATGTTTGATTTCCTTGATTTTACTTAGTTTTTCACAAAGTTCAATCAAAGAGTTTTTGCCATACAAATCTTCTCCATATCGTGAGGTGTCTTGTGCCACTAAAATAAGTTCCTTCACGCCCATATCAGCAAGCATTTTTGCCTCGCTGACAAGGTCGTCCATTGGCGTGGAAAGAAAGCGTCCGCGTATTCTTGGTATTGCACAGAAAGAGCATACATTATTGCAGCCGTCTGCTATCTTCAAATAAGCATAGGAACTAGGACTTGTGAGCAGCCTTTTATAGCTAGGCTTTTGTTTTGATTTTTCCATGCCATAAAGTTCTTCAATAATTCCGACTATATCATCATTTTCCCTTAGGCGCATAAATCTATCGACATTTGGGAAATTTTCCTTAAGTTCATTTGGATGACGCTCTGGGAAACATCCACTTACGATGAGTTTCTCTATTACGCCCCGTTTCTTAAGTTCCTCCATTTCAATTATATTGCCTACGGCCTCCTCCTCAGCAGGAAGAATAAAACTGCAGGTGTTTACAATCACGATATCTGCCTCTTCTGGCTCAGACACAACCTCAATGCCATAATCACGGATTTTGCCGAGCATTTTTTCTAGGTCGACTTTATTTTTATCACAACCTAGCGATATCGCTGATAATTTTCTTGTCATAAGTTCTTTTTTAGTCATAGTTATCCCCAAATATTTCATAATATTCTTCTATTGTTGTATACACGCTACGCTGCTTTGAACCCTCCGCTGAGGAAATATAACCACGCTCCTCCATTTGATCAATTATGCGTGCAGCACGAGGATAGCCGATTGACAATTTCCTTTGCACCATAGTGGTTGAAGCAACCCCGACATCAATACATATCTTGAGGGCTTGTGGAAGAAGTGGGTCCATTCCGCCATCGCCTTGACCGTCACCGCCAGAATTTTTATTCATTCCGTTTATGGCGTTTTGAGCCTCTTCATCAACTATCTCTTCATTATTTTCAATTATATAATTCACAATATCTTTAGTTTCTGGTGTATCAATAAAGCAGCCTTGAATACGCGATGGAGCAGAGTCAGTTGGTTTATAAAGCATATCACCATAACCAAGAAGTTTCTCAGCACCAGTAGCACCCATGATAACCTCACTATCTACCCTACCAGCAACCTTGAAAGCAATACGGGCTGGGAAATTGGCCTTGATTGTACCAGTAACAACATCGGTGGATGGCCTTTGGGTGGCAAGAATAAGGTGTATACCCGCGGCACGCGCCTTCTGTGCAAGACGACGTATCTTATCTTCAATTTCATTTTTGGCAACAAGCATGAAATCAGCAAACTCGTCAAAGATGATTACGAGATATGGCATTTTCTTCTTTTTGCCGCTTGTCACATCATCAATACGGTTGTATTCATCAATATTTCTTACCCTAGCCTCACTGATGAGATTGAACCTTCGTTCCATTTCATCAACCGCCCATTGAAGAGCATTCACTGTCTTGACTGGGTCAGTAATGACCTTAGGAATTACCATATGTGGAAGGCCCTCATACATTGAAAGTTCCACCTGTTTAGGGTCAATCATGATAAACTTGACATCCTCTGGTGACGCCTTATAGAGTATACTTACAATAATTGAGTTTAAGCAGACACTTTTACCAGAACCAGTGGTACCTGCAACAAGAAGGTGTGGCATTTTTTGAAGGTTACATACCCTTACTGCACCTGTGATATCTTTACCAAGCGTAAATGCAAGTGGAGAAGGAGACATTGTGAACTCCTTGGATTGAAGAACATCCTTTATGCTTACCTTTGCAACCTTATCATTTGGCACCTCAATTCCGACAATACTACGGCCTGGAATTGGTGCCTCAATTCTTATCTCCCCTTTTGCAGAAAGTGCATAGGCAATATCGGCATCGAGTGAAAGAATTTTCTTAACGCTTATGCCCTCTGGCATAGCAATTTCATAGCGGGTTACGGTTGGGCCGATTACCACGCTTTGCACCTTGGCTGGAACACCAAATTTTTCAAGGGCATTTTCAAGGGCTACGCGTTTGAGTGGCACCTCATCGTTAAGCATACCGAGGTCATCAGATTGTGTTTTTATTAAATCGATTGAAGGTTTATTATATTTGTATGGCTTATTCTTAGGCTCATCATCATCGAGTGGGACAAAGCGTCTTGACCTTGCCTCTTCGACCCGTCCTAATCTTTCCCTTGTGTTCTCTTCGCGATTAAAACCACGATCACGGGTGAGATTATCGCGTGAAATATCACGAGAGAAATTATCTCTATTTAAATTCTCATTTGGCTCCTCGGGAGTGATTTCCATTTGAGAAAACTCTTGCATTGCCACCGATTTTATGATATCGTCAGCCTCACTTACAAGCTCTTCAGGCTCTACATCTGGAAGATTTCCGCGTTTTTGTGGCTCATTATACGCACCATACTCCTCTTCAAACACATACTGAGATGGTTTGATTTGTTCGGTTTTGAGGTCATCAAAGGTGGCTTGCACCTCTTGTTTATTGACATTTTGCACCCTTTGAGGACGATTTCTTGACATAAATGTGTCAATATCTACCTTTGGTGGCGTGAGAAGGTACTCTTTAAGTGTCATATTGGAAGGGATTTTTTCATCACTTTCCTCTTGCATCTTTATTTCGCGTTTTGGTGAAGCCCCAGCAACAAGACCGAGTTTTTGTTTTGCTATTTGCTCCCTAGAAAGCTCTTCTTGAATGCGACCATTAAGGACAACATTGATATCTTCTTTTGGTTTTTTGACCACTTGCTCTTTGCTCTGTTTTTCCCGTCTTTCTTTGATTTGAATTTTGACCGGAGAGGTCTCTTTGCTTGTTTTTCTTACACTTAAAAGTTGTTCAATGAAAAAGGCTACGCTGACTACAAGTGCCACCGACAAGATTATATAGGTTGCTGGAAGGCGAAGCCATACCACCATTGGAGTGGTGAGAAGACCGAGAAATATACCCCCTGTTGAAACCTGTTTTGTATAGGAAAGCGCCAAATACTCGCCAAAAGACATCATTGTTTTATCTGGCTTGACACAGTCACCAACGATTGCGACTTGTATTATTGCAAGCAAAAATACCACTGAAAGAGAAAGAAAGACTGCATAGCGTTTACTCATCACATAGTGCTTATTATTAAGTAGTGCAATGCCGATAAGCATCATGAGTATAGACATCGGATAAATGAAAAGCCCAAATGTCCCCCTAAGAAAATATTGGAATGCTGGCCAAAGGCCTGTGACTGAAAACAAGAAAAACACCGATGCCACAGCAAGCAGAACAAAGCCCACTATCTTTCTGACATTTTTTCTAGTTTTTTTCTCATTCTTCTTTGAAACTTGAAATATAGCCATTTTTGTCCCCTAATTTCTTATTAAGTATAACATAAATAAAAAATATCTCAAACAAAGTTGAGATATTTTTTGACGAATATTGCCCTTTAAGCGCCTTGCCCACCTATATTTGTGGATACTGGCACAAGATTAAAGCCATTTTGCTGGAAATAGTCAATTATTCTTGGTAAAGCCTCGGCTGTTTCCTTGGTTGGATGCATTAAAATGAGGTCTCCACCCTTAGCATTTTTTATGGCACGCTTATATATCAGATTTACATCATGGTCACGCCAGTCGATTGTATCACGCGTCCACATTATCGTCTTATAGCCAAGACTTTCCGCCGCGGCCACTGTCACCTTATTGTATGCACCACTTGGTGGGGCAAAAAGTGTCATTTCATCCCCCGTAAGACCTTTAACTATCTTATGAGTAGAGGAAATTTCATTTAAGTTATCTTGTTCGCTTAGTGCATTATGGTCTTTATGATGATAGCCATGATTTGCAAGTTCATGCCCCTCTTCCTTTATCTTTTTGAGCATATCTTCCTGCATTACCGCCCATGTGCCACCTATAAAGAATGTTGTTTTGACATTCTTTTCCTTTAAAGTGGCAAGCATATCATCCATATATTCCGTGCCCCAGTAAACATTTATCATAAGAGAAATGTTTTTTG
The DNA here is from genome assembly GCA_947366545.1 of uncultured Clostridia bacterium. Lineage (GTDB taxonomy): Bacteria > Bacillota > Clostridia > Christensenellales > UBA1242 > Caccovivens. Next base: position 34,527 of record CANBAL010000010.1, read on the forward strand.
AGGTGGTATCACCATTATAATATACCCCACTCACCGTACTGACCGGCACATTTAAACTGCTGCCTACAATGGATGCAATGGCAACAAGCGCAATAATACCCGCTATTGCAAAGTTTACAAAGACTTTTCTAAACTTAAAAACTTTAAAATGTATCTTTTTCATGATTTTAATCTATGCGGGGCTTAGATATTTAATGACAACAGCAATAAAAAAAGTGGCGTTAGTCACTTTTTTATTCCTCTGTCTTTGGGAGTTTGCGTTTGAGGTCGATACGGCCTTTTTCGTCTATTTTGATTACCTCAACTTCAACTTGGTCGCCAATTTTTACTACATCTTCAACCTTCTCTACGCGTTTGTTTGAAAGTTTTGAAATGTGTATCATTCCCTCTCTTCCACCGCCGATATCTACGAAAGCACCAAACTGCATAATTCTTACAACTGTGCCGTCATATACATCGCCTACCTCTGGCACTTCAACAATGCCGAGGATTATCTTCTTAGCCTTCTCTGCCATTTCAGAATCCTCTGATGCAATGAATACTTTGCCGTCATCCTCAATATCAATCTTCACGCCAGTTTCTTCAATAATTTTATTGATTGTCTTTCCGCCAGAGCCGATAACATCCTTAATAAAGTCTGGATTGATTGTGAAAGTGATAATTTTTGGAGCATATTTTGAAAGTTCCTTTCTTGGCGAAGGGATTGTGTCAAGGAGTTTTTGCATGATGAACATTCTGCCTTCACGCGCTTGGTTAAGAGCGGTGGTGAGAATTTTCTTATCAATACCCTTAATCTTAATATCCATTTGAATTGCGGTAACACCCTTTTCAGTACCTGTTACCTTAAAGTCCATATCGCCAAGGAAATCTTCAAGACCTTGAATATCACTGAGTACTGCTACTTTGCCGCTTTCCTCATCCTTAATAAGTCCCATTGCAATACCTGCGACTGGGCGTTTGATTGGAACACCGCCGTCCATAAGTGCAAGAGTGGAGCCACACACAGATGCCATTGAAGATGAGCCGTTTGATGAAAGCACTTCACTTACAAGACGAAGAGCGTATGGGAATTCCTCCTCAGAAGGAATTACAGGTTCAAGTGCGCGTTCTGCGAGAGCGCCATGACCGATTTCGCGTCTGCCTGGACTTTTTAAGTTTCTAGCCTCGCCTGTTGCATAAGGTGGCATATTATAATGATGAACATAACGATTCACCTCTTCATCATCAAGGCCTTCAAGTTTTTGCATATCGCTTACTGTACCAAGAGTGAGTGAGGTAAGCACCTGTGTTTGTCCGCGAGTGAAGATACCTGTGCCGTGTACGCGTGGAAGCACCCCAGTTTCACACCAGATAGGTCTTATCTCTGTTAGAGTTCTGCCGTCTGGGCGAACACCCTTATTGATTATCTTAGCCCTTACCTTCTCTTTGGTCATCTTATAAAGAACATCGCCTATTTGTCTTTCCATATCTGGGAAGATTTCTGCAAAGTGTTCTTTCGTTTCTTTATCTACTTCGTCTTGTCGATTAGAACGTTCTGTTCTATCAAAAGTGTCAAGAGCGTAGTCGAGTTTCTTATCAGCAAACTCTCTTACCGCTTTATTGATATCGTCTGGAATTACATAGTACTCAATGTTAGGGTTTACTGGCTTTCCGATTTCAGCCTTAACCTTTTTGAAGAATTTTACTATCTTTTTGATTTCTTCATGAGCAAAGAGAATGCCGTCTCTTAAAGTTTCTTCTGGCACTTCATTTGCACCACCCTCAATCATAAGCACGGCTTCGTCAGTACCGCTGACTACCATATGCATTTGACTTTGCTCGCGTTGTGCAGCGTCTGGGTTAAGCACGAATTTGCCGTCAATAAGCCCTACCACTACTGAGCCTGTTGGGCCTTGGAATGGTATATCAGAAATTGCAAGCGCAAAACTTGAACCAAGCATTGCAAGTGGCTCTGGCTCAATATCTGGGTCAACTGAAAGTGCTGTTGCAACTACGCAGACATCATTGAAAAAGCCTTTTGGGAAAAGTGGACGAAGTGGGCGGTCGATAAGACGGCTTGTAAGAATTGCCTTATCGCTTGGTCTGCCCTCACGCTTTTTAAACCCTCCTGGGATTTTTCCTACCGAATACATCTTTTCTTCAAAGTCTACTGCAAGTGGGAAAAAGTCAATGCCTGGGCGTGGCTGTGATGACATTGTTACATTCACCATAACAACACTTTCCCCACATCTTACAAGACATGTGCCGTTTGCTTGTTCACAAAGTTTGCCTGTTTCAAAGGTAACCTTTCTTCCTCCGATTTCTATTTCATAAATTTTTGCGTCCATTAAAATATTCTCCTTAAATAATAATTAACATAATTTTATCACTTTTTTCTTTCGTTACAAAATAAAAAGAGGATAAAAAAGCATTTATCCCCCTTTCTTTATTAAGTTATTTTACTGTGTCACGAATGCCAAGTTCTTTTATGATTGCTCTGTAAGCCTCAATATCTCTCTCTTTAAGGTAAAGTAAGAAGCCCTTTCTTTTACCTACCATTTGAAGAAGTCCGCGTCTTGAATGCTTATCTTTTGGATTTGCATTTAAGTGTTGTTCATTCAAATGATTAATTCTCTCTGTAAGTAGAGCGATTTGAACTTGGGCTGAGCCTGTATCATTTTCGCTGGTTTGGAACTTCGCAATGATCTCTTGTTTTCTAGCCTTATCCATTTTTTCCTCCCATTTAAATTTTATCCCCGCAGGGCAAGGTTATAGCGTCAGAAGGTGTCGCATATACTTTGCCTTGGGTTTTATCGACTTTTGTATTATAGCATATGGGAAGAAAGATTGTAAAGTATTTTTCCCAAATTAACTAAAAAATTTCTCTTTTCGCTCTATCATTTCGTCAATTCGTGCGATATAATCTTCAACAAACTTGACATTATCCTGTCTTTCAATCCGTTTTTCATTATTGAATACGCGTTTACTCATTGCCCCTGCACCTACAGCGATTACCGAATTTGTTTCCTCCATGCTATCAATATTGAAGATGCATACATTATCGTCACGGTAGTAACCGACATTTTCAAGGCCGCCAAGTTGGTGTTTTTGGCGGTACATATAATATGGTTTATAGCCATTTTCTAAAAGTAATTTTTGAGCGTGCGATACCATTTTTGACACCTCTTTTTCACTTAAATCACTGGTGTCATTTTTAAGCAAGGCTCCGTTCTTAACAGAAAGAGTATGTACGGTGATATTCTCAGGAGCAAGGTCAACAAGCGTTTGCATTGTCCTTTTGAAGATGCCAAGTTTCTCCTTAGGTAATCCCGCAATTACATCCATATTCACCTTAAAACCGCGTTCAAGTGCCATTGTGTAAGCGGCAAGCACCTGTTTATTTTTATGATTTCTGCCTATGCGTTTTAGGGTGGTCTCACAGAAGGTTTGAGGGTTGACAGATATTCTTGTGACATTATGTTTCTTGAGTACATCAAGTTTTTCTGCCGTTATTGTGTCAGGGCGACCACATTCCACCGTAAACTCACCTACTGGAAAGGTAAGGATATCAAGTAGTCTATCAAGCTCTACTGCCGTAAGCACCGAAGGAGTGCCGCCGCCTATATATATCGTCCTTATGATATACGCCTTTTTTGCAACAATTTTCTTGACCGCAGCAATCTCTTTTAAGAGGCAATCAATGTACATCTCTACCTTATCTTTTACCCGTGCAAGTTCACTTGAAATAAAAGAGCAGTACAAACATCTTGTTGGACATATGGGAATATTTACATATAAGTCTACAAGATTATCATTACGAATAATACATTTTTGGTTTTTAAGGATCATTGCGGTTAAACGCGCTTTCTCCTTACTTACTCGGTAAGTCTTTTCAAGAGTATCGGCAACCATATACTCTTTTATTTGTCCGCTCTCTACTAAATCACGAGCAAACTTGGTTGGGCGTACCCCCGTTAAACTCCCCCATGGCAGAGACTTATTTGTAAGTTTATTTAGTAGGTCGTAAAGTGCTATCTTGACCTGTCTTTTCCTTAAACTCTTTTTAGCAAGTGGAGTAAGAGAATTTAAGCACTCATAACTTGTTTCATAATCCCCATTGCCGTTCACTTTGAATTTATTTATTATTCTATCTTCAAGCTCTATCTCTTCATGCTCAATTTGTAATTCGTTATCTCCAAAAAGATTTGCTAGGTCTTCAAGTTCGGTGCAAAGTTCCTCTTTATTTGTCTTTATATCCATCGCTCACTCCTTTGTACATGGGTAACATTTTTAAGCGACCTTACATTTGCCATTACCTTTTCAAGTTCGGCGGTGTTCTTGACCGCTACCGCTATGTCACACAAGAAATTATCGCCAACATCTTTTGCATCAAAGGCTGTGATAAGCACCTTCATATTTGTGATAAGTGTGGTGAGTTTTGCAATATTATTATTTGACTTGTCTGCCACAATATGAATTGAAGCGATAAAGTTTTTCTTCTCTTTGGTTGACCATTCAGCACCGATTAATCTTTCAGGCTCCAGATACTTTAAGTTTGGACAATTCTTCCTATGAATAGTGACGCCTTTGCCACGCGAGATATACCCGACTATTTCGTCACCCTCGATTGGGTTACAGCAACAAGCATACCTTACCAGCATTCCGCTATCGCCATCAATAAGCACGCCTTCCTTATTCTTCTTGACAGTGACGACATTTGGCTTTTCCTCTATGACTGCATTATCTTTCGTCCATAGCGAGATAAATCTGCCCGCCGCTTGATTTGCTGTCAGACTGCCAGAGCCTATTGCAGCATACACCTCATCAATCTTTTTCATGGTGAGTTTTGGAAGAATTATATCAAGATATTTATCAAGCAAAAGTTGTGAAGCCGTGAAGCCTTTATCTTTAAGCACTTGGTCAAACATTGCCTTTCCGCTTTTGATATTCTCTTCCTTAAGTTCATTCTTGAAAAAGGATTTTATTCCACCTCTTG
>CANBAL010000011.1 GCA_947366545.1 uncultured Clostridia bacterium
TATTTGTTGTTGTTAAATTTTTAAAATATGTGGATTTCACTTTTGTTGATGTAGATGACCAACTTGTAGTGCAATTAGAAGATGAACTGCCGTATTTTGCATAACTTGTATTTCCATTAAATGTCCATCCCGCAAAGGTATAACCTGCACGGGTTGGGTTGGCAAGATAAAATGCTGAATCGTATATGCCGCTTGTTGGAAGTGTTCCGCTATAACTGCCACCATTAAGATTACAAGTAATTGTATAAGAGTTTGGAGACCACATTGCATGTAAAGTAGATGCTACCTGACTATAATAAATATTAGGTGTAGAGGACGGACCAAGGGCACTTGGAACAGAAATCCCTGCGTTGTAATATCCGTAATAATCATCATCGTTGTCATTATAGTCTCCCCATCGAGTAAAGGTATACCCAGTACGAGAAAATGTGGTTGAAGGTTTTAAAGTGGCACTTATGCCATAATACACGGTTTGCGTTATAGTACTACCAGTACCACCATTTGGTGTATAATAAAGAAATGCCTTATTCCTAGCAAAAATGGCAACATACTGTGCTGTGGTTGCACCAACTTGATTTACCGTCCTATATACACCATTGTCAGTTGTGAGATCGTAGGATGTCGTCCATCTAGACGCATAATTTGTGTATGCAGTCGAGCTTGATAAAGTAGCACCAGTTTGACGAATACTTCTCAAGTGAAAACCTGTATTTGGTTTTGCATAAACATATGGGTTTGCCCACCAGTTTGTGGTATTTTCGTAAGACCAAGTTATATTATTAAAATTATTTTGAGAGGCTACTTGTCCGCAGCCAGAGGCACCAAACCCTGCTACGCAATTAGAGGAATTATTGTAATCTTCCAAAAGTGAATAAACAGATACATTTCCGATTGCATCGGCGTTATCCTCAGGCGAAGTAACAATCTCTTCCTGTGAATTATCGGGGGCTGATATTCCGCCGCCAAAATCTGTGGTCAACAAAAGAATACCTGACAAAAGGGTTATCATGAACATTATTACAAAAATTCCATAGGTTTTGAACATTTTCATGTTATTATTATACGCAATTTTTGAGTAATAACAAAATGATTTAATATATTTTGTCAATTTTTTGGGGTTTTAATACTAAAAAAAGAGGTTTTAACCTCTTTTATATACCTTGGATTTCTCCACTGCGGGCTACGACCTTCGGTCGAAATGACAAAAAGATATGAGTCGAAATGACAGAGGGTGAAATAGATTTCTCCGCTACGGTCGAAATGACATGGGCGTGTGATTAGATTTCTCCACGACGCCTACGGCTTTGGGTCGAAATGACAAGATGAAGGGTTTGTCGGGATGACAGTGCCTTAGGCACTTTCTTAATGTTTGTGCGAAGCCGCGGGTTATAAGAGTACATATTTATGCACACCAAAGAACTTCTTTTTGATTATTTGATTGCCGGTGGTAAGCCTTTCGCTTTCTGGTATCTTTTTGCTTTGCATTGGCAGTATTTTAAGACCAAAATCCACCGCTATAGTTGTATCATCGCCCTCACACGCAAACGCCACCTTATCTTTGCCTTCAAAGTTAATATAGCGTAAGCCCTTTCTATATCTTTGTGATACTGGAAGAGAAGATACATTAAAGCGTTTGATATAACCATTCTCCGTCACAACTATGGTAGTGGTAAAGTCAAGTTGGCTGGCAAATACAACATAATCGCCATCCTCCATATTTATACCCTTGACGCCACCTGAAATGCGGCCTTGAGTTGGAACATCACTCTTCTCAAAATTGAGGCAGTTACCTTGAGAAGTGAGCATAAGCACGCTCTTACCTTGTTTATCAAGTTGCACCCCGATAACACTATCCCCCTCGCCAAGTTTCATGACTTGGTAGAAGGCTTTTGTAGTTATGCTGTCTTTAACGCTACTCTTTTTAATCATACCTTGTTTTGTATAGAAAAGCAGATTGCCGTCGCTAGATGCCTTCATAAAGGTGATAACATACTCGTCTTTTGCCACGCCGATATCAAGGCTATTTAAAGTTACACCTTTATCACGCCATTTACATTCTTTTAGTTTATCACAAGTAATTTTAAGGCAATTACCTTTATTAGTAAACATCAAAAGTGTATCTTTTGAGGATACCATTACTATTTTTGAGTGTACATCTGTAATAGCCGAAGTATCATTAAGTGCCTTATTCGACATTGAATAATTCTTAGCGGTCACCTTCTTGATAGTATTACCTTCGCTTATTGCAACTACATAGCCTTGGCTATCCTCCTCTTCCTTCTTCTCCTCAAGTTTGATTTCGCCATTTTTTAATATTTGTGTACGGCGTGGAGAATTATAATTTTTCTTGATTTCAAGAAGTTCTTTCTTAACAACCTCATATTGTGCAGCCCTCGAGGCGAGTATTCTCTCAAATTCCGCAATCTTTTTCTTAAGGTCGGCTAGTTCGCTTTCAAGTTTCTCTACTTCAAGGTTTACAAGTCTTGCAAGGCGCATGTCAAGTATTGCTTGTGTTTGTTTATCACTTAATTTAAACTTTTCTTTAAGTCTTTGTTTCGCCTCAGTGACATTGGCTGAGGTCTTGATAATCTTTATTACGGCATCAATATTTTTGATTGCAATAAGAAGCCCCTCAACTATATGTGCCCTATCCTTTGCCATATTAAGGTCATATTTTGTTCTTCTAACTATAATCTCCCTTTGATATTGTGCATAGTAGGAAATTATATCAAGTAGCCCCATTAGTTTTGGTTTTCCACCTGCAATCGCAACCATATTGATTGCAAAAGATTGTTGAAGATTTGTCGATTTATACAGTAGTTCCAATATTTTTTTAGGCTTTGCATCCTTTCTAAGTTTAATTACTGCACGAATGTTTTTATCACTTTCATCCAAGATATCAGCAATATCGCCTAATTTTTCCTTATTTTGTTCCTTTAAATCTGCTATCTTTTGAAGAAGTTGTGCTTTATTCACTTGATAAGGGAGTTCTGTTATCACGATGCTGGTTCTACCGTTCACCGTTTCAAGATTCACCTTACCACGCATCATAATCTTGCCCTTACCTGTCTTATACGCTTGCTCAAGTCCGTCATCAAAATATATCTCGCCGCCTGTAGGAAAGTCTGGGCCTTTGATATATTTCATCATTTCTGTTAGGGAAATTCTTGGATTGTCTATATAGGCAATCACGCCGTCTATCGTCTCACCTAAGTTATGTGGTGGAATATTTGTCGCTACCCCTACCGCAATTCCAGATGCACCATTGACAAGAAGGTTTGGAAAGCGTCCTGGGAGCATATCTGGTTCCTGCAAAGTATCATCAAAGTTATAACTCCAACGCACGGTTTCCTTATCTATATCGCGCAAAAGTTCCAAGGCAAGAGGTGCCATTTTTGCCTCAGTATAACGCATTGCCGCAGGACTATCGCCGTCAATGGATCCAAAGTTTCCTTGACCATCCACAAGTGGCATACGCATGCTGAAATCTTGCGCCATACGACACATAGCATCATAGACCGAACTATCGCCATGTGGATGATATTTACCTAAACAATCACCGACAAGTCTTGCACTTTTACGATAGCCTTTATCTGGCTGCATGCCAAGTTCAAGCATGGTGTAGAGTATCCTTCGTTGTACTGGTTTGAGACCATCCTCTACCCTTGGCAATGCCCTATCCATAACCACGCACTCTGTGTAAGGTATCATAGAGTCATGCAGCACCTGTTCGATTGAACGATAGATAATCCCTTTATTATCTCCGTTATCCTCGCTGCCGACTTCCTCTTTTTCTATTTCAGGAAGCCCATTCATTTCCTCTTGTATCATTTTCTCTTTTTCCTCTTGCACTATTTACCTCGCTTTAAATTTTAGAGCATTTTACTCCGTCTATGATGACGGGAAATTTTATTTCTTATAGTTCTTATAAAATTCATCCTCTTTATCAAAGTTTGCATGCAGTGATATATATGCTTTTCGAGCGTCAATATCATCGCCCATCCATGTGGTTACCATTTTCTCTGCCTCGGCAGCATCCTCAATGCTTACCTGTATAAGCATTCGCTTATCTGGATCCATGGTGGTATCCCAAAGTTGATCGGGATTCATCTCGCCAAGTCCTTTATATCTTTGAAGGTCATATCCCTTCCCCGCCCTTGCAATCGCATCAGGCAGTTCATTATCTGAATACACATACTCCACGAAATCCTTCTTTGAAACCTTATAAAGTGGTGGCAGGCCGATGTAAACATGTCCGTCATTTATAAGTTCCTTCATATATCTATAGAAGAAAGTAAGGAGTATTGCCCGAATATGTGCGCCATCTTGATCGGCATCGGAAAGTATAATCACCTTATTATATCTTAAACTTGATAGGTCAAGGTCCTCACCGATACCAGTATTGAGTGCGCTTATTATCGTCCTTATCTCTTCATTAGCAAGAACTTGGTCTATCCTCTTCTTTTCAGCATTCAGTGGTTTACCGCGTAGTGGCAAGATTGCTTGAAAGCGTCTATCACGCCCCTGCTTTGCACTACCACCAGCGGAATCCCCTTCCACTATAAACAGCTCGCTAATCTCCCGATTTCGAGAGGTGGCTGCCGCTAGTTTTCCAACAAGATTAAAGTTTTCAGCATTATTTTTTGCACGGGTGAGTTCCTTTGCCTTCTTTGCAGCCTCCCTAACCTTAGCTGCGCCCTTTGCCTTATTTATAATTACTTCGGCAATAGACCCGCTCTTCTTATCTTCAAAAAATTTACTTAGTTCTTTAATGGTAAGGTTTTCAACATAGGTTTTTGCCTCAGGATTGCCGAGTTTTGTCTTGGTCTGGCCTTCAAACTGAACATTATTCATTTTGATGTTAAGAACTACCGTAATCCCTTCTCGGAAATCCTCGCCTAAAAGGTTGGCTTCCTTTTCCTTTAAGAAATTATTATTTCGGGCATAGTCATTCATCACCTTAGTGAACGCACTTTTAAAACCCGTCTCATGAGTACCGCCCTCTATCGTTGGTATATTATTTACAAATGAAAAAGCATTCTCTGTATAAGAGTCTGTATAGGTGAAAGCGACTTCGAGGTCAAAATTCTTGTCTTCACCATGGAAATATACCGGCCTTGGCAGGAGTTTTGTCTTTCCTTCTACAAGATAGTTGACATAATCGGCAATTCCGCCCTCATAGTGGTAGGTTTCCTCTAAACGATCCCGCTCATCTATTACTGTTATTCTTAAGCCCTTATTTAAAAAGGCAAGTTCTTTCGCCCTTCGTGAGATATTTTCATAACTAAACTTCAGTTCGCCAAACATTCCACTATCAGGAAGGAAGGTGACCTTAGTACCTGTTTTCTTTGTGGTACCAATCTGCTTGAGCGGTGCTACCGGCACACCGCTATGCATTTTGCCACTCTCATCCATATAGGAATGGAATTTTATCTCATACTCCTTTCCACCTTTATATACCGTGACATTACACCATTTGGAAAGTGCATTTGTGACAGATGCTCCTACGCCGTGTAAGCCGCCAGAAAACTTGTAATTTGAGTTGTTAAACTTTCCGCCCGCGTGAAGAGTGGTATACACAACCTCAACACCGCTTTTATGAAGAGTAGGATGATTATCAACCGGTATTCCCCTTCCATTATCTTCAACAGTGGCACTGCCATCGGTGTTTAATGTAATCGTAATTGTATCGCCATAACCGTTTGAAATTTCATCTATAGCGTTATCAACTATCTCCCAAAGAAGATGATGCATACCTTTGGAACCTGTGGTACCGATATACATACCTGGTCGGAGCCTTACCGCATCCAACCCTTCAAGAACGACTATATCTTTTGAATCATATGTTTTTTCAGCCATATCTACCCCTTATTCTCCTTTATTTTACCATAAAAAAAGAAATTCATAAAACATTTTAAACCATTTTCTTAATTCTTAAATAAAATATATTGTGACCTTTATATGAATTGCAATTTGCATATTTATGCAAAGATTTGTATATTTATTTTGCTATAAGATTTAACAAAATACATACACTACTTTCAAGGAGAAGGAAATGAAAAAAATAGTTTTGACTGGCGGTGGCACTGCTGGACATATCTACCCCGCCCTTGCAGTAAGGGAGCGGCTTGGCAGCGAATATGAAGTACATTTTATTGGTGGGAGTGGAATAGAAAAAAATATTCTTGCAAACGAAAAGGATATTATCTTTCATGAAATAAGTGCCGTCAAACTTGAAAGAAAACTTACGCCTAAAAACCTGCTGATACCTATCAAACTTTTTAAAGCCATTGAGGATGCAAAAAAAGTGCTTGTTGAAATCAAGCCAGATATCATCTTTTCAAAGGGCGGATTTGTTTCTGTACCTGTCGTGATTGCGGGAAGAAAATTAAAGATACCTATCATAAGTCATGAGAGCGATTTGAGTATGGGACTTGCAAACAAAATCATTTTAAGAGAGTGTGAATATATGTGCACATCTTTTAAAGAGACTTGTCAAAAAAACAAAAAGTGTGTTTACACTGGGCAACCTATAAGAAAAAAAGTGTTTAACGGAAAAGGCAGCAAAATTGAAGATAGCATTCCTTTCTTTGACAGAAACAAACCAAATCTTCTTGTCATAGGTGGATCACTAGGTGCAAAATTTATTAATGAAAAAGTATGGAAAAATTTAGAGGCTTTGACAAGCCGCTTCAATGTTGTACATATCACAGGAAAAGGAACAAAAGAAAAGCATAGCGGCAACTGTTATCTTCAGGTTGACTATGCAGAAAATGTTGGAGACTATTTTGCCTACGCTGATATAGTTTTATCACGGGCTGGCTCGGGTGCAATAAATGAGTTTTTAGCACTTAAAAAACCTATGCTATTAATTCCCCTTTCTAAAAAGTGCTCACGCGGAGACCAAATAGAAAATGCAAAACTTTTTACAAAACTTGGCTTTGCAGACATGCTGGAAGAAGAAAATTTTGATGATAAAATTTTTCTTGCAAAATTACAAAGAGTGTACTTAAATTCAGATAATTTTAAAGAAAATATGAAAAAAATGCAAAATTTTGATGCTTGTGATAAAATTATTGAGTTGATTAAAAAAATTCAAAAATAATAAAACGAGAAATGTTTTCCTCGTTTTATTTTAATTTGGGATAGCCATACCCTTCAAGATTTCTATTAAATGTAATGGCCTTACAATTTGAAAGCAAAATCCTTTTTATTTCATCTGGTTTTAATTTATCATTTTCTTCCCTTAGTAGTGCAACAAGGCCTGCTATCATAGGGGTGGCAACACTGGTGCCACTTAGGTTTGTATACGGCTTCTTTATGCCACAGGAAATTATATCTACAGAGGGGGCGATAAGATCAGGCTTATATTTTTGAAAGGCTGGGCCCCTTGATGAAAAGTTTGCTATTTCAAAATAATCCTCATTAAAACTATCATCATCGAGGCGATTATCATCAAAACCACCCACAGTGATAATTTTGCCACTCACCCCCGGACTTTTTATAGTTTGATATTCTGGCCCACTATTGCCAGCGGCAGCCACCACAACTATTCCACTTTGCCAAAGTGCTTCCGCTCCGCTCATTATTGGGTCGTTAAACCCTAGCGGCTCACTTCCAAAACTCATGCACACTATATCAATTCCATATTCTTTATGATGATTGTAAATCCATTCCATTGCATCAAGGATCCTATCTGCCGACGCCTCGCCATCACCATTTAGTGCTTTAAGCGAAATCATCTTCGCCTGTGGCGCTATACCTGAGTATCTGCCCGCGCTCATACCACCATTGCCACAACAAACCCCACTAACAAAGGTGCCGTGACCATTATCATCATAGGCAAAATTTCTTCCCTGTACAAAGTCTTCAAAGTGGACAAGTCTTTTTTCACAAAGCATAAAATCAAGATGTGACGATATACCAGTATCAATAAACGCGATTGTGGAATTTTTGCCACTTAAGTTTTTATCTGCCACATTAAGCACCTTTTTCGCAACATTCATAAGTGCGCAGGCCGAGGAAATTGAATATATAAACTCCACCTGAGTAAGAGAAGATAGTGCCCCTAGTTCTTTTTTATTCACCTCAATTCTAAAAGACTTGATGAATAAATATTCATGCAAGATATGTATTTTTTTCTTTTGTAAGTAGTTTCTTAATCTTTGATAGTCGTACGCCTTTACAATACATTCTATGTTCTTGTTTTCTTTTAAGGCGTCAACTACTATAAGTAAACTTTTGTCTATTTTTTCCTTTCTCATTTTAGTCTTTCCAAAATACTTTTCATTTTTTCGTAATTTTCTTTAGGCATATACATGCTTAAAGATTCTAAGGTGGAAGACAATTTTTCATAGTCAAATGTTCCCGCCTGCTTTTGACGAGAGGTCTCCTCGTAAAGCTTGCGAGTTAAATCATCTTGTGAAAGATCTTTAAGCTCATTATATTGCTCCATTATATCGTCAGACTTCTTTTCTTCTTTATTACTTTGTTTAAAATCAGATATCTTCATTTTCACCTCTAATTTAATATATGGCATCCCCTTCAAAAAAGTTGCACTATATTTATAAAAATAGAATATATATTAAATATGGAAAACAATATTTTTGAACTTTTTAGCAAATTACTCTTCGGAGGCTTTTCACAGCCACAAAATAACTATTACCCTAATTCTTCCTACCCGAGTTCGCCTTATGGCAATAGCGCCACAAATTCCTTCGATAACTCCTCTCTTATGCCCCTACTTTTATCACTGATGAGCGGGTCACCTTTGAAGGGAATGCCTGAACCTTTTGCCGCACTTATGGCGCAACAAAAAAATTCACCGCAAAGCGGTGAACAACATGAAAAAGTAATGCCTCATGATGAAATTATATTATAACTCATCCTTTAAATCTTCTAGGTTATCTGACACTGATCCATTCTTAAAATAAATATTTCTTTTGCATAGTTTTTGTGCGATTTCTGGCTTTGTGGTGGCAACTATTAGGGTTGTCTTTTTACCTTTCAATTTCTTAATTAAATTTATCACAACTTCCATAGTTGGCTGGGAAATATGGTCAAAAATATTGTCTACCATAAGTAAATCAAGTTCTCTCATAGACAAGCGTATAAGAGATAGTACATATTTTTCCTCTAATGATAAAAACTTTAATTTTGTGTCTTTGATTTTTTCAATAGCATATTCAATAATGAGTTTATTGATTTTATTCTCAATCTCTGCCTCATCAAGGCCACGGCTTTTTAATATATATTTTAAATTTTCATATACCGTTTTCTTTTCAAGAAATACCGGCGTGGCTGGAATATAGCCCGCACTTATATCTGTTTTATAATTCAGTTTATTAAGAGGAATATCTTTTATATATATCTCGCCCTTTGTTGGCTTTTCGAGTTTGGAAAGTACGCGAAGAAGTGTGGTCTTTCCGCTTTCATCCTCCCCGACAAATGCAACACTTTCGCCTTCGGAAATATTTATATTAACATTATATAATGCAAAATACTCTCGTGTATATTTTAAATATAAGTTCTTTACTTGAAGCATATCTCTCCCCTATATTTCAAATATACTATATTTTTCTTTTTTTTAAAAATGATTTTGATATTTTCTTAGCAAAAATCATTTTTTATTGAAATTTAGACTAAGAATCGGAATTATCGTCATTCTTTCCTTCTACTTTAAGTTTGAACTCATTAGAGATAGGCTCTGTTTCTACAATTACATCACCTGTGCCTTGTACGTTCTCAACAATATCGCCTGCTACTACACGGAAGATTAAAGTTATTGGCTTGGGAGAAGAAAACAAATATCTTCTGGCTGTGACCTTATCATACTTTTCAAACTTTTCTGTATTTGGTTTTTCTTGTGCATTTACAAGTATAGTGGTAATACTTTGCCATTCATCGTTCGCTAAAATATTAAAAGAATATTTATTTGCCGCATTATCTTGCCAGATGGAAATATTTTGCATCGCCTTATCAGACTTCACCTGAATATCGACATATTTACCCTCAAGTCTCTTATCAGTTTGAAAGCGTACGCCTATTCCATAGTTATCGCTACCACTCACTGAAATATCACTAAAGGTTGCGGTGCGAAGAGCCGTAGAATTTTCGCAACCCACAAGTGCTGTTGCACAAATCAAACACAAAGAAAAAAGGGCAAAATTTTTAAAAAAGTATCTCATAATTACCTCTTTTAAAATTTTGTCCATATTTTATATCTTTAAACTACTAAAATGCATTTTCAATATGGTTTATCTCTTCGCCAAGCACCTCTACCACATCAAAACGACATGGAGCGTCAAACAAACGATGCTGATTAATATATATTTCTGCCACACGGCGTATTTTATTTTGTTTATATGGCGTCACCGCCTCACAAGGATTACCATATGCGTAGGAACTCCTTGCTTTGACTTCAACAAAAATATAACTATCTTTTTGTTTTGCAATTATATCAATCTCGCCTATGGAGTTTTTATAATTGCATTCAACTATCTTATACCCCTTCTTTTTTAGGTATCTTTGTGCGAGGGCTTCGCCGATGACTCCCTCTTTTCTGTTGTATTCGTGCATAGCCCTTCCTAGTCCAAGGTTATCTTGCCAATACGCCCTTTACGGAAGTCATCAATAAGGGCAGAGGCTGCACGATCGACATCATTTACCCCGCCACTAAGTTTAAAGCCGCGTTTTACTGCAATATCTTCCAAACTTTCCACATCTCCATAGCGTGAGGCAACTGCCTGTCTATAATTCTGTAAAAGGGTTTTGAGTAGTTCTTCACCAAGTTCAGTTTCGTCAACAACCTCATCCTTAATACTACCTACAAAAGCAAGATGTTTTGCCACCTTTTGGTCAGCAAGGTTTGGATAAAGTGTGCCTGGGGTATCACAAAGTTCAATATTTCCGCCGATATTAAGCCACAGATTAGATTTTGTCACCCCTGCCTTATCACCGGTAATCGCCTTTGCTTTGCCACACAAGTTATTTACGAGAGTGCTTTTACCAGAGTTTGGTACCCCCACCACCATTGCTCTTATCGTGATGTTTACGCCCTTAGCCTTATACTTTTCAATTTTTGGCTTTGACAAAATAGTTAATTTTTGTTTGATTTTTGCACCAGCACCACTCATAGTACTGTTTAGAGTTATATAATCATAACCTTCTCCTTTGAATTTTGGAGCAATTTCTGCTATTCGTGTTTCATCGGCAAGATCAATTTTATTAAAAACATATAAAACGCTTTTGCCCCTTATAAGGTTATTTAAACTTGGGTTGATAGAAGATAGTGGTGCGCGGCTGTCAAGCACATATATCACTACATCCACTTTGGAAAGTTGTTTATTTATTTCTGCAAGGGCCTTTTTCATATGCCCTGGGAACCAATTTATTTTCACTTTCGCCTCTATTATTATTTTATTAAATCTGCCCTACGCTCTTTTGTGCGCTTTTCACTTTCTTTCTTTCGCCACTTGGCAATTTCGGCATGGTTGCCAGACAGCAGTACTTCTGGCACGCTTAAACCTTCAAACACCTGCGGATGCGTATACTGAGGGTACTCAAGTCCACCAGAAGAAAAACTTTCCTCATCTAAACTTTCCTTTGTTATCACCCCGTCAACAAACCTTGCAAGGCAATCGATTATTGTCATAGTGGGTATCTCGCCCCCTGTAAGCACATAATCACCAACAGATATTTCTTGAGGTTTAAAGATATCAATTATACGCTGGTCAATGCCTTCATAATGTCCACATATAAAAATAAGATGTTTCTTTTTGGACAGGCTTTGCGCAAGTTCTGGACTAAGTTTTTCGCCACATGGAGAAGCAAACACTATATGGCTGCCTCTTTTTTTCACACTTTTAACCGCATCAAAAATAGGTTGTGGCGTCATCAGCATTCCAGCACCACCCCCATAGGTATAATCATCACACTTGCCATGCTTATCTAAGGAAAAATCCCTAATATTGATTATATTTATCTCTAACTTTCCGCTCTCTTGTGCGCGTTTTAAAATGCTGCAATTAAGTGCTGAAAAGGCTTCGGGAAAAAGAGTGAGAATATCTATCTTCATACCGCCACCTCATCAAAAGCCTTACGATCAACTACGAGTTTTTCACCGCGTTTGATAAAAGCCTTCTCTACATATGGAGCCTCAATAGTCCTGCCATTGTTTTCAATGACAAATATATCGCCGCTACCATAGTCGACCACATCGACAATCTGTCCGACATACTCGCCTTCAAGATCATAGAGCGTCATGCCGATAAGATCATCTATCAAAAATTCGTCTTCGCCTTTCGCGTTTTCGAGTTTCTCTTTCTCTATTTCGATAAACTTATTTCTTAAATTCTCTGCGTCATTTCGAGAGGTACATCCCTCAAATGTCACATACAAAAAACCTTGGCGGAGAGAAAGATTTAATACCTTTACTCTTCTTCCGTCAATGCTCACCTCTTTAAGTCCATCAAAAACAGCAAGGACATTAGTAAGCGGAAGTGCTTTCACCTCACCTCTAATGCCCTGCGGTTTTAAAATGCGTGCGACCTCTATCACACTACTCTCCAAATTTAACGAAGACCTTCTTGCCTTCTCTTGCGGAAATTGATTTTACTATCGCTCTTATACTTGAAGCAACTTTTCCGCCCTTTCCTATAACTCTGCCCATATCTTCTTCGGCTACAGTTACATGGATTACTGTTTCATCGTTTTCTTCAGTCTCTGTTACTGAAACTGCATCCTCATTTATAACAAGGTTTTTTACGATGTACTGTACAAGTTCTTTCATTAATTTACACTCCTATTTATTTAATTACGCCACTTTTGACAAGTAATTGCTTTGCTGTCTCTGTTGGAGTAGCGCCATTTTTAAGCCATTTCTCTGCTTTAGCTGTATCAATTTTGATTTCAGCTGGGTCTGTTACTGGATTATATGTGCCAATGATATCGATGAACTTTCCATCTCTTGGTGCACGAGAATCAGCAACTACAACTCTGTAAAAAGGTGCTTTCTTTGCTCCCATTCTTGTAAGTCTGATTTTAACTGCCATTTTCTTACTCCTTTTGTTAATTTTGTATATATTCTTCGCATTAAGCGTGGAATATCAAATTTATTTGTGACCTAGTCACTAAAATTTAGGTAAGCCTCGGAACTTTCCGCCCTTAAGCTGCTTCATCATCTCTCGGCTTTGCTCAAACTGCTTTAAAAGAATGTTTACTTGCTGAACACTTGTTCCACTTCCTTTTGCAATTCTCTGCCTTCTTGATGCCCTGATTATGTCAGGATTGCGACGCTCCTCAGGTGTCATAGACTGGATTATCGCCTTATTCACTTGGAGTTGACCTTCGTCAATATCTAAGTTCTTAATTTTGGAGCCTACCCCCGGAATCATTCCTAGAATGTCTTTAATGGAGCCCATTTTCTTGATGCTTTCAATTTGAGAAAGATAATCCTCAAATGTGAAAGAACTCTCTCTAAGTTTCTTTTCAAGTTTTTTGGCTTCCTCTTCGCTTACCGCCTCTTGTGCCTTTTCAATAAGGGTGAGAACATCGCCCATGCCAAGTATTCTTGAGGCAATTCTATCAGGATAGAACGGCTCTATATCGCCTATCTTTTCACCGATACCAGTAAACTTGATTGGTTTACCTGTAATGGCCTTGATTGAAAGTGCTGCGCCGCCGCGGGTGTCACCGTCAAGTTTTGTAAGCACAACCCCAGTGATATCAAGGTCACGATTAAAACTTTCTGCCACTGTGACGGCATCCTGTCCTGTCATCGAATCTACAACAAGAAGTATCTCTGTTGGAGAAACCTCTTTCTTGACATCTTGGAGTTCCTTCATAAGTTCTTCGTTTATATGAAGTCTGCCAGCGGTATCAATTATTACAGTGTCAAAACCCTGCTTTTTGGCATAAGATACTGCCTCGCGTGAGGTTTTAACAGGGTTTTGTGTCCCCCTTTCAAAAACTTCGACATTCGCTTGTTTTCCAACCACTTGTAATTGATTGATTGCAGCAGGTCTGTAAATATCGCAAGCAACAAGAAGAACCTTCTTACCTGACTTTTTGAGATATGCCCCCAACTTGCCACACATAGTGGTTTTGCCCGCACCTTGTAAGCCACACATCATAATTACTGTTGGAGGTGCTGGACTTACAGCAAGTTTTTGATTTTGTGAACTCATTAAGGCTGTAAGTTCATCCCTCACAATTTTGATAACTTGTTGCGAAGGGGTAAGACTTTTAAGAACCTCATCTCCGACCGCTTTTTCTGACACATTCTTGACAAAATCCTTTGCAACCATATAGTTTACATCGGCTTCAAGTAAGGCAATCCTCACCTCTCGCATTGCCTCTTTGATTTCAAGTTCAGTAAGACGTCCGCGTTTTGTCAGTTTGGAGAAGATATGATTGAATTTTTCTGATAATGATGAGAAAAGTGCCATCTATTTCCCCTCCTTTAATCTTAGAATTTCTTTTTCATATAATTCTGTCTTTTCTAGAAAATGAAGTTTATCTTCATACCATTCAAGTTTATTTATTGCCTTCCTAAGTGCATCTTTAACCGCTTGACGCGAGATATTTTTATTCTCAGCAATCTCACTGCCTGTAAAATCATCAAACAAATGCTGCGAAATAATATCTTGTTGTACCGGTGAAAGCAAGGTGCCATATGCATCAAATAGTTTACTTAAATGAATGTTTTCTTCTATTTTCATTTCGACCTCGTAAAGTAAGTTCGCTTTACAAATGTAATAATATCATACTTTTTATAAAAAAGCAACTCTTTTTTCTTTTTTATGGCAATAAATTTGCAATTATATAGTTACTTACACCATAAAACTCAGGTTTTAAGTATACTCTATCTCCCTTTTCAAGCAAAATTCCTTTTGTAAGGTAGTTTTTATAATTTGTTTTATCGTCTATTTTATAGCCTAGTCTTGCAAGTTCACCTTTGCTAAACCCTAATTTGCACCTTAATCCCAACATAATCTTTTCTTCAATTTTCTCTTCCGTTGTCAAGTGTTCTTCCTTAATTTCGCCGTTATAATAGCCCGCGAAATCGCGTGCATTTGCCCATCTAACATCCCCTAAATAAGAATGAGCGCCAAGTCCAAAGCCTATATATTCCTCACCTGACCAGTATTTTAGATTGTGTTTACACTCAAAGTTTTTTAATGCAAAATTTGAGATTTCATAGCGTGAAAAGCCTCTTTTCTCTTGCGCTGAAACAAGAGCGTCATACTGGGCTACGCTTTCGTCATCAGTGGGGAGAATTACCTTCCCGCTCTTTACAAGTCCGTATAACTTTGCACCCTCTTCCACCTGCAACATATAAGCGGAAATATGGGTAACACCTGCATCAAGCAGTTTATAAGCATCCTCAATTAAACCGTCAGCAGTGCTGTTTGGAAGTCCTATTAGAAGGTCGGCATTTATATTCTTAAAGCCTACATTTTGTGCCATTTTTATTGCATTAAGAGCCATTTCACTGGTATGAAGTCTGCCTATGGTTTTTAGAGCATCATTGTGAAGGGATTGTACTCCAAAAGAAAGCCTATTTATACCGATAGACTTATACCTTTTAAGTTTTTCAAGATTTACTGAATTTGGATTGCACTCAATAGAAATTTCTACATCATTTGACAGAACGAAAGTTTTTCTTATTGTAACAAGCAAAGCCTCAATATACTCCACTTTAACACAGGAAGGAGTGCCGCCGCCGATATAAATTGTGTCTACCTCCCGCCCCTTATATGGAGTGTTTTTTATCTCATTTTCTAGCGTCTTAAAATACCGCTCTTTCTCATTCTCTGCATTACAAAAGGAAGCAAAGTCACAATAAATACATTTGCTTTCACAAAAGGGAATATGAACATATATCGCTGTTTTACTCATCGTCATCCAGTTTTAATATCGACATAAAAGCCTCAGATGGAATTTCCACAGAGCCAATGCGTCTCATCCTTTTCTTGCCCTCTTTTTGTTTTTCAAGCAGTTTTCTCTTTCTTGTTATATCGCCACCATAACACTTTGCAAGGACATCCTTTCTCATCGCTGACAAGGTTTCCCTTGCAATGACCTTATTGCCTATCGCTGCCTGAATTGGCACCTCAAAAAGTTGGCGTGGAATTATTTTTTTAAGTTTTTCAGTAAGTACTCGCCCACGAGAATAAGCGGCATCCTTATGCACAATTATTGAAAGAGCATCACACTTTTCACCATTGAGAAGAATATCCACCCTTACAAGGTCACTACGCGCAAAACCCGACATAGTATAATCAAAACTTGCGTAACCCTTAGTACGCGACTTTAAACTATCAAAAAAGTCATAAACTATCTCGCCGAGCGGTAGAATATAATCAACCCTAACCCTGCTTTTATCAAGGTAGGTAAGACCTTTATATTCGCCACGCTTATTTTGGCAAAGTTCCATAACCGCACCTACATATTCGGGCGGAGTAAATATATTTGCCTTAACGGTTGGCTCCTCAATGTATTCTATTTCCACTGGGGAAGGAAGATCGGAAGGGTTGGAAATTTCAATCACCTCGCCATTCGTTTTATGCACCTTATAGTAAACGCTTGGTGCTGTGGTAATAAGATCTAAATTGAACTCCCTTTCAATACGCTGAGTGATAATTTCAAGATGAAGAAGTCCTAAAAAACCGCATCTAAAACCAAAGCCAAGTGCATCACTTACTTCTGGCTGATATTCTAGACTTGCATCATTAAGTTTCAGTTTTTCAAGCGCATCTTTAAGTTCGTTATACTTTGCTCCGTCTACTGGGAATACCCCGCAATAAACCACAGGTTGCACCTTTTTATAGCCTGCAAGCGGCTCCTCACATGTCGCGTTCAGATGTGTGATAGTATCGCCAACCGCAACATCCGATATGGTTTTTATCGATGCCGCAATATAACCAACATCACCTGCTTCAAGCATATCTGCCACCTTCATGTTAGGCACAAAATAACCAACCTCAGTGACATCATAGGTTTTGCCAGTCTGCATCATTAAAATTTTATCGCCTTGTTTAACTCTACCATCTTTTACTCTAACAAAGCAGATTGCACCCTTAAAATTATCATAGAAACTGTCAAATATTAGACATTTAAGTTTGCCCTCACTATCCCCCTTAGGCGAAGGGAACTCCTTGACTATCATCTCAAGCACGCTATCAATATTGGTGCCGTCCTTCGCTGAAATACATGGTGCATGCCCTGCTGGCACACCGATTATATCTTCTATTTCCGCCTTCACCTCTTCTGGCCTTGCAGAGGGAAGGTCTATTTTATTAATTACAGGCAAAATTTCCAGATTGTTATCAATAGCAAGGTAAGCATTCGCAAGAGTTTGCGCCTCCACACCCTGCGAGGCATCTACAATAAGTATCGCCCCTTCACAGGCTTGCAAAGAGCGTGACACCTCATATGTGAAATCCACATGGCCTGGGGTGTCAATTAAATTTAAAATATATTCTTCGCCGTTATAGTTGTATTTCATTCTGGTGGGCGTGAGTTTTATGGTTATACCCTTCTCTCGCTCAAGCTCCATACTATCAAGAAGTTGTGCCTGCATATCGCGTTTGGCAAGAGTGCCAGTACGCTCAATAAGGCGATCAGCAAGAGTGCTTTTTCCGTGGTCAATATGTGCAACTATACAAAAGTTTCGTGTACGTTCTAGTCTATCCATGTTTAAATTATAGCATTTATTAAATTTTAAATGCAAATAAAAAAACGGCTTTGCCGTTTTTTATAAATAAATGATAACTTTTGCGAGTTCTAGTATTCCCACCAAGGACAATATAACTGCAATGGCTGATGCTGTGATATCAACTAACCCTAAGTAGTTTTTCGTTTTTATATAATGAGTGGTGTTTGCCCCTGCATTGAACATAGCAAGTAGTGACACCCCTATTACGACTATAACTACCGCCGTCATTGCTGTTACAAAATATTCATTACCGCCATCAAGTGTCACCTTTTCAAGAATAAAATTGCAAATTTGTTTGCCATGATATATGAAAGTACTAATGCACATTAATATTATACCAAGACCAAAATTTCTTGTGCGTTTCACCTTCATAACATCATTATCAGAGACAATGATTAAACTTGTCACAGTAGTAAGCAATGAAATCACTAAATAAAGAATATCAAGCACTTTTAAATCTATTCTTGAAGCAGCGCTGACATCATAATGCAAAGTGTGAGCAAATACTGTTGCAGCAATCAAAACTCCTAATGTTAGCCCCAAAACAACAGCATGGGTAATAAATGTCTTTTTATCTTTACTATAAAATAATTCTATTGTCCCTAGCACTAACATTATCCAGAAAAATACGCAAATATAATAGTAAATATTCCATGTATATGTAGTGGACAAGATTCCATAAGCAAAATATACAGACAATACTAATGCTAAAATATAACTGAAAAGTTTGATTATATTTTCATGCTTTTTAAGAAAATCAAAAAATTTACCCTTAAAAAGTGGAGTTTCTGATAAAGCCGCTTGCCCTTCTTGTGCTTTTTTCTTGGTTACCATATCGCTGATTAAAGAAATCGCTATACTTAAGCCGAATATTACCGCAAAAAGCAAGATACCAGCTGCAATTATTTTCGGACATACCAAGGAAGAAATGCCCAAAAAACGAAAGATTAAATCTAACAAAAACCCTACAAAGATTATAAGGGAAGAGAGCATTACTGCCCCCTTCCTTATGATTTTTAACCAATAAATACTTTTTTCCATAACTCGTCCTCAATTACTCTGCTACGACTGGTTTCCATACTGCATAAAGTGTTGTAACATCATTTGCTTTTGGAAGAACTGTAGCGTCTTCAAACTCAGCACTAGTAGCATCTGCCGTCCTAGCCCAGCCAGCAAAGGTATAACCTTCTACTGCGTACTTAAGGCTTGCGGCAGCAGCTATCTTTGTTCCCCAATTATAATAAACAGTAAGATCTGTCTTTGTGTTGTCTTTATCTGTTGGATAATTGGAATTAAGCTCTACTATCTTTGAGAATACAGCATACATTTGAAGGTCACCCTCTGTTGTATTAAAGTAACTGTTCCACATGCTAGTTTGTCCTACAAATGCCCATCCAGCAAACTTATAGCCTGCAGGTACAGTGCCTGTAAACTGAGGTGCCACCTCAGAAAGGAAATCGCCATTTGCAACATTCGTCTTAGTTGTGTCAACCTTATAGGTGTCACCTTCGTAATGTCCAAATGATACATTTCTCTTAATTGTCTTGTCTTCGGATGAATGAGATGCTGAGTATTCCAGTAGGCCTGTCCTTGCAAGATCATAATTACCTAAATCAGCTTCAGAAATACCAAAAGTTGTTTTCAGCCAATTATTATATTCCCTTTCTTTCTTTAATAATCTAAGTAAATTTCCTTTACTTAAAATTTTTGTAGGTTCGCCTTTACCATCTTTAAGTGTACCATTAGCATATCTTCCATATACATTAGTATCGTATATACTATAAGACCCCCCGCCAAGAACAAACTCAACTGGAACAGAAGGCTCATAACCTGTGTAAGTTGAACTATCTAGTCCACAAATTGAGAAGTCTAGTCCAAGGTATGCAAAGTTTTCAGCCGCAACGCCACCAGGCATAACACCTATTCTTTTGCCAAGGCTATCTTCAAAGTGGAAATGATTCACTAGTGTGAAAAGTTCAGCGTTGTATGGTTCATTTCCAACCTTATATCTTGTATCAAATGTAGCAGCATTATCTACTAATTCTGATGGGTGACCTTTATACAATAGGTCATAAGCACCTTTACCTTCACAATACAAATCAAGCACATATGAGAATGAAAATCTATATTCTTGGAAAAGATTGAAAGCTGCAATCCACTTGTTATTTTTTTGCATTAATGCGATAAGTGATGCCCAGTCTGCTTCTGTATATTCAGTTTTAAGGAATTTTGCGAAATCATCGCTTTCTGCCAATGTTTGAAGATCTGCATAATTAACTATATATGTGTCATAATTATCTACTGTTAAATCTGGAACTAGGCTATAGTCATACCCCGTCACACGAGAACCTATATAAATTAACTTCTTGGATGAAACTGGATTACCATTGCCATCCACCTCTCTTTGCAACATGTTGGAAGCCTTCTCTTGGTCGGCACCAAACATCAAGGTTAAATATTTTGACTTTTGCTTAGCATTAAATTTTTTCATTGTTTGACTAATAGAAGAAGATTTAATATTTACATGATACTGCTCATCAGTTCCTTTGTAAATCTTTGTAAGCCTTGATTCTCCTACGCTTGTCTCTAATGCATGTGTTATCTTACTGACATCTTGTATACGATATTCAGCATTTGGTAAGGTGGCAAGTGCATAAACTGCGTAAAGATCACGAATTACTAACTGACTGCCTGGTAATACACCGGCAGCATCATCTTTCATAGTTTGTATTTTTGCCTTTACTTCCGTTAATTTATCTGAAAAAGCTTTATAAGGTTGGTCATCACCCTCGCTATAAGATTTTCCATTAATAAAGCCGTCTTCAAACCATTCATATGTTGCCGCACCATCTTCTATCATTACGACTTTATAATCTTCATCTTTAAGCCCTGCATAAATACCTATTGCAAAACCAACATAAGCATGGTGGTCAGCCACATAGAAATTAAATGTTG
This sequence comes from uncultured Clostridia bacterium, assembly GCA_947366545.1. Classification (GTDB taxonomy): domain Bacteria; phylum Bacillota; class Clostridia; order Christensenellales; family UBA1242; genus Caccovivens. The sequence continues at coordinate 20,675 of CANBAL010000011.1, forward strand.
CTTTTTTATCTTCTGCTTTAAGTCTTTTTACGAGATCACAAATTTCCTGAATTTTTGCAGGTGTGAGATCATTATTCTGGGCATTACTGCCAGAAGTTGCGAAACCTAAATTGGTAAAGCCTTCATTCTTTAATAAATCTATACCAGAATATGTTTTTCCCCTCTCAATATATGCGTAAGTTTGTCCACCATCTAAGATTGAGTCCATTGCCGCAAGTGTTGGTGGAATACTCGTACTGGTAAAAATTACATTATAGTTCTTACCTTCCTCGTCATTGTTGCCTTTTGGTAAAAACGACAAGCCGATTATTAATCCCGCAACAAGTACGACCGCTGCTAACACTGTCCATAGTTTTTTATTCATATTTCCCCCTTTTAGTAAAATGAGTGTAACATAAAACTCCCCCCCCCAGTCAAATGTTTTTCGCACAAGTTGTAGAATTTTTTGTTTTTTTGTTCACAACAAAAAAAAGAGAGAGTACTTTTCATACTCTCTCTTTGATTTGGTGGACTTGCGGGGACTCGAACCCCGGACCCATTGATTAAGAGTCAATTGCTCTACCAACTGAGCTACAAGTCCGTGTTGACGGCTCATCAAAGCATGAAGATTTAATGACCCCGACTTTATTACATAATAAAGTTTACAAGGGCTATTATACTCACATTTTTTGCCCTTGTCAATCATTTTTTCGCTTTATATCAAATTTATTCCCTATTCGTCATCTTCTACTGAGGTTATGCTGCCGTACATACGCTCAAAGTCGTTGATGTATTTTCGTATCATCATCTCTATCTCTTTGTTCTTTGTCCTTCCATAAAATTTTGCTGTATACGACAACTTATTTAACAGACTTCTTGGTATACGCAATGTAAATCTTGGGTAGTTACTCATTTTTTTCTCCTTTTAGTATAACTCTCATTTTACTTTGCGTAACGCGGTTTAGTGTCGATTTGACGCCAGTTTGACGGCACCCTTTTTATGCTGTCAACTATTTTGATTATATATTTTTTTGTGTTATAATATATTTATGAGAGTTACTGCAGGGAAATACAAGGGCAGACTATTAATTAATAATAAATATCAGCATATAAGACCTACTGCTGATATTGTTAAGCAGGCCCTATTTAACAAGCTTACTATTGAGATTTTAGATGCTAAGGTGCTTGACCTCTTCTCTGGAAGTGGAGCACTTGGAATTGAGGCGATAAGCAGAGGTGCCAGTGAAGCCGTTTTTGTAGACGCAGACAAGCGCAGTGTGGATTACACAAAAGCAAACCTTAAAAATCTTGGCATTACTGCAAAGGTACTCCACCTCTCCTTTGACGCAGCCTTAAATCTATTAAAGGGGCAACAATTTGACATAATCCTTCTTGACCCTCCATACAAAAGTGAGTTGTATTTGCCAGCACTGGAACTTATTTCAAAATTAAATCTTTTAAGTGACAATGGCATAATTGTTTGTGAGCATGATAAAGACTACACTCTTCCTCTTGGCGATTTTAGGCTTTTAGATGAAAAAAGATATGGAATTAAAAAATTATCCTATTTAATAAAATAAAAAGCGTGGAAACACGCTTTTTTCTTTCTTTTTATTAAATTTTTGGTTCAAAATCTTCAAATATTACATTATCGCAATATTTTACGACCTTTAAATACTCCCCTTGATTACGCACTGTCCATGCAAGAAGTGGAAGTTTTTTGTACTTTTTCACATATCTATTTGGCAGTGTCCTTGCCTCATATGATATAAAATCAGGGTGAGATGTTTTCTTATTTAGCAGCATCCTTTTAAGAGCAAACTTTTGGAAGAATGGCATCTTCTCGCCTTTCAGATAGCCCGCCAGTTGTCCTCTTGGGATTTGTGGTGCGTGGTTATAAAAATAACTAAGCACAAAAGGATTAAAAGACTGAACTGCATATTCGCCTTTATAGTCTTTGAGAAGTTCTATCACTTTTTTCTCAAGCTCGCCTACCTTATTTTTATTTTTAATCTCAATTAAAAGTGGAGTCCTGCCGTCAACAAATTTTAGTACCTCCTCAAAAGTAGGTATTCTCTCTTTTGTTCCACTTAATTGAAGAATATCAAGGTCGGCTTTCGTCAAGAACTTTATATATCCGTCATTGCCAGTAAGGCGGGACAGAGATTCGTCATGAAATACCACTGGTGTACCATCGCTTAGCATCTGCACATCTATCTCTATTGGATAGCCAGCGTCTATCGCTTTTTGAAATGCTGGAAGGGAATTTTCGGGGGTTTGCTTATCGTGCAAGCCACGATGCGCTATCGGCATTGACACTAGCCATGAATTAAAAATCTCCATATTTACCTCTAATAAATTTTATAACATTATACCACATCTTTCCTCATTTGCCAAACATTTATTAATATTGTATGTAATTCTTTTTTCTTTTATCGCTGTTTTTGTCATTTATTATCCCCTTTTTACTTTACTTTTTTTATGTGTTTTTTTATAATAATTAAGCATACTAACTTAAGGAGAAAAATATGGTTGTAACCGTTGTTTGCGATGTACTTGGTGCAGAAACAAATGGAACCGTTGTTGCATCAAAAAATTTGATTAACTTTTTGAAAAGTAAAGGGCACGAAGTAAGAGTGCTTTGCCCAGAAATTGAAATGATGGGAAAGGAAGGCTACTATGTTGTGCCAATCCATAACTTTGGAAAGCCACTAAACAATTATGTTAAAAAAGTGGGCGTATCACTTGCAAAACCAGACAAACGCATTATTCGCCAAGCACTTAAAGGCGCTGATGTTGTGCATATTATCGTTCCTCTTAGCCTTGGCCTTGCCACCGCAAAAATTGCTCACAAAATGGGAATCCCTATCACCGCAGGCTTTCATATGCAAGCACAAAATCTTACCTCTCATCTTAAAATTGACAAACTTGCACTTGCAAACTATGCCGTATATCAATATATTTATAAGCACCTTTACCGCTACTGCAGTGCTATTCACTACCCCACCGATTTTATTAGAGGAATTTTTGAAACTAATATCAAGAAAATTACACCTGCACATGTGATCTCTAATGGCGTGCATGCCTATGTAAAGAAAAAAGAGGTAGAAAAGCCAGAAGAACTGAAAGATAAAATTGTAATACTCTCCACTGGCAGATATGGAAAAGAAAAGAGCCAAGATACACTTATTAAAGCGGTTGCACTTTCAAAGTACAAAGACAAGATACAAATCATTTTAGCAGGACTTGGTCCTAAGGAAGACAAGTATAGAAAACTTGCCAACAAACTTTCAGTAAACTGTACGCTTAAAGTTTTTCCTCGAATGGAAATCATTGATGTCTTAAATTACTGCGACCTTTATGTACACCCTGCTGATGTAGAACTTGAAGGTATCGCCTGTCTTGAAGCCGTGGTTTGCGGAAAACTTACCATAGTCTCAGATTCTAAATATTCTGCTACAAAAGGTTTTGCAGTAGACCAGCGTTGTATTTTCCATAAACGAGACCCTGAGGATCTTGCAAGGGTTATCGACTACTGGATAGAACACCCAGAAGACAAGGCATTATGCGAAAAAGAATATTTTGCAAGCGCACACAACTTTAACTTAGACGAATGCATGCAAGAAATGGAAGATATGCTTTATGAAGTAACAAAAAAAACACCGTACAAAGAAATAAAAAATTAGGAAATTATTTCCTAATTTTTTTATTTACAATAAACTTAATTATATTCTACTTTAAGGTAAACCCTCCGTCAACCGCCAGTACTTGACCTGTAATATAGGAGGCCCTATCTGAAAGCAAGAATTCTATTGCATCAGCAATTTCATTAGGCTTTCCCACCCTTTTTATTATAGAAACATCCGTTGTCCAACTAGGATCTTCGCCAGTACTGTCAGTAAGAGGTGTATCAATTAGCCCTGGTGCAACAGCGTTTACTCTAACATCTTCCTTAAAATATCTAGCAAAAGATTTTGTAAGGGAAATGATCCCTGCTTTTGTGGCAGAATAGATAACTGCATAAGGTTCACCTATGATCCCATCAACAGATGTTAGAGTTACAATACTCCCTTTATGTGAAGTATCTTTAATAAGATTTCCTAGTATATTTAAACATCTAAAAGTTCCTTTCAAATTCACATCTATCGTTCTATCAATGTTCTTATCTGTTATATAATCAATTCCACAAGGCAATGGCATTATTCCAGCATTGCACACCAAATAATCTAGTCTACCGAATTTTTCTATAACAAGTTGCTTTAAAGATATAACATCACTTTTTTTCGAAATATCACATTTACAAAACATAACATTCTCTGGTTTTGAAAAATTTGTTTCTATAAATTCATCATCAATTTCTTTATAGTCATTAATTACAACAAAATTATTCCTTGCAAGTTTTTGTGCTGTGGCCAATCCAATACCACTTGTCGAGCCTGTTACCAAACATACCTTTTTCACTTTCTTCTCCTTTAACAAATTTATTATAACACAAAAAACTTGCCGTGTATCATTTTTTTATATTTTTCTGAATGTTATATAAAAAAATAAAAGAGTAGGCCGAATGCTTACTCTTTTTTATGGTTGTGCAGTTTATTGGCAGGCTTACAAGATTTTCACTTCGCCGCTCAGCCAACTTTCAAAAAATCCCTCTAGCCTATACCCCGTGCTGTTCTCAAAACTTGATATCATTTCGGCAGGGCTGGCGTTTTTATAACTATACCTTCGATAGTACTCTCGCAGTGCCTTTGTGAATTTCCGCTGACCAACCATTTCCCTTAAAGTGTTGAACATAAGCACCCCTTTGGTGTAAGTGCAATGCACATATTCAGGCTCGGTGGCAAACTCGTCCAAACTGCGTGCCATGGAGGTATCAACACTGCCACTAACACTGGTGTACACCTCGACAAACCTTTTATATGTGTTTGTTGCACTAGAAATCAAATCATCAAAATTTTCATTGTACTCTGTGTGCTTTTCATAAAAAAGCATTGTGGAGTATTCGGTCAGCCCTTCATCCTGCCAAGCACTAGAGTACTCATTATTACCAACCACACCATACCACCACTGGTGTGCAATTTCATGAACTATTACATATTGATATTCGCTGACACTAGAACAAGTGTCAGAAATCATAACAAGATTTGGATATTCCATACCACCATTTAAGAAATTTGTTTCAACAACATTTAATGTCTTATACGGATATTCGCCTATTGTTTCATTAAAGAACGCTACACTATCACAAGCCGCCTGCAAACTGGTTTCACTTGACGCGTCATTATAATAAAAGTAGTTCACTTTAATATTCTTAACCTCTTTGGAAGAGGACTTATACTTTTTTGAAAGGACAAAGCAGAAGTCTCTTATCTTATTCCCCTTAATGTGAGTTGTACACTTGCCGTCTTGATTGGAAGAAGAAATCACATCACCAGAGGAAACAAAAGTAAATTCTTCTGGATAAGTCACCTTCACTTTATAGTTTGAGGTTTCACTATAAAAGGGGTCGCCATTTGATGAGTACGGTTCTGTCATAAAGCCTTTTCCACTTTCATAAACGCAGGCGATAGGATAGAAATTACCAAAATTTATTGCATTATTGCCGTAACCTAATCTATGATTAATGTTGGCAAGTTTCACCTCAAAATTTATTTGAATAGACACTGATTCATCTGGGAAAAGTTCGGTAGGCAGGGTTACACTTAAAACATTTTTATCTTCGCCTATTATCTCAAACTGAAGTTCCGCCGCCTCTGATTTAACTGAGTTTATCGAAATATCACCATAACTTTCTCCATTTGGGAATGCCTTATCTTTGCTTGCCACCGCAACAGGCCTATTCTTGGCATCCTCGCGAAAGGCATTTGGATAGAGATGAAACAGCAAATTTTTAAAGGATGTGTCGCTATTATTTACATAACAAATATCTTCCACCCCTGAAAGCACTTTAGTTTCATCATTATACTCCAAATTTAGATTATACTCACTTAAAGCCTGCGTAGTTTCACCACAACCTACCAGAGTAAGTGGCAACAAAAACATCATTAAAAAAACAAATATTACTTTTCTCATACCATAATTTACGAAATCAAATTTAAAATCATTCTCATAATTCTTGTATATTTTTGACGATTATGTTAAAATCACTTAGAGGTTATTATGGCATTTTGTAAATATTCAACTGAATATATAGAAAGTTCTAAGACGGAAATTGATAACATTTTTATCTATGACTATCTTCCTTTCGCACAAGGAGAATTTGTAAAAGTATACATTTATGGTCTTTATAGGTGTAATAATTCCAGTGCTTTTGACAACACTTTAGAAAATTTTGCAAAGCAACTAAATATGAGTGAAGAGGATGTCCTCGGTGCTTTTGAATTTTGGCAAGATCAAGGACTTGTACAAATCTTTAAAACAATTCCCGTTGAAGTAAGATATATACCGCCTCAAAACGCAAGAAATAGTATAAAACTATATAAACCTGAAAAATATCAAGTCTTTAATATGCGGGCACAAGAAATTTTTGAAGGCAAACGTGATATTTCCAAAACCGAGTATGGTGAGTATTATGACTTTATAGAGCGTTATCATATGGAGCAAGAGGCCCTTCTTATGATTATGAAATACTGTGTAGACAGTAAAGCCTCTGGCGTGGGCTATAACTATATATTAACGGTTGCACGCAACTGGGCAAACGAAGGTATTATTACTGTCAATGCTGTCGAAGATCGCCTTGAAGCACTTGAAAGTAAATCTCCAGAACTCGATACACTTTTAACCAGCGTTGGCATTAAAAGAAGGGCATATGTTGAAGAGCGTGCTCTTATGAATAAGTGGCTTAATGACTACGGCTTTAATCTTGATGTAATTTTGCATCTTGCAAAAGATATGAAGAAAAAGTCGCGTTTCAGTTTTGAAAAACTTGACATGCAACTTACTAAATATTACAGAATGAAACTGCTAACAATAAGTGAAATTGAAGATTTCGAAGATAACAAAAACAAACTTTATGACCTTGCAAAAGAGATTAATAAAACATTGGGAATTTACTATGAATCACTTGAAAGTGAAGTAGAAAATTATATCATGATTTGGAATAATATGGGATTTGATAAAGAGGTCCTTTTAGAGATTGCTTTCTATTGTTTTAAAAATGGAATAAAAAAACTTGAGGGTATGAATAAATCTGTTAACAAATTCTATAAACTCGGGATTTTGACAAAAGAGGCACTTAATCAGCATTTAAATAGTGTATTTAAGGTGGATGAGGAAATTCAAAGTATTCTCATCACATTTGGGCTTAGCCGTGGTGTCAACTTTATTGACCGCGAAAATTACAAGACTTGGACGGAGAGTTGGAAGATGCCAAGTGAACTTATTTCTTATGGCGTATCACTTGCAAAAGGCAAAGAAAACCCTATGAAATATTTAAGCCGTGTGCTTAGTGACTGGCACACAAAAGGCATTATCAGTGTGGAAGAGGCCAAAAAGACCACTCCCCTTGAAACAAATGCTCCATCAAAAAAACAAAACTTTACTGGAAGAAGTTATACGCGTGAGCAGATGAACGCCCTATTCCAATCCATTGACGATATTGAAATTTAGGAGGAGAAATGAATTATTTAGATAAAGCCTTACAAAAAATAAATCAAAATAGGCTTGATGCTGAAAAAGTTGCAAGAGAAAACAAAGAAAATGCCCTTTCAAATCCTGATTTTGCAAAGAAATACAAAGAGTATATAAGTGAAGTTATTGCCGAGGCAAGAACTGGCAAAGTAAGTGGAAAACTAAGCAGCCTGAAAAAAGAAATTGATAATGCTTTAAAAAATCTTCATATCTCTTCGATTGAGCCAGAGTACTCCTGCCCTAAATGTCATGACAATGGCTTTATTGACGGCAAACAATGTGACTGCCTAAAAAGAGAAATAAACAAAATACTTACCGAAGAAAGTGGCTTTGGCGAACTTATAGATTTCAAAGATGTGAAATTTGATGTTTTTACAAATCCTCAGTACATGAAAAAAGTATATGAAAAACTGCAGGCTTGGTGCAACAGCGATTTTAAGAAAAACATGGTTTATCTTAGTGGCGGCACAGGTACTGGAAAGACCTACCTTTTAAAATGTATGGCAAACGAACTTATCTCTCGCGGAAAACTTACCACCCTTGTAACGGCATACAAACTTAGCCAAGATTGTTTGAAAAGCCATGCAAGCCGTGATATCGAGAAAAAAGACGAAATTATAAGCAAATATCTTGCAAGCGAAATTCTTTTTATTGATGACCTTGGCACCGAAGTGAATAACTCACCTATTACGAATAGTTATATCTACACAATCATTAATGAAAGAAAGATGAGAAGGCTGCCAACAGTGATAACATCAAACTTGGATTTGGCGGATTTAAAAGACTATTATGATGAAAGAATTTACTCCCGCATTGCAGATGAGAATACAATCAAAATTTATCTTGAAGGCGAAGATTTGAGATTAAAAAAATGACCGCAAGGCCATTTTTTATTATCTTGTTAAAAATCTTTTGAACAAAGTTATATTACGCTTTTGGCGGCTGAAATCACTATCTTCGCCGTGCCCACTATGTGCAGTGGCAAAAGATACCCTACTTAGTTTATCAAGGCTTTTTATCATATCCTCCTTACTTGAGCCTATTAGGTCGGTACGCCCTATCCCGTTTGAGAAAAGAGTATCACCAGCAAAGAGTTCTTCCCCCACCTTATAGCAAGTGCTACAAGGACTATGTCCCGCAGTAGAAAAGTACTCAACCCTAAAAGGTGATAAATCCAACTGACCATCACCACTTAGAAAGCGGAAGGCGGAATAATCTGTTATCGCAAAGCCATCCTCAGAATAATTGCTTTCTGCACTGCTTGCTATTTTCTTTCCATTCTCATTCATATAGACTTTACAATTAAACTCTTTAGCATAATCTAGTGCATAATAGCAATGGTCAAAATGGGCGTGTGTCAAAAGTAGTGCCACCACCTTGGCACTCCCAATGGCCTTCTTCACCTCTTCTAGTTTGGCACCGCTATCAATGACAAGTGCATGCCCGCCTTGAACTAGAACAAAAACATTTGCATCCATAAATTCTGCTTTAAGCCTTTTTATTTCCATAGCATAAATTGTATCACTTTCAATAAATTAATCAAAGTTTTTATGGGGTTATCTTAAAAGAAATTTATCAAAAAAAGACAGCATTTGCTGTCTTTTTCTTCTGGCAGGGGTGGAAGGAGTTGAACCCTCCTCTGGAGTTTTGGAGACTCTCATTCTACCGATGAACTACACCCCTATATTACTTTCCTATTTTACTATACTTTTGAAGGCTTGTCAATTATTTAGACAATAAAAAAGGTGCTTTTGCACCTAAAACCCTAATGATATTAAAATGGCTTTATTGACTTCCCGCATTTTATCTTCACCAAGGGTGGTTACCTTCTCCCTTAGTCGCCGCTTATCAAGGGTGCGGATTTGCTCTAATAGTGCCACCGAATTTTTGGGCAAGTTATACTCCACCGCAGACAATTCAATATGAGTGGGAAGTTTTGCCTTACCAAGTTGGCTTGTTATCGCGGACACGATTACCGTGGGCGAATACTTATTCCCAATATCGTTTTGAATAACAAGCACAGGTCGAACGCCACCCTGCTCACTTCCTACAACAGGGCTTAAATCAGCATAATAAATTTCTCCACGCTTAATCTGATCGACCATACTTCCTTTCTGTTACTTTATAATCTTCAAGGTCGGCACGCTCTAAATCTTCGAGATTACCATAAACCCTTTTTAGAACATCCTCCTCTACTTGCATATTATGCTGTAAGGATGCAAAAGTTTCCTCGTCCGCCTCGCTTAAAATGTCTATTTTCTTCCTTTCGTCATCTTTCATTTTTTTTCTTAAAGCACTAGACCATTTCTTGAACATAATTATCTCCTTACACGCAATTTTCTAAACATAGTGTGAGAATTTTAATTGCATTTATACAAACAAAAACCACCTGGGGTGGTTTCTTAATTATTTAACAGGTTATTTTATTATTGCTATTGCTGTGGCGTAATTTTTAGTGTGGGAAAGGGAAACTTCCACAGTTTGTCCATAATGGAAAGCGTCCATTTCTTGTTTGGCTTTTCCTGAAAGTTCGACATAAGGTTTGCCGGACTTCTCATGGCAAAGTTTGATATCACGAAAGGACACCCCACTTCCGCCAAGGTTAAGCGCTTTTATCACTGCCTCTTTAACTGCCCAAAGCGCAGCAAGTCTTTGAAGGGAGAGGGCTGGAGAAGTTTTGATATACGCTACTTCTTCTTCATCCGCAATCCTAGACATAAATTTATCGTCCAAAGTAAAGCGGTCTACTTCAACAAGATCAATCCCTATCATCATACACCTCCCGTGCCACACGCCCTATAAGTGAAAGTTCAAAACCCCGACCGACAAGGTGTGAGAAAAGTTTTTGTTTTGTCTTTTGGTCCCACTGCTTATTTTTCATGTATTTTATAGTAAGATTACGGCAGGTCTCATACTGCTCATCTTCATCTAATAGTTCGTCAAGTTTTTCTTCAACCACATCCGCTGGCACGCCTTTTGAAAGAAGGTCATATTTAAGTTTTCTTCTTCCCTTCATATGCGAATATGCGCCTATGTAATTTTCAGCATACACGCCGTCATTAATATAGCCATAGTCTTGAAGTTTATCTATCGCCCTATCAATACACTCCTCAGGATAGCCTTTCTCTTTAAGGTAATCTCTGAGTAGTTTTTCGGTTTTCATACTTTTTTCAAGCACACCAAGTGCGCGGTCAAAACAAGCAAGGTCGCCATTTACAATTTTGACTTTATCAATCTCCTCTTGGGCTACCTCCTGCCCCGTCTTCCATTTATATTTTGCAAGTATCTCAGCCTCAAAAGTGCCTATATAGTTTTCATCAACATAGACATTGTATCTAAAACCCTTGCCCACCTTTTTAATCTCTGTAATCTGCATAAAGCCTCCTAATCAAAAAGCATGCTTGTGGTGTGAGTATATGCCCGCACAAGTCCACCTGCGCCAAGTTTTATACCACCAAAATAACGGACAATAAACACGCACACATTTTTAACATTTTTCTTTTGAAGAACATTAAGTATTGGTCGCCCCGCCGTGCCAGAAGGCTCCCCGTCATCCACCGCCTTTTCAGCAAACGGAGTTTCTATTTTATAAGCATAACAAATATGAGTGGCTTTTTTATGCTGTGCCTTTAACTCCCCAAGTGCCACCTTAATATTTTCTAAATTAGCGCTTTCCATGAGAAAGCCATAAAATTTTGACTTTTTCTCAATAAATTCAACTTGTTTTGAAAACATGAAACTCCTTTTATTTTCATTGTCATTTCGACCGAAACGCAGTGGAGCGGAGAAATCTAATTTGAAGATAAATCCCTCCACTCTGGGTTGAGTTCATTTATTATTGCAACTTTCTTTTCCCTTCTCCATCTTTTGATTTGTTTCTCGCGTTCAAGCGCTGCGTTTATATCATTACACTCTTCCACATACACAAGTTTATTTATATTGTATCTTTCAGTAAACCCTTCAACTAATTTATTCTTGTGTTCATATACTCGCCGCACTATGTCATTGGTAACACCAACATAGAGAGTTGAATTAGTAAAATTAGACATTATATATACATAATAAGTTTTCATTGTTTTCCTTTTTTACGCTTACGCGAGATTTCTCCGCTACGGTCGAAATGACAATAAGTAAATTTTTAGATTTCTCCACTACGGGCTTTGCCCTTCGGTCGAAATGACAAGGGGTGTTTAATCTTCAAGTCCTACAAGATAGTCGGCAGAAACACGAAAATATTTGGCGAGTGCGACAAGATTTTCAATATTTGGAATTCTAACCTCTCTTTCCCAACGGCTAATCGTATTCGCACTTACACCAATAGAATTTCCTAATTTAGTAGTTGATAAGTTCTCATCAACTCTCAATTCTTTTAATCTTTCAGCAAAAATTTTCATATAAATCTCCTTTTATATGAAAATTATAACCGATTGGTTAATAATTTGCTTGACTTTAACCATTTGGGACAAGTATAATTGGTTTAACCAAATGGTTAAAAGGAGTATAACATGAACAAAAACCCAAATACAAGCGAAATGACTGGAGTAATTAAACTTGATTTGATTTATGACTACATTTATAAAAATCAAATTACCTTTCGTGAGTTTGCCCAAAAATGCAAAATCAGCATGAAAGCACTTGCTGATATATTAGACGATTACTCTGTTTGTGACATTGGAGATATTGTAAAAATTGCACATGTGATTGGCATTCACCCTGCTGATATTTTTGAATAAAAAAAGTGGCAATGCCACCTTTATTATTTTATTACAACTTTAACAAAATTCTTTTTGCCCTTTTTGAGAAGAAGTGCGTTATCTTTGAAATCAGCGGCGGTGACCTTAGTATTAAAGTCGGTTACCTTTTCGCCATTCATGGAAATTGCACCGCCCTGTATCATACGGCGGGCGTCACTTGTGGAGGAGCAAAGTTTAACCTCGGCAAGAAGATTGGTAAGATTTTTTGGCTGGGTAAATTCTGCGACTTTCATCTCGACTACTGGTGCGTCATCGCCGCCCTCTGTGAAAAGGTTTTCACTCATTTTTTGAGCCTCGATTGCGTCAGCCTCACCACGAACAAATTTGGTGATTTCATAACTCATCTTCTTTTTTGCCTTAACAATATCTTCTTTAATTAAGGCTTTAACTTCTGGCATTGGTATATCGGTGAAGAGAGCAAACATCATTTCTACGCAGGCGTCAGGGGTTTGATAAATGCCTTGGTAAAAATCATAGGCTGAAATTTTATCTCTATCAAGCCAAATTGCACCCTTTTCGGTTTTGCCCATTTTTTTACCTTCTGGTGTGAGGAGTAGTGGATTGGTTGCACCGATAAGTTCAATATTTGTGTTATTGGCATAATTGAGTTTACGCTGAAGTTCTACGCCGGCAACGATATTCCCCCACTGGTCTGCACCACCATATTGCAGAGTGCAGCCATACTTTTTATTTAAATGCACAAAGTCATATGCCTGCATTGGCATATACCCCATTTCAAAGAAGGTAAGTCCGCCCTCTTTGATACGATTGGCATAGATTTCATTCGCCATCATTCTATTCACATTGAAATGCACGCCGATTTCTCGCATGAAATCAATATAACTAAGCCCCTTGAACCAGTCGGCATTATTCACAATCACCGCTGGATTGTCGCCGTCAAAATCAAGGAAAATTGAAAGGCTTTTCTTGATTTTCTCTATATTCTTATTAAGTTCTTCATACGACAGCATTTTGCGAAGTTCACTCTTACCGCTTGGGTCACCGATAGAAGCAGTGGCGCCGCCCATAAGAAGCAGCACCTTATGTCCCGCCTTTTGAAAGCGTCTTAATATGCAGTAAGGTACGCAATGGCCGATATGAAGGCTGTCCATGGTTGGATCGGTGCCCTCATAAAGTGTGATAGGCTTTCCGCTTGCAAGAAGGCCTTTTAGCCTATCCTCGTTGGTGCATTGGTATAAAAGTCCACGCTCTTTTAAAGTATCATATAGTTTTGCGTCAGTTTTCATTATTTATCTCCGTTATGAAATTAGAATACATACTTCTCCACTTTTTGTCAAGCATTCGCTTTGAGTTGCAAAATTTTTAAGGTATACTTGAATTATCTTAAGGAGGTAATTTATGTCTTGTCCATTACAACCAAGAAATATGGAAGGCTATGGCCCATCCCCTATACCAGAAGAAGGCGGCTGGGTACAATCAAAAGAAATTAAAAATGTGTCGGGTTTTTCTCATGGCTGCGGCAAGTGCGCACCTCAGCAAGGGGCTTGCAAACTGACAATCAATGTTAAAGACGGCATTATTAAGGAAGCACTTGTGGAAACCATTGGTTGCAGTGGTATGACACATTCGGCAGCCATGGCGGCTGAAATCCTGCCCGGGAAAACACTTTTAGAGGCGTTGAATACCGACCTTGTTTGTGACGCAATCAATGATGCAATGAAGCAGGTGTTTTTACAACTTGTATACGGGCGTAGTCAATCGGCGTTCTCGGAAGGCGGGCTTGCTGTTGGCTCAGCACTTGAGGACCTTGGCAAAACACTATCCTCTAATGTGGGTACGGTGTACTCAAATGAAAATTCTGGAACAAAATACCTCACCCTTGCGGAAGGCTACATCACACGCGAGGCACTTGATGAAAACGGCGAGATTATTGGCTATGAATATGTGAACATGGGCACACTTATGAACTATCTTAAAGACGACAAAATTTCACCACAAGAGGCAATCAAGAAAGCCACCAAAACCTACGGACGATTTAGTGAAGGGGTCACTATAGTAGACCCAAGGAGGGTTTAATATGAACGAACTTACCAAATATGCGGAAATAAAAACCGTCCTTAAAAAATACAAAATCAAAAGTCTTGAAGATGCAAGAGATATCTGCCTTAAAAACGGCATTAATGTTTACGACATTGTTAAAGGTATACAACCTATCTGTTTTGACAACGCCGTGAAAGCATACGAACTTGGAGTTGCAATCGCAATCAACTCAAAAGCAAAAACAGCCCAAGATGTTGCCGTCAAAATTGGCGAAGGTTTACAAGCGTTTTGTGTGAAAGGCTCAGTGGCTGACGAGCGTCAAATTGGACTTGGACATGGACGCCTTGCAGCGATGCTGCTTGACGAGAGCACGAAAAGTTTTGCCTTCCTTGCTGGGCATGAGAGTTTTGCAGCGGCAGAAGGTGCTATCGGCATTGCAAAGACTGCCAACAAAGTGAGGAAGACACCCCTCAATGTTGTGCTTATTGGACTTGGCAAGGATGCGGCGTATATCATTGCAAGAGTAAACGGTTTCACATATGTAAATACTCAGTATGACCACGCAAGCGGAAAACTTAAAATCTTAAACAAAAAGAGATTTTCTAAGGGCGAGCGTGGAAACATTAAAATTTATGGTTGCTATGATGTGCCAGAGGGCGTGGCAATTATGCAATATGAAAAAGTGGATGTATCAATTACTGGCAATTCCACAAACCCTGTGAGATTTCAACATCCTGTGGCTGGCATATACAAAAAGTGGTGCAATGAAAACGGAAGAAAATATTTCTCAGTTGCCTCTGGTGGTGGCACTGGCCGTACCCTACACCCTGACAATATGGCGGCTGGCCCTGCAAGTTATGGGCTTACTGACACAATGGGAAGAATGCACTGCGATGCTCAATTTGCTGGCTCTTCCTCTGTGCCTGCGCATGTGGAAATGATGGGCTTTATTGGTATGGGCAACAATCCACTTGTTGGAGCGACGGTGGCAACTACTGTTGCAGTTTGCACGAGAAAATAAAAAAACAGTCTTGCGACTGTTTTTTTTAAAAGTTTTGGTCTTCTATAGGTATGTTCTCAAGTTCTTCATAACAAAGTTCATTCAAGCCATCTACAACAAGCATATTTGTGTTTTTGGCACGCTTGCCGATAAATGAAAGCTCTAAATCAAGTCTTTCACAACATCTTTCAAGCGTCCATCCTTTATTAAATTTGGTATTATAGAAATCAACCTTCTGTTTAACATAAATTCGGTCATAGGCTTCACCATATTTTTCATGCAAGGTTTTTGCAAGCCCCATGATTAATTGAGGGTCATTTGGAATGTGTTTATCGCCTGAACTTGTGTGAGCAGTAAATGGTGCAAAACTGAATTTAACAGGAAAATACTTTGTATCAAAAATAAGGTTTATTCCAGTGCCAAGATCTTGCCCCTCTACTCTTGGATTTTCAAATTGAAGGCGGGAGCCATTTGCATGCATAATATCAATTTTTCGATATGCAATTTTCATTATCTCTTCGTCAGTGAGTTCAAATACAGTAGTTGGAGTAGGTTTTACTATTTTCTCTTGTGGCTGGTTGCTAAATTTTACATCAAGCATATCTCGCTTTTTATATGTTGATAGAGTGGTTTCACAATCCTTCATAGTTTGTGGTGAAACAACACCACCCTTTTTACCAAATAAATCTTCAAGAAGATCATCCGCGTCCATTTCAATATCCATGATACCACTTGTTGTAAGGGCAGCATATTTTTCCTCACCTAAAATGGTTTTGACTAGTTTTGATCTTATCTCATCAAGCCTCGTTTCGTCTAATTTGCCAATCTTAGCAAAAAGGCGAGACTTATGTACAGTCCTTACTCCGGCAAACTGCAATTTGCTATCTTTTTCAAGTCCAGATTCTTCTTTGCTTAAAACTTCATAAGTGCTATTAACTGCAGTGGTTGAAGTTGGAATAACAAGGAATTTATCATCTATTTCGCCTATTACAAGCACAGGGCGTTTGCCTGAGATTTCTTCCTTTAATGCAGGGTTAAGGTCGGCACTATATATTTCACCAATATTAATTACTCGATTTGCCCTATTGTGCCTATTCATAAGTGGTGCAAGGTTCTCTCCATGACACTTGCTATAAAGTTTGGCACCAATAGAACTTTGCTTTTCAGCAAGTTTATTCATTTCTTCAGTTATCAAAAAACCTTTCTCATTTACTTCATTGATGAGCGTCTGTCTATAAATACTTGCTCGAACTTCAATGTCACCCATTACTGCATCATAATGCTCTTGAAGTTCCGGTGAGGCTTCAAAGAGCTTTTCGCGATATCTTTCGCCTATCTCCTCTTGATATTTCTCAAACTCCCCCCCCCGTACTTCTACGGCAAATTTGTTAAAAGTTACCGTTGCAGCCTTATCAATACCATAAAATATAATAACTGTGGTATTTTCCAAACTATCATTACTTGCACGGCTGATATCTTTCACCCAATAACCTTCATTTACCGCTTCCTCAGGTAGAACTATCTCTTCTATATTTATTCTCATGTTTATCTCCTATGGCTATTCTATCATAGATTTTCCCCTTTTTCAATAGGCAAATGAGATTTTATTTGACATTCTTCTTCTTTTTTAGTACTATCAAGTTATGATAAAGATTAGAAGAAGTTGGTACGACTTACTTAAAGAAGAATTTGAAAAGCCTTATTTTAAGCAGTTGCAAGAATTTCTTGCAAATGAATATGCCACCCACACAATCTACCCTAGCGAAGACAAGATTTTTAACGCACTAAATCATGTTCCTTTTGACAAGGTGAAAGTGGTGATTATTGGACAAGACCCATACCATGAGCCAAACCAAGCGCAAGGTATTTCTTTCTCTGTGCCAGAAAATGTGGAAATACCGCCTTCACTTGTGAATATTATGAAAGAAATTCACGATGACCTTGGCATTGATTGCATAAATAGTGGTGACCTTACCCGTTGGGCAGACCAAGGTGTGCTTCTGCTTAACACCGTGCTTACTGTAAGGCGCGGGCAAGCAAACTCCCACAAAGACAAGGGCTGGGAAAAATTGACTGGTGAAATCATTAAAAAATTAGGTGCAAGAAAAGAGCCTATTGTATTTTTACTCTGGGGCGCCTATGCGCAAAGTTTCGCACCTTTCATTGAAAGCCAGCACTTTATTTTAAAGGCACCTCACCCAAGTCCCCTATCTGCATACCGAGGTTTCTTTGGCTGCAAGAACTTTTCAAAATGTAATGAATTTTTGTTAAATCATGGGCAAGAGCCGATTGATTGGAAATAAAAAAGGACACTCGGAAAGAGTGTTCTTTTTTAAATTGTATAATACAGGTACCTAGTTATTGAACTATGGTCTTTTTGACATATGTCTCAGACACCTTTTAGTAGGTGCCTAAGGCACTCGACTGTCTTGAGTAAATAACTCTTTAAAAGGAGGTGATCCAGCGGCACCTTCCGATACCGCTACCTTGTTAT
>CANBAL010000012.1 GCA_947366545.1 uncultured Clostridia bacterium
TGAAAGATAGTTGGTGATACTATGTTTGATATATTTTCATAGAATAGATTTGTTAGTAAATCTTTATCCACATCTCTCACGCACGCGTATTCAGTTATTATTTTTATTTTTTTAATATCATAATAATCTATTGTCAGCACTCCGTTACCTTCATCGTGGAAGCCAATTGCCGAAAGATCGAAACCGTCTGGCAATTTGTTGCCGAATAGGGCATCGAAATCCACATTTAAGTGCATTTCATTCTTTAGTTCTGAAAGCCTCTCAACCAAGTGCATCTTCTCAAGCTTAGTTATCATATTGCGAATTTGTCTTTCTTTAATGTTTAGGATTGGAAGGTCATCCATAATCTTTTTATAAGTTAATCTAAAATAGTATTTACCTTCAACTCGTTTGCTTCGCATATTGCCACTATTTACAAACTGTAAGACATAGTCTAAAAATAGCAGTTCCTTAAGGTTTAACCCCAGTCGCATGGCAACTGGTTGTTCAAACTCAAAAATAAATTGTCTCATCTCTGTTAACCTCGTTTACTAAGTTGGATATTAAACCAAAGGTCCTCTTTTAACATCCTTACAATACGAACTAAGTCCTTTATAGTTCTCACATTTTCTAATTCATGGATTAAGAGCCAGTCTTCATTGGCACAAAGCAATTCTTCAGCTGGTATTAGTATTCTTTCTGACACTTTAACTTTGTATTTCAAAAACTGTTTCAGCGACATATTTTCTATGTCTACAGTGGTCAATAATTTGTTTTCTATCATAAAAAAATCCTCCTAAATAATTTAGAGGATTAATTCAAACGAGCTCTTTTTTGAAGCAACCCTCTACTATATAAGGAGTACTTCTTTGCATTTGTCCTAAATCTGTCCTAATATTTTCTATTAAGTATTCCAGAACTTTCTATTAAAGTAAATATTTGATCTTTTATAGATTGATCTTCTATCTCTTGTAAATTTATGATTTCTTCTTCAAAAATTTCATCAAAAACAATCTGTGCTAAATCATATCTGGCAAGCAATCCAGCAAAAATATATAACACTTTCTTGGTATTATGTTCAACAGACCCTTTTGCAATGTTATGAGTTTTTGCATACTCTCTTATTGAAATTCCTTTATAGAATCTTTCCATAATTAATTCTCTATATAGCTTAAGCTCCGAATTCTTTAATGCTTTTGATAAACAATTTAAGTTGGAAGCGAGCTCCATCAATTCATCATAACTCATTCCAACTGGAACTAAACATTTTTTGCCATTTTTGACTTTAATACAATTGTTATATCGTGCAATATCCAATTTCAAATTATTTAAAATAAACTTTGCTTTATAATTATAATCTACTGGCACATTTCTTTTATGATATTGATTTTTGTATCTCTTTTCACCATATTTACCTTCGCTATACTTGGTATTATTAAAATGATCACGTACTCTATCAATCTGTGATGGGTATTTTCGCGATATCATTCTCATAAAAAGACGTTGATGATAATTATCAACTTCATCCAAATCATCGAATTCTTCTAAAAGTTCATCCGTTAAACAAGCATCCTTAATTTCTTTTGGAAGTCGTTCAAATTCATCTAACGGTAGATTTAGATATTCCTTTAACTGTTCTTTTGTAAGTCCATTATTTAAAAGCTCATCAATAATATCGTCTTCCATATTTGATTGATCCGCTATGTTATCCCAAACGTTAGTTTCATCATTATTATTCATATATTTCCTCACAATATGATTATACACTATCACATTTGAAAACCAATAGATTGGATTATAAATTTTTACTATTTTTATTTGAAATTAGTTGGAATTTATAGCGCAGTGCGCTATAATGTAACAGATTTGGAGGTTAAAATGATTGAAATAAAAGAAAAGACTCTTTCAAATTGCACATTTATCGATTTATTTGCAGGATTAGGTGGTTTTAGACTAGCTTTGGAATCTTTAGGAGCAAAATGTGTGTATTCCAACGAATGGGACAAGTTCGCACAAACAGTCTACAATGAAAACTTTGGAGATATGCCAGAGGGGGATATTACCAAAGTTGATGAAAACACTATTCCTGATCACGATATATTATGTGCTGGGTTTCCATGCCAGGCATTTTCCATAAGTGGGAAACAACGAGGTTTCGAAGATAGTCGAGGCACTCTATTTTTTGATGTTGCAAGAATAGTAAAATGTAAAAAACCAAAAGTTGTCTTTATGGAAAATGTTAAGAATTTTGCCGCTCACGATAACGGTAAAACATTGCAAGTTGTGAAAGCCACTATGGAAGAATTAGGCTACTCCTTTGATTACAAAGTCTTAAATGCAACAGACTATGGCATACCACAGAAAAGAGAGAGAATATACATGGTTTGCTTTAGGAAAGATTTAAATTGTGGTCGTTTTGATTTCCCAAAACCATTCCCACTATCTAAACACGTTCAAGATTTCTTGCTAAATGACGAGTCAGTGGTTTCAAATTTATATGTTGAAAGATCAGATACTTATTACAGTATAAAAGATGATTCCAAATTTAGTAACAAGTCTATTAGACTGGGAATTGTAAACAAAGGTGGCCAAGGTGAACGAATTTACAGTACAAAAGGCATAGCAATTACTTTATCTGCTAATGGTGGTGGTGTTTTCGCTAAAACTGGAGGCTATTTGGTTAATGGTAGACCACGCAAGCTACATTCTCGTGAATGTGCAAGATTAATGGGATTCCCAGACACCTACAAAATGGCTAAAAACAAAAATCAGGCATATAAACAATTTGGTAATTCTGTTGTTATTGACGTTTTGCAATACATCGCAATCGAAATCAGCAAGAAAGTAGGTCACGGCGATGCTTGAGTTTGACTTTGTTCGTTATTTAAAACAAAACAACACTCCAAAAAAACTTTGTAGCGATTATGTTTCCAGGATAAAACGTATTGAACATGCTATAAAAGATTGTGACATAGATGAAGCATATAGAAAAGACAAATGTGAAAGCCTCCTTGATCTATTCAAAAATTCTGGACAAAATGAAAAAATGGCAAATCTCCTTGTTGGAGACCTGCCAATTGGTAAATATTATCTATCCACATATAAATTTGCGGTAAAAAAATATATCAGCTTTTTAGATAGTATATTATAAATTTAATAAGGCAATAAATTGCGATATTGTTAGCCCTTGCTTTCCAGGTTTTAATTCAATAGAAAATATAACGTTCGCATTAAAAGTGTTAGATAGTTTTCTTATTTCGTAAACTCCATCACGCTTCGACAGCATATACTCATATCCGTTTATCATAAATCTTTTATTGTGTAATTCTTCATTTGATTTGACAAATATTTTATCTCCTACAACTTCGATGGATTGAATGTTAAAATGTTTTTCGATATGATTTTTAACATTTATAATATTTGAGTTCCCAACAGGAGATGAGCCGCTACGTTTTATACGATATTTAGCTGTAACTGTGAAAAATTCTGCGAATTGTTCTATCGGAAGAATAATATTATTGTTGGTCATGAAGAATTTTACATTTTTCGATTTATAATAATCAATAATCCAACCACAGAAGACACTCGCACACCCTTCAAATTTAATTTCTTTTCCAGCTGTACCAGCTTCCTTAAATTCTTCAAAATTTTTATTCATATGTTCTATTATCTGTGAAGAGTACTTATTTATTTTGTTTACATTCAGCATGCTATAATCAAATTTATTAGTTTTAATATTTGGAATTAAAACAAATTGTCCACACTGTGCTGGAGAATGTTTCGATTCAATATAAAACTCTTTTTTATTTTTAGTGTTTACTTTTATATCTGCAACTGTAGAATCACTATCTCCAAGGTGAGTAAATTTTGCGGACTTACCAAAGTGTAGATTTAAATAATTAGTACACTCTATTTCAAAATCTTTCCAAATTGCCATTATTTGTTCTCCTTTTTCTTTAGATAATTTATTAAACATTGTCCAATCAATGTTATTACATTTACCGTCATTGCATTCCCTGCTTGCATCAGCAAATGCCTATCAGAAACTTTATCCCTAACTCTATCCACATATTCTTGGGGAAAGCCCTGCAATATTAATGCTTCACATCCTGTTAGTTGATAAATTGTATTATTAAAAACATAATATATGCCATCTCGTTGAGCCCTGAGAGTAGGAACTTTTCCATCATAGATCCTTAAGTCGTTCATCCGTGTATCTAGAATTTTTCCGTTCATGCATTGCAAATCTTGTACTGTATATTTCCCGTTGTTTGTTGAATTTTTTAAATAATGAATTAAAATGTTCAATAACTCAGGTTGTATCTGTTTACGATCTGATAAAAAATCTTTTAAATCTGGTTTTACAATATCCTCCGGCCAAGTAAAGTCATTTATACTGTTACAAATATCCTTTCTAATGCCAACAAAGTAGACCCTTTGTCTCATTTGAGGAACTCCACAATTCAAACTTGAAATTACTTTGTAGGTAACAGAATATCCAGATTCATTCAATTCTTCAATAATTTTTTTGATGGTTTTACCGTTATCATGTAAAACTAATCCTTTTACATTCTCTAAAATAAAACACTTCGGCTGTTTTTCTCTAAGTATTCTTGATAAATGAAAAATAATTTGACCTCGATCATCACTAAATCCCGCCTGTTTCCCAATTACTGAAAAAGTTTGACAAGGGAAGCCAGCTATTAGTAAATCAAAATCTGGCAAATTGTCTTTTCCAAGTTTTTTAAGATTTCCATAGTTTTTGTCTGTTGATGCGTTATGCAACAGCCTGTATGTTGTGTCCGCCAGCCTGCTTGTATCAGAATGTCCAACACAAGTCAATCCACAATTTTCAAGACCGAGTCTACCAGCCCCGATTCCAGAACAAAAATCAAAAAAGGTTTTTAGCATGCTTTATCCTCACTAAAGATATTAGAATTATAACATATCAATTCAAAAAATTTGTAAAAATTTTCAAAGAAATTATTTTTAATGTAATAATTTTTCAAGATCTCTTAGGTTCCATTTTTTAATTTCTGGATCATATAGATATGGAATTATTGTAAGCCTTTCATCTGGACTAACATATTGTTTTGGATCATAATTTTTAGGTTTTAGTATATTAATTATGAAACCATATTTTCCATCACACTCATTTAGCTTTCTTATACATCTTTCAACTTCTTTCTGTCTATCTTTATCAAAATTTCCATTCCAATATTTAAAATCCACATATTTATCATTGTCAAAAACAAAATCATACTTTTCGTATCTATTGGTATCTCGTATTCTTTCAAGTTTTAAATCGTATTGATTAAGGAATCTATTAATTAAATATTCGCCAACAGATTCGCCTAAGGCTCCAAGATAAATTCGTGTAAAGACATTAGGTAATAAAATATAAGACGATTTTTCGAAAGTTGTAGCATATCCCATATTCTCGAAATAGGTTTTTATTTCTTTGATTGACATTAAGGTTTTTAGATTTGCAAAATCTTCAGACATACAATTATCATTAACTTTTTCATAAGTTATATTATATTCTCCATTCTGATCCTTATTATAATAATAGTAACTGCTCGGTTCTTTAAGTTCACAATAGATGTCATATTCATTATGAATTCCTTCATTATCATAAGGATATTTTAATACAATATCTCTTAATTCTTCCCATTTTGAAATATCCGTATTAGATTTAAACTGCAATAAAGCTTCTATCTTATCAGAATTCTTTTTTATTTTTGAGTTGTTAATTTTGAAGATCGAATCATCAACTTCCTTTTTTACATTTTCGCATTTATTAAGTAGCTCTTTGAATTCATAATTCATTGGTCTTTTTAAAAGCTCATTTTTGCAATATGCTAAATCATATTCCATTTGGCAATCAAATGAAATAAATATATTTTTATTCTTATTATTTGTACGGCATATTCTTCCAATCGCTTGTAAAATTATCTTTGAAGTGTGCATATAAATATGTTTTGACCTAGGAGTTGAAATTCCCTGTGAAGAAGCATGATATAATATCTTAATTCCTTTTTTTATCTCTCTGGTAGCTTCTTCAACATCAAAATAGCCCGTTTCCTCTAAGCATTTTACTTGATAAATAAACTTGATAAGTTGTTCTTCATTTGGATTGGAGTTCATATTAACAAACATGTTTGTAGGCTTATCTAAAAATAATGCTTCGAAATCTTTTTGTTTTTTGCTATATGTATTATCATTTATTGTTTCTAACAAACCTTCATAATTGTCATCATACTCATATTGCAAATTCTGACCGGCACCTAATGTTTGATAAGTCGAAACAACAAAGACGCGTTTCCCACTTTTAAGTTTATCTTTTACTGCTTGTTTTAAATTTTCAAATTTTTCAAGAGAGCCCTCTAACGCATAACAATATACATTGTTTAAATCATTTGGTTTTAAAATATCAAAAATATAATTTATGCAATTATAGTTAAACTCAAGGCTATTATTCATAGAGACATTTGTTAGAAAGAGAAAAGACTTAATACCGCGACTAAAGAATTCGTTAATAGCATAAGCAATTTTACAATATCTCGCTCTAACAAAATTTTCATTTGAATATTCATAAATCTTGTTTAAAATATTCTTACATGTTTGTTCGTCAAAAATCTTTGGCATTACATCTGCGTAATTTTTATCAGTAATTTGACATTTGTCTATATCAATATTCACATTTTTGTAGTTGCCCAGTTGTTTTATAATAAAATTGTTGATTCTTTCTTTTTCTTGTTCATCAATCTCGTAAAAGAGTTTGCCGAGTTTTCTTTTTACATATCCCAAGTCATAGTTGCCAGTTACTGTTTCAAGAGTACCGCTAGCTGAAATTCCAACAACTTTGGCATTGGTACATAAATATATTAGTATTTTCTCTGGTGACATATTGAATGATAGTAAATTGATTTTTGATTGTGTATCAAAAGTATCACTGTCAATAAAATTGTAAAACCTAAATCCTTTTTCATAAACTGAGAAGTCTAGTTCACTTTTCAGATCAACGATTTTATAAGAGCGAGCCTTTCTTGTATTCATAATTTGACTTGTTAAATAATTCAAATATTTGCCCTCAATTCCAAATTCCGCAAGTGCAGTTTTAATTGACGCTTCATAAGAAAAATTATTTGTTTCTTGTTTACGCTCTTTTTTTAGATTACGATAGTTGTCTGCAATAAACTTTATACCATTTTGAAAATATGCTAAAAAAGACTTAATATCTTGCAAAAGCATAAACAAATTTTGGTTCTCCAAAATGTTCATATCATTGGCCTTTTTTATCCAGTTAATTTTAAAGTCTTCATCATTGTCTAGATAAACGCAATTTTTAGCATCTCCTAAAATTGTGTGAAATTTGTAATCTTGAAAAAGAAAATTTGCTCTCTCTTTTTCATATTCTTCAAGTTTATGATAATTTACGAGATTATATTTTTCTGCTATCTCTTTCGCACTTGCCCTAAACTCTCCAATAATTTCATCTGGTGTGTAATATTTTCTTTCTTTTTTCTCAATTTTATTTTTTAATGTTTCAGAAACATCTGTTAATAATTTAGAAAAAGAAGTGTTCTCTAAACCCGAATATATTATTCTAAAGAGCTCAATGATATTAACTTTAGTATCTAAACTTTCATTTATGATGCTCTTTAGTATGATGTCTTTACTGGCATCAAACTCATCAATGAAAACAATAGATTCGTTAAGAAGTGATTTGTTGTCAATGATATTATATGATGGTTCAACGATTGTAGAGTTTCTAACTAAAAATTTATCAATACTCATAAATATAATTTTTTTGTCGTCTGTGTTTACTGCTGGATAGAGAACTGAAATCCATTGATAATCTGGATCATTTTTTATTAAATCCAATTTTTGTGCTTTAGACCTTCGTTTTCCTTCATTATCAAATCGCAGTACTTCTTCAATAACTTCTCTTAGCTCTTTTTCATATTTGTCTCGCAAATCTTCTCTTGCTTGATTAATCATAAAATAAGCATTTTCTTTTGAACCAAATGCATCTATATCAGTTGATTTCTTATTGTTTAAACTTTCTTTCAATGTATTGATAATTTTAATACAGCGTTTTACATTGAATATCGTTCCATTTTTATTAAACTTAGCGTAAGGGATTTTATTGTTACTATCAACTTCATTGAAGTGATCTATAAGCGTATCGACATTATTATCTATAAACAAAACATCTTTTTCAAAATCATCAAGCCTATTGTCCTTTTCAAAAAATTCTTTTAGTTTGGCAATAGGAAGATTTTTCTTTAAATTAGTAATAAAGATTATTTTGTTTTTTACTTTTTCATAGTTTCTATATATAAACTCAACCGCATTGTGAGTTTTCCCAGTTCCTGTTGGTAAATCAACTAGAAGTAGCCCAGCTTTTTCTTCTGAAAAACAAAAATCATTTAGAAGAGTTTGCATAAAATCTCCTTTATCGCTTTTAATTAAAACCATTATAGCATACTTTTCTTCCAAATTTATATAATAAATGAATTTTTTGTAAAATTTTATCAAACTTACTTATAAAAAAATTATTTACAGTAAAACCGAAATTTCATAAGAAGATACTTATGAATAAGACTTCTCGTTTTGTTCGCTTAGATTTCAGAAATTCGCCCCAATGTTTTGAGCAACACATCAAAATTTAACAGTTTAACAATGTATCTTCTCCAGATAGTTGTGTTTTTTGCAACTTTCTGGAGAAAATCAATATTTTGCTGGATTAAGTGGATATACCAACCGCTTAGGAGGACAATGTAATATCCTTTTAGAAATATCGTGAAAAGACTTGCAAAAGATTTTTATTTGAGTTAAAACACAAGACAACTCAAGGAGGAGTTATGAAAAATTTGATAGATTTAGTTAATAAGTCGTTTGCAAGTTCAGATAAATTGAATAATAAAATGACAAAAGTTAATGAATTGAAGATGCAATTTGTTTCGAACCTAAACGATGAACAATGCATTGAATTCTTAAAGCTTTATGCAGAAATTGAAGAATTACAAAAAATCGAATTGAAAGAATACATCAAACACACTTATAAGGTTTGTAAAGATGTGTTTTCTTCAAGGTAGACATTTATGAAAGCAAAGTTTTTATGCGATATACCAAATGCACGGTTGCTAAGAAATAAACTTGATAGAGGTGAAGGACTGGAATGCGAATATGTAATTGAAAGAGTTGTGTATTTATCTAAACGAGATTTTATTCCCTTCCGTGAACACCTTATGGAAGCAACGCCTTTTGTCTCCTGTCACGAGGAAGACATGTTTATTGATAAGCAAGGTGTTTGGCATGTGCTTATGTTTTGCTGTTTGCAGTCGGATATAATCCTATTGATAAACAGTGACGGCGAAGGCTATGCCAAGTATTGTAGCATTATTTCAAATGGAGGTGAGAAAGTTGAACCACGTTTTACAACTAGTCAGAGATATACTAGAAAATGAAAAAAGAACTGCCAAAGAGCAGTTGCAATTAAACAAGATTTGTGAACTTGAAGATAAGTTCGTTAAAAGCTTTTCAAAAGAAAAATGGAAAGAATATTTTGATTTAGACATAGAAAAAGGTCAACTTCATAACCTTGAAATTGACCGTGCAATTGAAATTACATATAAAGCATGTAAAAAGTTATTCCTAGGCCATTAAATTCTTGTAAACTAATTGTATTTTTGCTATAATGTTTACATTGTTAAGGAGTTTTTTATGTCTTGGTTTAAATTAGAAAGCAGCCCAATGTGCCATGATAAAGCAAAGGACAGAAAATTTATCGAAGATAATTTTCTTTCTATGTATTGTAGATACACACCCTATGACACTAACATGTTAAGAGATATGCTCATAACTGGTGTAGATAGGGCTTCAACCAGTAATGGCTGGTACAATAAAAAACATAGAAAAGATTATAATGAGAAGTTTCCTGTTCATATGGTTGAATACGGTCATATGTATAAAACCAAAGATTATCAATTCTTTTATATGTTTAACTGCAATTATTCCTTAGACGAGATAAAGACATCTTTTTCTGACGAATGGCACCACCGAAATAATATAACAGTAAAAATTATAGACAAGAAAGTCAATTGGATCTTTAAAGATGGTTATTTAGTAGTGATGGCGTGAATAAAAAGAGAAATACCAATCTGAAACTAAAATCTTCAAATTGTACCCAAACCCTAAAACTACTCAAAAAGTCACCATTTCTGTACCGTGGATTTGAATTGTTCTGTGTTTATTGTGCAAAAGATAGAAAAGTTGGTTGGAATATTGAAAATTAGGCGCTATAATGTTTGTGACAATTGTAAAAATACACGATAGAAAAGAAAAAACGGGCGATGTCCGTTGCTCCTAAGGGCTAGTCACAGGTTCGAGTCCTGTTGGGAACACCAAAAAGAAAAAGCATCGTTGGATGCTTTTTTAATTTTTGGAAAAGAAGGCTACACCGATAGCGTTTGGACCAACATGGGTGCCTATTGCACTTCCTATCATATAATATGGAACATTTTCAGTTTTATCTTTCCACAAAGAGCCACTATCTTCTAAATATTTCTTCAAGTATTCATCACTAAGACCAGAATAACCTAAAGTATAAGGCATATCAAAATCAATACCACCACATTTATTTACGAGTTGCATTAATAGATTATTCCCCTTCTTAGATCCTATGGCTTTCCCCACCATCTTGACCTCACCATTCACCACCGAGATTACAGGTTTAATTGAAAACATTTCACCAGTAAAAGCAACTACAGAGGAAATTCTTCCTCCCTTTTTTAGATATTTCAAGGTATCAAGCACGGCAAGTAGTTGTATCTTCATTTTCTTATGATTTAATTCATCGACTATCTGATTTGAAGAAAGTGTGCCATTATTTACCAGCTTTATTGCATATTCACACAATATTCGCTGTCCTATTGAGACATTGAGGCTATCTACCACCTTCACCTTTCCATTAAATTTCTTTGCTGCTTTGACAGCACTAGTGTATGTGCCCGAAAGTTTAGAAGAAAGCAAAATGGCTATCACCTCATCTCCATTTGCTGTCATTGTTTCAAAAATCTCCTCAAATCTATACTCATTAATTTGACTGGTTTGAGGAAGCTCATCACTCTCAATCAGTTTTTCAAAAAATTGACGATGCCCCAAATTTTCTCCATCAAGGTATTCCTCTTCCCCAAATCGAACTGCAAGGGGTAGCATTGTGATTCCCAATGACTGGGCTTCATCCTTTTCTATATCTGATGCCGAGTCTACTAAAATTTTTATCATTTTATTCACCCATTCCTTTAACCGCATTTTGCAAATTATTCGCTATCCTCTCTAACAATATGTAAAATTCTTCCCTCTGCTTATCTTCTATTCCTTGGCTACCATAGTTTAAATATCTTTCTATCCTAAATGCCACTTCTTGTCCTATTTTCTTGCCTTTTTCCGTCAGTTTAATAGGGTTCCTATATTTCCCTTCTCTTTCTTCTACCGTGGCATAACCAAGACCTGTAAGCTCTTTTAAAGTGCGTGACAGGGCACCTTTATCTTCATCACAGTAAGCAGATAATTGAGTAAAGCTTAATCCATTCTGATTTTGAGACAAGTAGTATATAATTTGCACCGCCTTTCCCTTAAGCCCTAATTCCTTCATTTCCATATTTTTAATTTTTTGCAAATTTTTATTTATATTTGAAATCAAATACGAAAATTTCTCATAACGATTTTCCATAATTCCTCCATATATAATATATCACATAAATTGTTGATATGTCAACAAATTATAAGCATATAAAAAACAACTCAAAATGAGTTGCTTTTTATATATATGTGTGAAATTTAATTAATCTGCTGGTTCGTCTTTCTTAGCTCTAACCTTTGCAAGTTCTGCCTTAGTACGCTCAATGCTTGCTTTAAGTTCAGCATTTTGAGAATTAAGAATATCATACATCTTTTCAAGAAGTGGATATCTTTCTTCATTCTTATTCATAACTTCTTGGCAGTGCTCTACTGAAAGTTTAAGACCATCGAGAAGGTCAAGGTCTTCAGCAAGTTTCTTTGCCTTTTCCTCATCAATATCAGCATAATTATTTACGCCGTAAAGTACAACCTTTTGTTTAGCAACAAGGGCTTCCTTTCTACGAAGTTTCTTCTCGTCGTTTTCAAGAGTTTTCTTAACGCGTCTAAGTGGCATAAACTCTTTCTTGCAAGCACGAAGTTCTTTCTCATTTGCTTTGAGAGCATCTTCTTGCTCAGCAAGTCTTGCGAGGTAATCTTCTTCTGAAAGAAGTACTTCTTCCACTGGCTTAACTTCTGCTGGTTGATTTGCCATTTGGGCTTTGAGTGCGTTGAACTCAGCCATAAGTGCTGCATTTCTTGCATTTGCTTCTTCAAGTGCCTTCTTAGTTGCATCAAGTTCAGAGTTGTCTTCGACAGGCTCAGCCACTTCTTCTACTGGCTCTTCGGTAACTTCCTCAACTTCTTCCTCTTCCTCGTCTTCTTCCTCTTCCTCAACCTCTTCTTCCTCGGCTATTCTTGCAAGGCGTTCCATGAGTTCGCGTCTACGCTGAGCGATATATGCATCTCTATCGTCCTCAGTCTCTTCAGTTTCCTCAGTTTCAACTTCGGTATCCTCTTCCTGCTCTTCTACTGGCTCCTCAACTTGAGCCTCTTCCATAGTTTCCTCAGTCTTTTCTTCTTCCTCAGGATTGTATGCCTCAACTACAGCACCACCATATACGATGCTTGCAACTTCTGGAATCTTTTTAACCTCTTCCGCTGACTCTGGAGAAAGTTTTGATATCTCTTCTTTAAGTTTATCTTCCTCTCTCTCTTTCTTGGCCTTTAATGCCTCTTTATCTTTCTTTGGATTTATGATCGAAAGCAAAAGATCTCCCATAAAGAATATTAAGAAGCCTCCAGCAATGATAATTCCAAGAACGATAACGATGTTTAAAATAACTGTTCCACTCATAAATTTCACTTCCTTTTGTTTCTTTTTTGGCTATTAACTTTTTTACCGCATTCTTACACCCCTTGTGTGCTTTGGTGGAGACGGCGGGATTTGAACCCGCGTCCAGCCTGCCGCCTTAAGGTTTTCTCCGTGCGCAGTTTGTGTTTCTATCTTATCAATATGCCCTCCACAAACAAATGGCTACTGACAAAGCGGTCTTCCTTTTTCATAATATGCCACCGCGAAGCCTATTATGAAATTTTTGCCTAGATGATACCTACTTCCTTAATCGGCAACTTTAAGGTGAGGCAGGTCAATTTTTGACCAAGTGCCTAATTTAGTTTCGCTTACGCAGCAACTGCCATAGGTCTTACATTATTGTTTGCGTTTATTACGCTGCACCCTTTTTAAGTGGCTGATGCTCCACTGCACGCTTTCCGCTTAAATCCGCACAAACTGTCGAAACCAATAACGCCCCCTTAAGGGATTTATATTAGTAACTTTTAAGCACGCGATCGAGGTCCCTCTTAATAGCCTTCTCTTTAAGAACCTCTCTTTTATCATAAAGTTTCTTTCCCTTCGCTAGTCCTATCTCTACCTTGATAAGCCCTTTATTTAGATATACCTTGGTAGGAACTATTGAAAATCCTTTCTCCTGCGTCTGTCTTCCTAGTTTTAGGATTTCCTCTTTATGTAAAAGCAATTTCCTTGTCCTGCGACTTTCATAGTGAGAATTTGAAGATTTTTCATAAGGAGAGATATAACAATTTTTTAGCAACGCCTCATCATTTTTAATGACTACATACGCGTCTATCAAACTGATACTTCCCTTTCTTACTGACTTGACCTCATCACCCTCAAGTGCTATGCCTGCCTCAAGAAAGTCTGAAACGAAGAACTCATGAAATGCTTTCTTATTATTAGTTAATATCTTCATCTCGCCTCCTATTATACCACCTAATTTTCACTTTTTCAATACCCTATTTGAAAAAAATATGATTTTTATATGAAAATTTACGCTTTTTTCATTAAAAATCATACTTTTCTAGTTAATTTTATATGCAAAATCCACTTTTCTGGTGAAAATGTTAGCGTTTGCGAGTACGACTTTTATTTTATCTCCTATCGAGAATGTGTATTTTTGTCCCTTCAATTTTAATTGTTTTTCCATGAACAGATAGCTATCGCGCGGCAAATCTTCAATCCGCAAAAGCCCCTCTACCGTATTGGGAAGTTCTATAAATAAGCCATAACTTACCACTGAACTTATTACGCCTTCAAAGGTCTCACCTATTCTATCCTTCATTAGATATGCTTTCCAAAGGTCATCGACCTCTCGCTCTGCCTTCTCGGCATTACGCTCAGTCTCACTTGAAGCAAGGGCACTATCATTTGTAAACTCCTTAAGTTCTTCAATTCTTGTCTTTTTAAGAGCCTTCTTTTTGAGCCACTCCTTTATTATTCTATGAATAGTAAGGTCTGGGTATCTCCTTATTGGAGAGGTAAAGTGGCAATAATATTCAAGTGCAAGACCAAAGTGACCTAAATTTTGATTGGTATATTTCGCTTTTTGCATACTGCGTAACAGCACCTTATTTACTATTGATTGATAGTCCTTTCCCTCTACTAAAGCAAGTAGTTTTTGATAGTAATCAGGTGTAATGTCTTCAGGGATTTGTGGCACATTTATGCCAAGGCCTTTCATAAAGTCAGTTACCGAAACAAGTTTTTCCTTTCTAGGACTTTCATGAACACGATAAACAAACGGCACTCCTCGCACATTAAATTCCTTCGCCACTGTTTCGTTGGCAAGCACCATAAAATCTTCAATAAGTCTATGTGCGGCATTCCTTTCCCTCTTCTCTACTCCAATAGCCTTACCCTCTTCATCAAAAATAAACTGCGCCTCAGGAATTTCGAAATCTAGGTAGCCTAGATTCTCTTTCTTCTTTTCAAGTATCTCTGCTAGTTCATACATAAACATCAAACTTTTCTTTACCTTTGATGCCTTATTTGTCTGCCCTTGTTTTACTCCATAAACTTCTGTATATGTAAGCCGTGCCTTACTTTTTATTACGCTTTCAAAAATATCATGGGAAATAACATTGCCTTTCTTATCAACCTTCATAACAACGGAAAGAGTTAGTCTTTCCACTCCCTCTTGAAGTGAGCATATGCCATTTGAAAGAACCTCTGGGAGCATTGGCAATACAGATGTAGGAAAATACACGCTGGTACCCCTTCTCATTGCCTCTTCGTCTATTGCACAGCCCACTGGAACATAGGCTCCGACATCGGCAATATGCACACCGAGTTCATACCCCTCTTTTATCTTTTTAATTGAAACGGCGTCATCAAAATCCTTAGCATCCTCGCCGTCTATGGTAAATATTTCCTCTTTGGTTAAATCTATCCTTCCCTTCTTTTGGCTTGGTTTTACCTTGAGAGAAATTTTACCGCACTCTTTCATAACCTCATCGGGAAAAGTCTCATAAAACTGATGTTCGCGTATTATACCTAGCTCCATAGCCTTGACATCGTCTTGGCGGCCTAAAACCTCTTTCACTTCGCCGCTTATTCCCTTTTGTCCCCGTCTAACTGATATAACAACGCGGTCATCACCATTAAAATGAAGGGTACCTTTTATTAGTCGAATATTAAATGGTATATGATTATTATCTGGCTCCAAAAAGTAATTGGAGTTTCTTTTTACAACAACGCCTACAAGTTCCTTCACTGGCTGGTAGACAGACACAACCTCGCCGTCAGCACCTTCCTCGTTTGAAGATGAAATTTTTACTATAACCCTATCGCCATCAATCGCATCCTTCGTCATATTACCTGGGATAAAAACGTCTTGTTCACCCTTCACGGCACCTAATTGCACAAAACCAAAACCTTTTGCATTACCAAGAAACAAACCTTTTGCGTAGCCGTATGACGGAATTGCGATAAATTTTCCTTTTCGCATTTCAAAAACATCGCCATTATCTTCAAGTTTTTTAAACTCTTGCTTAATTTTTGATACCTCAACGTTAAGTGCTTTTGACATATAGCAAAAAAGATTGTCTAGCCCGTAATAGGCTAAACTATCTTTCATTGTTAAATTATATATCTTTTCTCTTAATGTCATCTTTAACTTCTACCACTGAAGAACAGAGTCACAAAGTAGAGTATCGCACATACAAGCAGGATGCTTGCCATCACTATTGTAATGATTTTGAGTTTGCCGTCTCGTGATGATCCTTTATTTTGTGCATAATAACTTTCTTGTGAGCCTGAAATCACATCCATTCCTTCACTAGAGTCGTTTGACTGCATAAGCAACGTCACAAATATTAATATAGCACATAAGATAACAATAAATAAAAAAATGTATCTGAAAAATGGAAGTACATTGGTTGCAAAATCGCTTGCTGCCTCTAATAATGTTGAAATAAAATTCATTGCTCTCTCCTTATTTTAATATGTTGGTGCTGAATATGTTAAACTAAGCCATACAATCAACAAGATTATAACTATCAACAATATGAGTTGCCCCCACTTGATTTTTAGCTTCGGATCTTTGAGTTTTGCTGCCGCCACAATAATATTTGATAATAAAAACAGTGCGATAACTGATAGCATTACAATAAGTATAGTGATTCCTGCCCCACCTAAGTTTGTTGCCATCCAACTATTTACATCTTCAAAAAATCCGTTTAGTAGACTTTTAAACATATTCTCCTCCATTTATACCTTATTATATCACATATTTTACCTTATTTCAAGATATTTGGTAAAAACGAAGTAAAACTATGAAAATTATATAAAATTATTAAAAATATGTCAATTAATTAAACGTGCTTTTACCGTCTATATCATTTTTTAATGCGAAAATTAGCAAATTATCTATTTTAATAAAAGAACAATTTTTTATTGACAAATACCTATCAAATCAATATACTATATTATGCGAAAATAAACTTTCGCTTAGGAGGATTAATATGATTCGCAATGTTAATCACTAATCAAGCGGCATCTTGCCGCTTATGCTGATGTGGCTCAGTCGGTAGAGCGTCGCCTTGGTAAGACGTTTTTTGGGACTGAAAACGCCTGAAAAAATATCAAAATTTATGTCCCCAATTTTATATGCTTACGTGGCGCAGCAGGTAGCGCAATGCCTTGGTAAGGCATAGGTCGGCAGTTCGAGTCTGCTCGTAAGCTCCAGCCTAAATCCCTTTATTTTCGGGCTATTCCGACTTTAAAGGGATTTTTTATTTCTCCAATAATTTTGGTGCCATTCTATTTTTGCACCATAGGACAATTTTTGTATATCTCACATTTTTTCACAAAAAGCTAAAAACTGCTTTTTTCTATTCAAAACTGCCTAATTCTATCTAATTGGGGTCAAATGGGGACATAAAAAATGTGAACATTTCTGTTCACATTTTTACTCCTTCCATAATCTTCTTGTTTATTCTGCGCTGCTTTCGCTTTCACTTTCTGTTTGTTGTGATGATGTTTCATTTTCACTATGCTTTTCTGCAAGTTGATCGTAAAATTCGCTTTCATCACCATTTTCGTCAATAATTCCGCTATTGGCAGAATTTTCAATAGAGTCCGAAAACTGTCCTGCAAATTCCCAACAAGTTATATGTTCAAGCCCATTTTCATTTGCTGCTTCGACAACTTTTTGCATTTGTGTTTGTTGCCATTCTGGGGTGTCGCATGGGGAAGAATCTAACTCAGTAATTCTAACTTCTTGTGGGAAAGAACCATTTTGAGTGACTTCTTTAAATTCTTTAAGAGCAGTGTCATAATCAAGTTCGTCACCATAAAGATGACATTGCAGTCCAACACAATCTAAAAGTTGCGTTTCTTCCGCTTTTTCAACTGCTTGAATATGTTGAATTATTTGTATCATATTGCTTCTTTTTGCGGGATAAAACTCACTAAAATCGTTATACATAAGTTTTGTGTCGGGGAAAGCCTCTTTTGCCATTTTTAAAACATCTATATAAAAATCATCTCCCATTAAGTCACGCCAAATAGATTGTCTTAAAAAGTCATCACTATTTTCATCATCATTTGCGATTTCGTTTAGAATATCAATGCTTTCAAGTTTAATTCCGTTTACTTTTGCGTTATGCGCGTAAGATTTCATATAGCAATAGAGAAAATCTTGTGTCATCTTTTTCTTTGTTTCTGCTGGCAAATTGCTATTTGCAAGTTCCTGAATTTGATATGGCACAGCTTCATGCCAAAGAATAGCATGTCCATGTATTTTAAAGTTGTGTGTGTTTGCAAATTTATAAAATTTTTCAGCATTAGACCAATCTAAAATATCCGTGTTGATTAAATTTCTTTCAACTCCATGTTCATCAACAAATGTTTCAATTTGTCCGTTCTCGTTTGTTTTAAATAGTGGGATTATATTTCCATTTTCGTCAAATTTTTGAATAGTCATCAGCATTTTACACTCATTATTTGGTGTTAGCATATCAAAATCTTTTAAAAGATGTTGATATGTCTTTGCACAACTTTCTTTTGTTGCTGCAAGAGTTCTTTTTGCGTAATCCGCATATAAATCAATTTTTTTAGTGTCAATGCCTTTTTCCGCGAATGTTTTGCCAAGCTTGTCAATCTCTGAAAGCAACTCTTTGTGAGAGCTTATATGTTCAACAACAGATTGATAAGATTTATACATATCAAAGCTACCAACTCTTTTTATTGTTTGCAAAAAGTCAGCCTTTATGGCTTCTAATTTTATGTATTCAAAGTCAAAGTCATCTCTTTGAGAATAACTTAATATTCTCGCAGTTGTTAAACTCATTGATGTTCCAAGCATAATTACCTCGCTTTGTTTTTACTATTCCACTTCATAAGGGTGAAAAGCATAACAACCATCTTCGCCAAGTTTTTCAATGTTGTCTAAAATAACAACTGCTTTGATATAGTCAAGTTTTTCAACCCAATAAGATTTTATAATCATATCAGTTGAGTATTCACCATAAACAAGATTTTCTTGTTCACCAGTTCTCAAATAGTTCACAACTGCAGAAAGATATTCGCTTTTCATGTTGTAAACAATTGGTGCATATACAGAAATGTCGGAATGAGACTTGAGCTTTTTGCTATATTTCATAAATAAACTATTGAAATCAACAAATCCCATTGCTTTTATACTTTCTTCAACCAAGTGATCGGCAGAGTCCTTATTTTGGATAAGTTTTCGTTCAAAGTGAATGATATTTAATAAATCAACATATTCATTTGTCACTCTGTATTCTGGGTCAACATTAGTTGCGTCAAGGAAAACTTTGTGTGCCAATTCATTTGCCTTATCAAACTCTTTATTTTTTCTCAAAAGGTCAGTGCATTGAAGATAAGTGTCACCATCATCTTTTTCTTCCGCAACTTTAATCAAGTTTTTATAGGCAAGCTTACGATATTTTGTGGCATTTTTATTATCATTTTCATCCTCAAAAACCCATGTCGCAAAGAGATATAAATTACCAGCATTTTCAAAATTTTTCATCTTTTCATTGATAATGGCAGCCTGTATATAGCTTTTTGCTTTCTTATTTAAGTCGCTACTTACAATAGCTTGGTATGCAGGACTTTCAACAATCTTTTTTGTGACTTCTTCACAAGTATCAATTGAAGAATTGGAATAGTGGCAATGAGGACATTCTTGAATGGGAACATCAACCATGCCATTATCACAACGAGTATCTAAATGTTGCTTTACGCCAAAATGGTGTTGGCTAAGCACGATTTCTTGATTGCTTTGTTTTCCGCAAACTGCACATTTTAATTTTGTTTTTTCGATTTTCATAATTTTTTACTCCTTTATTTATAATTCTATTTCTTCTGTTTCTTTTGTTGGGCTTTTAACTTCTTCAACAAATGATGTAGAGAACGAATGATCGCCTATTGATTGTGTTCTTGTGACTTCTGCAATTGAATTATTCCAAACTCTTTTTGTATCGCAGACCGCTTCATCTTCTGTTCTTCCCTGCGACAAGTAAATATTGTAAAGTGCAGAACAATACATATTCTTTGAAACTTGCGTTGGATTTTTTACTTTATCAAGAATTTCAAGATTTAATTTGTCAAAAACCCCTTTTTCATTGGGGACGAGTGCCATGTGTGGATTCCCACACTCCAAACAAATTTGAGAAATCTTTATTGCTTCAGCAATTTTTTCATCAGGCATATTTTGTAAAATCTCTTTAATAGACTGTTCACGCTGACAATCAATTTTATCTTCAATAAAAGTGCTGATGTTTGTTTTGTAAAAGCTATTGGGATTAAATGTTGAAGATATATAACTCAACAACACTTCTCTTTTGTCAGAGACTTCTACTCCAAGTTTTTGTCTTAATCTTGTTATAGATTCCAACAATTCATCATCTTGTTCTTTTGTAGTATATCTATCGGCTATTTCTTTTAATTCTTGATATGAATAAGACTGTTTTTCAGACCTACTTAATCTTTCTAATCCATTATTTCTAAAAGCAATTGGATATTTAGTGAAACCCTTATCCACTTCATCACAGATAAGTAAAGAGTGCTGCAGTGTATTTTGTGTTTTTTCACTATAACTATCCCAACATGGATCAGCATAATAAACTCCATGTATGTTATATTTATCATCATCTATTCTTACACAGCAATTACAATGATCAATCGTTTTCCCGTCACAAGCAACATCTTGTTGAAAACACTCAATGCCAACTCTTTGACATAAATGAGATAACAAATCAGCGAATCCAACACAAACTAGTTTATCTGAATTTAAAGCCCCAACAACTGTTCTGGATAACTCAATACTGTCTTCGCGTTCTTCTTCATTATAAGCATAGTTGCTAACAATGCGATAAGCAAACATATATTTCTCAAAAGGAGATAACTCTTTTCCATCAATTCTAGCACTATTTACTTTTGTTGTCCAATCTTCCATTTTTGAATTCGCATTTAAGACCTTTTCAATACTCCACACCTCTGATTTCTTTGAAGGATCAAATGCTGTTGAAAGTGGAAAAGACAAACTTTTTGAATAGTTTTCTTCTATATATTCGTTTAAAGAAACCAATTTAGAACAATTCTCTTGTGTCAATCTAAAAGTGTCTTTATTTACTAAAATTTTGAACTTGTCTGAAACCGATAAAAGCAAATCTATATTTTCTTTTGATAAATCCTTTATATCAAAAGTGATTTCTTTTATTCCTTCGGGCTTTAAACCATTTCTTTTCATTTCTTCTAAAGCAAAAATTAACTGCGGACTGAAAGAAAAACCTTTTATGAATTTACTTTGCAAAAATCCTATAATATTATTTACCATAAGTTTACTCCCCATCTTTACAAGTCTAAATAGCACTCTCTGAGTTTATTATAACACATAACAAATAATTTTGTATCACTTTTTTATAATATTTTTTACATTTCAAAATCACGCGATTTCCGTCTTGCTTTCTTTTCAGCAAGGATTTTTTCAAGCATTTCAATTTCGCTGTCATCATCTACATTTTCAATATCATCAATATTTCTTTGAAGTGCTGGCACATTTGGCTTATTTTGAAGTTGTTGAAATTCTTTCATCTTATCGCTGTTGAAAAGATTGTTAAGTTTGTCGGTTGCTTGTTTGTAATAACTCTTGTCCACACTGTTATATACCGTCAAAGTTGTCTTGACTGATTTATGCCCTAAAAGTGCTTGAATAATCTTTGGATTTTCATTTGCTTCAAACAGCATAGTGGAATAGGTGTGACGCAAAGTATGAAAATGAATTTTTCCAAAAAAGCCATGCCTTTTTGCAAATGTGTCAAAAATCTTTCTTGTGCCAGAGTAGGTGCGAACACTTCCATCAACATTGCAAAATACAACTGCATTTGGGGCAATCAAGTCCACGCCTGTCAATTCTTTACGCACCCATTGTCTTTTCTTCCAATCCTGCAAAGCGTCAATCAAAATGTCCGGGATTGGCACATCTCTCACAGAGCAAGTTGTCTTTGTGCTTCCAATGACAGTTTTTCTTTCAATCACTTTTCCATTCTTATCAAAAATTGGGACAACAGTCAGTCCATTTCTCACTGAAATAATTTTGTTTTGAAAATCCACATCTTCCCATCTAAGTGCCAAAGTTTCGCCAGTGCGAAGCCCTGCAAACATCATTGTCATACAAAGTGGCTTCAAAAATTCGTGTCCATTAAGTGCTGTCACAAAATTCATTCTTTCTTCTTCTGGAATTGCTTTATACATGTTCTCCACATTGACTTGTTTGCTGTCGCGATTTCTTATTTTAATTCGTAGTGTGGGATTGCTTTGCACAAGTCCGCACTCTATTGCATATTCAAAAAATTGATTAAACAAAAATTTTACTTTACGCACCGTATTTACACTAAGTCCTCTCACAAGAGCTTCGTTGATGACTTGCTGAACAACCGGAGCTGTCACCTCAGTGATGTCCATATTGTCAACATATGGTCTGATATGCAAATTAAAATTTCTTATGTTTCCTTCAAGCGTTCGTGGCGTCACAGCACTTTTCTTAAACACCAAAAGCCAACCCTCAAAAAGTTCGCCAAAGGTCTTGTGCGCAAAATTTCCATTGAGTGGGGTCATTGATCCTGACAGCTTGACAAGTTTGTCAGACACATCCATTTCATTTTTACCATAAACAGTTTTTCTGACTTTTTCTCCAGTCTGTGGATCGGTCAGCCAAATCTTGCCAGTCCAATTTCCATCTTTGCGAAGATATATTGATCCCGCACCATTTGCTCGTCTTGTTTTTTCAATAACCTTATGCTTTTTCTTTGCCATGTTGTCCTCCAAATTCATTTGATATTTGCCATGCAACAAAGGAAGCCAAGCTCACAATTCTTCTCTTCCCAACGCAAATTTTTGGAAAATCTTTTCTCGCCATCATCGCTCTGACATTATCTCTGCCAAGACCTGTGATTTGCATAATGTCAGCACAATCTAAATATTCTTTGTTATATTTTTCTGCCAAGCGGCATACTTCATTTTGTATTAAGTTGTTAAAATTTATTTCAGAATTTTGTATTGTCATTTAAGTTTCTCCTCGTAAAAATTTCTCGTCTAAAATTACAAAAATTTCTATAAAAAAAGAAGTGGGTTTCACACTTGCTTTCCAAAAAGAGAAGTGAGGCAATTTTGAGTTTTTAAGATTTTTCCTTTGCCCCAATAAAACCCTTTGTTTTATGGGCAAATACGCGAAAAATCTCTCAAAATGTCCCACTTCTTATCCTGCTTGCTATAAATTTCTATAAATTCTCTATGTTTTTACTTATTTTCTTTATCTTTTTCTTTCAAAATTCTGTCTTCAAAACTTTGCGTAATTTCATCTTCTATTTCCTGCAATTCAGCTGG
The DNA here is from genome assembly GCA_947366545.1 of uncultured Clostridia bacterium. GTDB lineage: Bacteria > Bacillota > Clostridia > Christensenellales > UBA1242 > Caccovivens. The sequence continues at coordinate 23,321 of CANBAL010000012.1, forward strand.
CAAGTCATCATAAAAAGTTGCTTTAACAAGTTCGTTGTTAAGTGGCAATCTTTCATTATTTGCAAGCGCCATGTTGTAAATTCGCATAATCACTTTTTGCAATATCATCAACTTGCAATAAATCTCTTTCATGTTCAGTCTATTGCTATATGAAGTGTTTTTAACACAATCATTTAACTCCGTCAACTTATCAGAAATGCTTGCAAATTTGCCAGCATAGTCCAAACGATTTTTGTCTGCAATCTTTGCAACATCCAAGCCTGTCCTAATTAACGTGGTCAAGAAATCATTTACGTTTAGATATTCTTTTTGGTGTTTTTGATAAAACTCATTCAACTCTTCCATAAAAGGAATATCATAAATTCTTATCTTCTTTTCAAACACTCTGTCACTTTTGATTTCTTTCAATTTTTACCTCCTTTACATTTTATATTTTAAAATTTTTTATCAACAAAAAAAGAAGTCGCTTTCAAAACTTCTTTTCATGTTCTATAACTAGAAAGACAACAAATTTCGCCCCTAAAAACTGTTCTCTCTCCCTTCACCTATAAAGGATTTTTTGGGATTTTGTATCAACATTTACAACAAATTCAGTGAAAATTTAATATTTTTAATTTAAGTGGCAATATATCGAATCGCCAGACATCCCTAAAATACTAACATCTAAAAAATTTTAAAAATTTTCAAAAAATTTTTTCAAAAACTGCATTACTATCTTGAGATTTTCACCCCAACAACTTATCTTGAATAAATTTCAAACATTTGTTGCAAGATTTTGATTTCAACCTTCTTGGTGCAACTGAAAGTTTAAGCCAAAAATATCCTTTCGGGATTTGAAGCGAATCGTCAAGCATAAACAAAGTGAAATATATTCTTCTCTTTGTAAAAGTCACTTCTTTTCCACCAAACCTGCCAAATTTATAAGAATAGTGTCTATATAAGTCAGTATATATCTGTCCTTTGTAGTGCTCTTGCAATTCACTTCCAAAAATATTTTCAGCAATTTGGAAAGAATTTCCGTCAAGCAATTTATTATCATATCGCTGCTTTTGTTGTGGCAAAGCAAAGTCATATTTATCAATCGTTTTATGTTGTGGGGAAGAGTATTTTTTGTCACGTCCGCTATATTTTGTTTTTGTCAAAACATAATGGTATCCATCAGCTTTTGCCAAAAATACAACTTCCAAATAATTGTCCTTACATGGCAATTTGTTCTCTTTGGAAGCGTTTACAACATACGAATTTTTTGTTTGCTTGCCTCTAATTTTATTGACATGTCTTTCAATAAAACCATTATTTTCAAGCCAACGCAAATCACTTTGTATTGTCCTTTCGGTCACAGCAAACTTCCAAGCCAAATCTCTCACCAAAACCTTTCTTTCTTTCAAATATTTGAGATATTGAAAAAGCTTTTCTCTTCGCAAATTCTTTGTAAAAACACATTTGACAGGCAAGTCATCAAGTCCCGTATCTTCTTCATCATCAAGGACAAAAAATATATCACCAACCTTATCTTTGTCAAAATATCTTCTCTTGCCATATTGCCCCTTAAGATAAGTTCTGTTTCGCTTTTTGATATATTCTTGTCTTTCTTTTAAATACTCTAAACGCTTTTTTAAAATGCGTTCTCTTTCAATTGGATCTTTCCAATCAAAATCATCACAATCATCATAGTCATCATATCCCATGAAATCATTATATCACAAATTGCTTATCATACAAAGCAATAATAAGTTTTTTATATTCTTCAAAATTTTGACACTTTTGATTTAATTTTAAAGCTTTCTATGTTATAATAATTTTGTAAAAAAGGAGAGTAATATGGGAACTTTTAAAGATGTTTATGACATTCTTAAGGACTTAAGAAATTTAGCAAAGGAAGCTTCAAATCAAGAAATGATTGATTTGGCAGTTCAGATTCAAGACAAAATTTTTGATTTAAAAAATGATAATCAAATATTAAAAGATAGATCGGAAGAGCACACGTCTGAACT
>CANBAL010000013.1 GCA_947366545.1 uncultured Clostridia bacterium
ATCTACACCAGTAACCACACTCTTTCCCTACACGACGCTCTTCCGATCTGGGTATTCTTTTCCTTTCACCTGCTGGCGGCGGCGGTGGTGAAGATGAACTTTACATCGCCCCACAACTTACGCAAGTGTATCAAAACTTTACCACCGTTAAAGCACTAAAAGTGGTTGAATTAGAGGTGGATATAGAAACGCCTACCGACGCCTTTACAATCATTCTTAATGCAGATGTAGACCTTAATGGCGGATTTGAAAAACTGGGAGTGGACGGCACACTTTCTGTACTTATTGACGACCAACAACTTGACATTGATATTCGCTACACAGATGGCGTTGTTTATATCGATGTCCTTAACGGCAAGTACATGATTGAAACTAGCAATATCATGGAAAGCATAAATCAAATCTTATCTATACTTAATATTGAAATGCCTGACCTTGGTATGAGTCTTGGCTCACTTGACCTTGACTCAATACTCGCAATGCTTTCTGACCTTACCGAAATAAAGGGAGAAAACAATATCACACTTTCAATTAATGTCCCTGTTATTGGTTCACTTAGCCTTGTGTGCGACCTAAATTACTCGGTACGCGAACTTAACCTTCCTAAAACAGAAATTTCAGAAGGTACAACAATCTCGGTGGCATCCAAGTTTGACTACCCTTCCTCTGTGACGGTGGATACTCCAACCGAACCTGAATATATTAACGCAACACACCTATTTACCGTGCTAGGCTCTGCCCTTGACTATCTTAACCAAGAGGAAATTGGTTTTGACATTGATGCAAAATACAGCGATTATAGTTTTGCAGGCAATTTCTCGGCTAGCATTAAAGAATTTAACTCTAAATTTACCACCAACCTCCTAGGTTACGACTTAAACTTAGTTGCTATTGACAACATACTTTATTTTGAATATGGCAACCTTAACCTTAAATTCGCTCTTGCTGACGCGAATCTTCTTTCTAGCCTTTTATATGAGCAGTTTGGACTTGACCTACCACTCGACGAAATTATCTCCATTCTCACCTCCCTTAAAAACGGGAATTTAATGGAAATAATCCCTAGCCTAAACTTTGGCGAAAGTAAAGGCAGCACAAATCTTAGCGACATCGATCTAAGCATTATACAAAGCTTTATCAAAAATGGAGATGTCTACACCCTCACCCTTCGTGATATCGGCGAGATTAATTTTGGTGTAAAAGAAAACAAACTTGTATCACTTGGATTTACTGGGTTTGGAGCAGATGCACTATTATCTATGGTGTCCCCTCGAAAAGTAAGCCTTACAAGTGACAACTATCTTGACCTTAAAGATACCCTTCCTACCTTGAATGCATTAATCTCCACTATAAAGCAAAACAGCTTTGTTGGAAGTGCTGTGATTTTAAACAAGGATGAGGCTATCGGCAGTATGAGTTATGCCATTAACAAAAATAACTTCGCCGCTCATATTGAAATTAGCGTTTATGGGCAGGTAATCTCTCTTGACCTTTTAGGCAGCACTATCTACCTTAAAATTAAGGACATGGGAGTATACCTTTCTATTGAAGACGCAGATAGTATCAAGAGTTTCCTTAGCGATAACTTTAATATTGCAATGGAAGGCTTTGATTTAAATAAATTTATCGACCAAGTTTTAGAGATTCTTAATCCTAACATTAATCCAAGTTTCATTAAGTCTATGACTAAAACTGAAAATGGACTTACTATAACAGTATTTAACGACCTTACAATAAGCATTGATCATGCTGACACAATTTCAAGCATGGCTATTTCTTTCGGTGATATCAAAGCAAATCTTACCCTTACCGCATCACAGGAAGATGCTATTTTACCTAGCATAAACGAAGGCGATTATCAGCCACTTGACACCCTTCTTAATGCCATTACCGAAACTAAAAAGTATATCGAAAACAAACAATTCTATTTAAGTTTTGACCTTAATTACGACAAATACTTTGCGTCTGGTAGTGCAAACTATGACGAAAATGGTATTTCTGCATACGCTAGTGCAAACATTGATGGCAACAATATTGAATTACGATTTATTGATGAAACAATTTATCTTGATATCAGCGGGCTTAAAATATCCTTTGCTTTAAGAGATATCGACACAGTATCAAATTTCGTATATGAAAAGTTTGGCTTTGACATCAACAAGATGATTAATGATGTTAAAAACAAATTACAAAACACATCTACCGGCGATTTCAATTTGCAAGAATTTATCACCAATCTCAATATTGTTTTGAATGCGACCTCACTTGATATTGTTTCACCTGATTTTAGCTTAACATTAAAGTTCCAAGATATGCTTAAAGGACTTTCTGTAAATGCAAGCGGATTAACCTTAAATGCAAATATCGAAAGCAAACCTTCTGTGATTGAGACAACTGGAGAATACTTTAATATAACTGAAATCTTACCTTTCATCGACATTGTAATGAAGTCTGTCGAGACCAAACAATTTGACCTCACTGCAGACGCAAAGGTGTATGAAGGCAAAACTGTGATTTTTGAAACTACGGATGCCGAACTTCAACTTAATCTCAATAATGGTTTACAATTCTACGGAAATGTTGAAGTAATAGGCAAGACTAATCATGCTATGGAGTTGAGTGTATATGGCGACTATCTGTACTTTAATTACAACGGCTTGCTTATCAAAATTAGCAACAAGGATGTAAACGAACTGCTTGTCCTTGTTATGAACATGCTTGGTATTGACCCTAGCATTCTACCTGCCCTTGGCGATGTCGCAAATGGTATGGATATTAACACCTCTAATATGGGTGATTTATTGGGCGGAATGATGCCTTCTACTAATCCTCTCGACATTATAAATATATTCAAATCAATATCTGTAAATGGCAACACACTTGATATCGTACTTGATGGCAGCAAGATTTCCACTAACGAAAGAGCAGAAAATATGTTCATTCAGCTTGTTACAGACGGAGAAAAGCTAGTCTCACTTGATCTTAAGAACCTTTACACTGGTGTATCAAACAATGAACACTTTGACCTTCATGTCGACTTTAACAGCTTTACAGAGGTTAAGTCTCCTGACACTACTAAAAACTATATTGACATTTCGGGTTCTAACGAAATTATCAAAGCCGCACTTAATATGACTAGTTACCGCGACTTTGAAATTGCTGGCAATTTTGATGTTGATATGTCTATTCCAGTTTTAAGCGATATGCACATGTCTATGCCTGTAAGTTTCAAAGTAAAAATTGTTGACGGAAAACCTGAAGTGATGATTGTGATTGATAAAATCCCTGTCGCTCACCCTCTTGTTTACAACCTCAACAACGATACAAACTGGAAATACAATCAAGTGAATACTTTAAATATCGCTACGATGAAATCTTCCGGTGAAACACGAAAACTCAGTATCTATTACAAAGATGGCGAGGTTTACTTCTATCGTCACGAACTTAATACCAAAGGCGCGACCTACGAAAAGAAACTTAAGGCACCTTTGGAAACAGTAATGAGTGATATTCTTTACTATGTACAATGGGGCACTGGATTCAATGATGATATTATCGGTGCTATTAGAAAATCGCTTGCCAATGAACATGAAGTCGATCTTGGTAACATAATTAGAAGCTTTAATTATGATGACGTGAATGATATCTGCACTATCGTTCTTAACATGACAGAAATTTCTGGTGATAAGAATATGGGTGACATGACAATTGGACTTAGACTCACAGATCACAACACCATTGCAAATGGAGAAAACGTTGCTAAAAAGATTATTGGACTTATTGATTTTAAAATGAATATGCCATTTACTGATAGCATACAACTTAACATGCAAACCAATGCGGATGATCCTCTAAGACTTGAAAATCTTGGCCAGGTATTAGACTTCACAGATTTCTACAACTATATAAATAGTTACGAGTATGAAGATAATATTGAATGGGAAGCATACAACAACAAGTGGATTAAAGCAAGCGAGCGTGAATTTATTGTAAACTTTGTTACTAATCAGCCTGATCTTTCTGAAGCCGACATAAAAGGCAAACAAGGAACGACCTTTGCCCTTCCTGAGTACTCTACTGTTGAATATAGGACAGAAACCGAATATAGTCTTTACAAGTTTATGGGTTGGTATTCTTCATCCTCTTTCAACGAAGGAACAGAAGTTACCGAAGGAATTATTCCTAAAAACAATATGACCCTTTATGCAAGATGGGATGCAGTAGAACTTTATAGAACTGTAAACTTCTATGTAGATGGTGTACTAAAACATACCATGTATGAGCTTGTTGGAACAACCTTTGATAATAGTTGGTTGCCACAAACAATTCAAGTGGAAGATGGAGACAACTTGCTTACTAAAGTATTTACTGGTTGGGTTGATGACGAAGGCTATAAAATCAGTTATGTACCTGAAGATAGCGTTGACTTATTTGCAGTATATACAACAGTAGACGAATTGACTTTGACTAGATACACCTTATCCTTTGATACTAGTGTTGGTAAAACATTGGATCCAGTTCGAGAGTTCAACTCTTATAGCGTGAAAGAATATCTCAACGCTTATGACACCAACGATGTGGTTATAAACAAAGACGGCGTAACAACCACCTATGCATTTAGAGGTTGGTACACCGACAGCGAATTTAACAATGCTTTTGATGGAATAATGCCTGAATGTGACACTACTATATATGCTAAGTGGGATATAATTGGAATTGTATATGAAAGGGCTATCAATATTTATGACAATGGTGAACTCGTATATTCTGATAAATACGCTGTTGGAGAGGAAATCACCCTTCCAAGCACAATTAAATTAGATGAGAACACTTTATGGTATTTAGATGGCGAATATTCAACCCTTGCCACCCTACCTGAAATTATGCCAGATAATGATGTGAATCTTCACATTAGAAATATGTACACAGTGTCGTATACCTACTATGAAAATATAGATGGTGTGCATACACAAAAGTCAGTTCAAGAGACTTTGTATCAAGGTGAAACATTTATTTTACCACAACAAAATGATTATGAAATTAATTACGACCTTGATGGAAATGGTGAAAAAGACAAACTTATAGCTTATACATTTGATGGTTATCTCATTGACAAAAATAAAGTAAATAACACAATTATTGTGCCTAATCGAAATATTATAGTTGTATCCAACTTGACAACAATTGAGGCGAACTGGTGCAAAATGTCTTTCCACTATGAATGGGTAAAACCACAAGGAAGCCCAAACACTTGGACCAGCAAAACTGTGGACACTCAAGACTTCTCAATCTTTGTTTTGGAAGGATCAACTTTAAATGGCATTAATTTAACCTATAGAACAAGTTTATTAGATACCACTGATTATACCCGCGAATTAAGTGCATCTTGCAGTGGAAGAATGGGTATCGAGTATAATTATCATGCCATTGGTTACAATAACTCTGGATGTGTAAACTATGGTATTAACAAAGGTACTGCCCAAAGCATGACTGTAACAAAGAGTGACATCTTCTATGTTGAATGGGACGATTAAAAAAGAACGGAATTAAATTCCGTTCTTTTTTATTGTGTTTTACTAAAAATTATGTTATAATATGTTTAGTCGTAATGTTCCCATAGTAAAGTGGATATTACAAGCCCCTCCTAAGGCTTTGTTATAGCCACCCCTGAAAGTCCCTAAATCCCTTGTATTTACTAGGTTTTCTGTGGTATTATGTTTGTGTGATTTTCTCAAATCCCATACAAAAGCCATCTTCACTCCAATTTTTTATAGTTTTCTATAAGTTTTATGTTCCCATAGTAAAGTGGATATTACAAACCCCTCCTAAGTACCGACTTGAACGAAAACAAAATTGCTAAAACCCCTTAAAACACGGCATTTTAGCCCACTTGCACCACCACTCAAAACTCCAATTACACCCAAATAGTACCCAAACTCAAAAATAGCCAACAAATTCTTCACTTTTCACTCTTAACTCTTCACTAAAATTCCCATAGAAATTTTCATATGTGGGTATAGCTCAGCTGGATAGAGCGGTCGCCTCCTAAGCGACAGGTCGGAGGTTCAAATCCTCTTACTCACACCAATCTATACAAAAAAAGACGACTTTACTTAGTCGCCTTTTTAAATTCCATTTCTATATTTTTCTTAATGTCAAATTCATAATAACTAAGTAATGGGTCAATATCAAACTCAATATGATTATTTTCCTGAGAAACTAAAGGAATGAAAGGATTGCTCTTATTTAAAAATATAAGCCTAGTCTCATTTTGGTTTATGTAAGTAATGTCCTTTACAAAATATTTCTTGAATCTATCATGAAAATATAAATTTAAATATTCTTTGTTTTTCTTAGTATCTACATAAGTTACAACATCTTGATCAATAAACCAATCATGTGCTTTGGCATACTTCTCTAAATTCTCACGCAATTCGCCATAATAGAAGAGTAATCCATATTCACCAAATTGCGAGAGTTCATCAACAACACTTTGTTTTAACTTAAATTTATTATTATGCGTGCGAACAAGAGCCTCTTCATTCAAAATTGTCATACATAAAATTGGAACTTTATCGTCTCCAACAAAACCTTGTGTCATTATATCTGGATGAAATTCATGTCCATTTATAAAAATCGTGGCATTATATTCGACGATTTTACTATCGTATTTATCTCCACGGAAACTATCTTCTAATTTATTAAAATATCCAGATTCGTTAAGGTGCATGTGTCCCCTTATAAAATCATCGCGATATTCTTTTTTACTAAAAACTCTTATCATATACACATAAATATTTGAGTCAAATACTTTCATACAAACCTCCATCTTATTTTAACATATTTAGCTACTAATTTCAATTCATGTGGTATAATAAAAAGGGAGAATACATATGAACAGAGAATTAGACAACATACTTAAACAACTTAAAACACTAAAAGAACAACATTTATCACTTTCTATAAAATGCATAAAAAAGGCTGGCGGATTACTGAATACTCATCTGTTTATTTTCGCCATTTTAAAACGATCTTTGGATATAGTTGATGCATTTACTTATTCAGTTGAAAAATTTAACCTAAATGTACAAGTCCCTATTTTAAGATTAGAAATAGATAATTGTCTTTTATTAAAACTTGGAGTTATATTATCACAACAAGGGAAAGACATTTTACAAGAAGTTTATAACGACAATTTCGAAATAAAGAAGTTTAAATACAATGGTAAGAATTTGTCTGAGAACAAATTAGCAGAACTTATATCTGAAGAACATGAATCTTTTAAGGAATTATATAAATTTACTTGTAAAGCTGTACATTTTACTAGATTCAACATGAAATCGTGCGTTTCTTCTATTGGCGATATGAAATTAAAAATAAATATGGCTTTAGGAAATAAAGATAAGAGTAGAGACATCTTAATAAACACTGCTTCTTTTATTAATGTGTCAAAGATACTATTCAACATGATTGAAAAATTCTTAAGCGAAACAAAAGGCTCATTAATAAGCTATTTATAATCTAAACACAATTGTCCGTCATTATTTATTCAAACAACACTTCTTATACTTTCTACCACTACCACATGGACACAAGTCATTTCTCCCTATTTTCTTGTCTTTTGTTTTATCTGATTTATTTAGTGGCAATGAATTGGTTTGAATATAACTTTGCAAGAACTCAAGTTCTGATGTCTCTACATCAATAAAATTTTCTTCATTAAGATATTTTGCAATTATTGAAGATATTTTTCCGTGATTAGTGTTTATAATCAAATAGTAAATATTGACATATCCTCTTGCTTTCATAGTTGCCAAAGCGTACTTTTTTGCTTTTTCTTCTGTAGTGCAAATATTATTATCATCATTTGCGAAAAGTTGAATAGGTATAAATTCAGAATTATCCTCAAAAAAGATTGTTATACTTGCAAATTTATTTGTAACAGCTTGTCTATTAATTATCTTAGAGACGCAATCCTCTAAGTTGTCATGAAACATATCGTTTTGGTCTAAAATTATTATTGCTAGATTTAATAAATTAGCATTTAAGTTTTTCTCAAAACTCTTGATTAAATCATATATAAAATCTGAGACATTAAATTGGGGCTTTTTTGTACTCATTGCAAAACCAAAATATAAATCAAGTTGCTCGTGCATATTATCAACCCAAAGACTTCCAATATTAGACTCTTCGAGTCCTTCTTCTTCAACCAAATGATTATATCGATGATTAAAATTTCTATTTGCTAAATAACCACCCAAGAAATCCAATTCATCGTTAATCATAAAATTTTTTACATTAATATTTTTTACTCTCTCTAGCAGATAGTGAATAAAAAATATTGGCTCATTTTCAAAAAAATTTGAATAAATCGCTAAATCTTCTAAACTGATAGGTAAGAAGTTAAGTTCTTCTTTATTTCTATACATAGAAAGTATCTCTCCTATTGGATCAAGCGTGACCACAATTGGAATTATGAATTTGAATTTCTCTCTTTTTAAAGTACAAATCTTATTTTTATGACTCGCATCGAATATTTCAACTGATTTATCTCTATCTAATTTTGTTATTAATCTTTCACTTTGAAATATAGGCTTTTCTATTAATGATTTTTTTGCTGTTTTGTGCGACTCATTATCTAAGATTACTGATCTCGGAGTAAAAGAACCTGCTTTAACTTCCATAACAAATAGTATGTTTTTATAAACAATTATGGCATCATTTTCAATCCAGTTGTTTTTATCCAATCTATAATAGTTATTTAGTGAACAAAATGACCCCAATAATGGATGTGAAAATAAACCCGTCGCAAAATTTTCTGATGCTTCCTTCTGATTTTCTTGCCACACATCGATAAAATGCTTATTTTGTTTACAAATAGCTTTTTGTATTGATCTATAAAAGTTATCAAAAACGATACTAAATTCAAACAAATAACTTTTGTCATCTATTTTTATAAATGGTTTTTGTTTTGTTGGCATTTCAATATTAAACCAATTAGCAAACTTTTCTCTAGTAGAAAATTCTTCTGCAATACCATTTTCAAATGATAAATCATTAATAAAGTTGTCAGGCCAATTTGTGATTTTTTTTACCATTAACATATCTTTGCTTAAAGAGTTGCCGTTAATTACATAAGCCGCCGCCTCAGTAAGTGCTTTTGCTATATTTAACAAACCTGTGATTACTTCATCTGCCGTAATACCATAAGATTCTTTTAATAAGCTGTCTTGAGGCTTTAACAAATTCTCTAAAATCCAAGGAGCAAAGATGGGATATGTTTTGCCTTGACTTATTTCATATAATCTCGATGAAAAGTCTGCAAGTGATTCATCAATAGGTGTATTTATAGATTCTGCAATCATACATGAGTTTATAATGCTATTACAGTCTTCGATTAGGTCATTAAATTCTTTTTCTTTACAATGTAAAGTATTTGTGAAGATATTGCCCGCATATAGCGACTGAATATAACCAATCATCATTCTATAATCTTCAGCTTTTTTACTCTCAGAATTATTAGCAAAAACAAATGACTTTTCAACAAGTTTTACCAAAACGTCAGCAACATCATATCTTTTTAAATTATCTACAAATTGGTTTACTTTACAATCGACAGTTCCATATGAATATTTATTTGCAAGTTTTTGCAAAGGATTATCTTCCATCTTTCCTCCGTTGATACTGACATTATAACACAAGAAAGACAATTTGTAATATTATTGTTGTCATTTTATTTAAATTGAAGATTTATTCGAATATCTTGTTAATTATTTCACTTGCGTGAATATCTGAATTCTTTATGAAGTGGCTATAGAAGTCGCTGGTGGTTGATGCTTTACTGTGTCCAGCACGTGTAGAGACGGTTTTCATGTCTACGCCTGCGATTAGTTGTAAGGTTATATTTGTATGGCGCAATGAGTGTAGGGACACTTTTGGAAGTCCTGCCTTTGTTAGTGTTTTTTGTAACCACACCCTAAATAATCCTGGTGAAATTGTTTTACCATCTTCTGTGCAAAATAATCGGTCAGTATCTTTCCAGCGATCGCCTAGGTAGTGTTTTTGATTATTCCACCATGTTTGATATTCTTTCAAGTAAATTATTAGTTTGTCTGGCATTGATATTGTTCGCTTTGAATTCTCTGTCTTTGGATCTTTTGTTATAAGCCCAAATCCGACTATATCTTGAACTGACCTTTGTATTGTCATTGTTTTGTTTTCATAGTTTATATCTTTCCATTCAAGTCCAGCAAGTTCGCCACGTCTTAATCCCATAAACAAGATTGTCAACAATGCAATCTTCCAGCGAGGGTTTGGCTCTGTGTCCAAGTATTGCGCCAGCGTCTTCGCCTCCTTATCGTTTAGAATTTGTATTTCTTTTTTGTAGCCTTGTATCGGCGCAATATAGTCTCTGCTTGCGAAGTTGTGTTCAACAAGCCTTTGTCTTTTTGCTTCGGCCAAGATTGTTGCAAGTGTTCGTTTCAGTTTTAATATTGTTTCTTTTGCATAAGGATGAGTTACAATCTCCGTTTTAAAATACTCGTCATATTTTAGTCCCAACTCTTTGCATATTCGCTCAGCATTTTCAACCCTAATCCCATGTCCGCTCGTTGCTGAGAAGAATATTGACCTTGATATGCCAGTTTTGTTTGTTGCATCTACAAGTTTAATGCAATGAGATTTAAGATATTGTGTTATATCTTTAATCATTACGGCACTTTTCTTTTCGCACTTTTTCATCATCATGTCATCTAAGAATCCTTGCACCATAACTGGTGTGATTTGATTAAGCTTTATATTCCCAAAATAAGCATAAAACTTTTTGATGCTGTCTTTACCTTTTACATAGTAATTGAGCGATTTTGTATTCTTAACTTTTTCTAGCCACTTATTGGCATAATCTATAAACAATATGTCATTATCCACCGCAAGCAAGCCATTCATAGACTTGCGGAACTTGTCTTCAAACTCAAAGGCTATTCTTTGCAGTTCTCTTTCGTATTGTCTTTCTGTGAGTTCCGCTGGCTTTCTGCAAGTCATAACTTTTGCCTCAAACTTACCAGTTCGCTCATTTTTTGCTTTGACTTGGATGCGATACGAAATCGCACCCGTGTCCAGCACATTTTTCTTAATACATGGCATAATTTTTCTCCTTATCCTATGATAATTTGTTCCATTGGCAAATCGTACGATTTACTTTGCAAGAATGCCAGTAATGAATCGTAATCGATCAGCACCTTGTTGCCAGTTTTGATGGAACGGATTTTGTAGTTATTTGCAAGTTTCCTAATAAGAAACTCACTTAAACAAGTTTCTGGATCTTCTTTCTTCAACATCTGCAATGTCTCCGTGATAGTCCTTATTCTTTGCATTAATACCTCCAGGGTGCTGTTCACTACTGGACTTGTACTTTTGCTAGTACAACACATACCGCAAAAGAACATTAAAGTCCAGCGAACAGCCAAATAAAATAAAAGATTTTTCTTGTATCTTTGTATCCTTGAAACTTTGTCTTTTTGTAATCTTATTTTCTTATTTCTTTGTAATATTGCTTAAATTTGCCTTAAATTCGCTCACAGTCGCACGAAAACATTTGTTTTGAGTAAATTATCGCAAACCTTAAAATATTTCTAAAATTGCCCAAATTTGATTAATTTTTGAATTATTTTTGTGCTTTTTACCTTTTCAAATAAAACTTTTAATACTAAAAAATACTAGTATTTTTTTTACTAGCACCATTTACAATTCTTTGATTATCGCTTTGATTTTTGATTACGCGAAAATTTGTGTGCGACTGCCGACCCGTTCTGATCGTGTATTTCGTAGAGATTTGACCGCCCCTGGGGCTAGCCATTATCTACTAGGCTTTTTAAAGATTTTTCAAGTGCAAATTTAACTTTCTCACCATATTCTTTTCCTACGTATTTTATATTTGTAGCAGACATTAAAACATATTCATCTTTTATCTCTTCAACAAATACTTTATCTTTAATAAATCCTTGAAAGATAGTTGGTGATACTATGTTTGATATATTTTCATAGAATAGATTTGTTA
>CANBAL010000014.1 GCA_947366545.1 uncultured Clostridia bacterium
ATAACAAGGTAGCGGTATCGGAAGGTGCCGCTGGATCACCTCCTTTTAAAGAGTTTTTTACTCAAGACAGTCGAGTGCCTTAGGCACCTACTAAAAGGTGACTGAGACATATGTCAAATCAAGACCATAGTTCAATAACTATCACTTGTATTATACAATTTAAAAAAGAACACTTTTTTCGAGTGTCCTTTTTTATTGCTTAATGTACCGCAATAAATTTCAAAAAAACATTGACTTTTACCCTATTGTATGTTATTATAAATTAAGGAGAAAGAATATGAAAGTAAAAGTAAGAACATTTGAAGAATTGGTAGCATTAAATCAACAGCTTACTGCACTTGAAGAGAAGGTATCGTCTGGGGATAGAGCAGCAATAAGAGAAATGAAACGAATCAAGAAAATCTTATCGACTTCTCTTGTCAATACAGTTAGAACTAAGGATGGATTGCAAGCTATTGATGATAAATTTATGAGCATTGTTCGCGTAAGACCTAAAATAAAAGCAATGGGACATTTTTGGGATGCAAAAGAATATGCTGAACTTGGCATCTGTCTTGCTGCGGCTCTTGCAACAAAGAATGAGAACAAGATGAATGCCCTTATAGACCAAGAGGGACGCGATGATCAAGGAAATTTAAACTTTGATTCTAGCTTAAAACATGAACTTCCAAGCATAGCAATCGCAATTGCAGAGGCTGACGGTGTACATGTTACAAGGGCAAAGGAAAACCTTAAAAATAGTGATGAAAGTGAATAAAAAGTGGCGTTGCCACTTTTTATTAATTTTGTTTGACAAAATCCCCCCCCCTGTATAATAATTGTATAAAAGGAGGGGAATATGGGAGCAATGGAAATAATACTTATTGTATTTTTTGCTTGGATTGTTTTAAATTTAACTGCAGTATTTGCGTTTTGGATTTTAAAAACAAGAGTAAATTTGCAAGGGGAACTTGTTAAGGGGCATCGCGAAATTTGGATGTATTACCATGACAATTATGATGCACTTAAAGACATTTTTGACAATGATAAAAAAGAGCCGCTTACAGAAAAGCAGCATATGTTTCTTGTTATGCTTTTTAATCATATGGAACTTGCATACAATATGAAAAAAATATGATATGCTGTCACGCAAGATTAGCAATAAAGAGGATTTTCAAGATATATTTACTTACAATTCTGTTCGTGAATTTTGGGAGAAAAATAGAATTTTCCGTGATAAAGCATTTGCAAAATATATAGATGAAAAAATATTAGAAAAGTAAGAAGCGACTGACAATATAAAAGTTATTAGTAAAAGATTTGAAACTTACAAAATTGATGTCTGCTAGTTAAGCTAAAAAATTTATAACGTGTATACCTTTATTGACTTTTATTTTAAAAAATAGTATTATAAATTTATCAAAGTTGAGTATAGCATTCTGTTCAGAAACTTTGATAAACAAAAAAAATATGTTAGTAAGAAGAATAAAAAAGGAGAAAATATGAAACAAAAAGTTATATTCACTTTTGTAGAAGCAGGGCTTGGACATATTGTTCCAGCTACGGGAATTGCTGATGCCTTTGAAAAAAAATATGGGGATAAATTTGAAGTGGTAAGATGGCACATTTTTTCACAAAGCCCAAACCCAATTGTAAAAAAATACGCAACAGACCTTTTTTCATGGGTGAAAAAAGCTGCAAATAACAAATTTGTCGCCTTTGCGGAAAACATTTCGTATATGGTTGGATCAAAAACAACACTCAAATTTTTAGATCATAAATTTAAAAAAGCAAAAAAAGCAATAATGCAAGAAATTGTTGATGCAAAGCCAGCATTAATATGCAGCACATTCTATTCACCTTCTCATTTTGCTATTGAAGCTCGAAAAATGGGGATGCTTGATACAATAGTTGCGACCTATACCCCTGATCCGGTTGTCTATCCTGCATGGGACAGGAGAAGTGATGTGTTTTTTGTAAACAATGATGCTGCTCATAGGCTTGCAGTAAAAAAAGGGTTTAAAGAGGAACAAATTACGCAAGTCCCATTTATTTTAAGAAAAGAAATTCAAAGTACAACTTGTGACAAGAAAGAGGCGAGGCGTATGCTGGGACTTGATGAGGATAAATTTACATTACTTCTTGCAAGTGGTGCTTATGGAACTAACAAGGATGAAAAAGTTGTAGATGAGATATTAAAGCAAAATTTGAATATCAACTTTGCTGTGGTGTGTGGGAAAAACGAAAAATTATATCAATATTGTAAAAATTATAAGTTGCCTCAAGACTCAAATACGAACTTTCATTTCGTAGGGTTTACCAATCAAATGTTTCTTTACAATTCGTCATCAAACTTAATGATTGGAAAGAGTGGTGCAAATGCAATGGTTGAATCATTTTATTTTGGGGTTCCATTCTTTGTTACATCATCTGCCAATTTGGTGGAGAAATATATTCGTGAATATTATATTACTGAGAAGGGTTGTGGAGAAAAGATATTTAATCCTAAAATGCTTGCTAAGAAGATCAAGGAGGTTGTTGAAAACCCTACACTTCTTGAACAATATAGTAACAATTTGAAACCTTATAGGGATTTTAGTGGCGGTGAAAAGGTTGCCGATAAGCTTTACGAAATGCTTGAGAAAAAATATTCGTTGGGAGACAAATTATGAAATATGATTATTTAATTGTAGGAACAGGTCTTTTTGCTTCTACCTTTGCATATGAAATGACGAAAGTAGGGAAGAAATGCTTATTAATAGACAAGAGAAATCATATTGGTGGTAACATCTATACAGAGAATATTGAGGGGATAAATATCCATAAATATGGCGCACATATTTTCCATACATCTGATAAAAAAATATGGGATTATGTAAATCAATTTGTTGAATTCAATAATTATATCAATTCTCCAATAGCGGTCTATAAAAATGAACTTTACAACCTTCCTTTTAATATGAACACCTTCTCTAAAATGTGGGGAATTAAAACGCCACAACAGGCAAAGGCGATTATTCATAGTCAAATAGAAGACTTACACATTGAAGATCCTAAGAACTTGGAAGAGCAAGCACTTAGCATGGTTGGAACAGACATCTATACAAAACTTGTTAAAGGTTATACGGAAAAACAATGGGGAAGAAATTGTACAGAACTTCCTTCATTTATAATTAAAAGACTTCCTCTCCGTTTTACATACGACAATAATTATTTTAATGACCCTTATCAAGGAATTGCAAAAGGCGGTTATACTCAAATAATTGAGAAAATGATTTCAGGGTGTAAAGTATTGCTTAATACTGAATATAAAAACTTTATAACAACTACCAGAGATAGTTTTAAGAAAATTCTATATACTGGTATGATCGACGAATATTTTAATTTTTGTTTGGGACATCTTGAATATAGAACGGTGCGATTTGAAAATGAAATTTTGAATTGTGATAATTATCAAGGAAATGCAGTTGTAAACTATACTGAAAAAGCAGTGCCATATACTCGTATTATAGAGCATAAACATTTCGAGTTCGGTAAACAAGAAAAGACCATAATTTCTAAAGAATATCCAACTGAATGGCATCCAGGGATGGAACCATACTATCCTATTAATGACAACAAGAACTCTTTACTTTTTGAAAATTATCGCAACATGGCAAAAGAGGAAACCAAGGTTATTTTCGGTGGACGACTTGGAAATTACAAGTATTATGACATGGATAAAGTTATAACTGCGGCACTATCACTTGTACAGGAAGAACTGGCAAGGTAAATTATTATTTGGGAATAGCAAATAACTAGGGAGAAAATTGTCTTTCTTAATATGTTTATCTAAGAAAGCAAGTTTAAGTGTTAGTCCTTTTTCTCTCTTAACATATGGAATTTTCGTGATATATTGAGCATATAATGGGAGACTGCTAATGGAGTTTAGAAATTTTGATAAAATTGGGCTTAAAACGCCCTATGAAGTAAGGTCATTTTTAGGTGAAGATATAGTGGGATTGCTGGAACGTGATGAAGAAACTACTAACTTATTTGTCAATGAAGCGCTACATAATGATATGCAAGAAAAATACAGATTTATTGTTGGGCTAATAAATAAAGATAGCCAAGAGGGAAGTCCTGTTTTATCACTTGTTCGCCCAATCACTTACAGAATGAAAGCGTATTATACTTTTAGTGTTTTAGAACTTATTGGTGATAAAGATTATTATGAGGTGAATTATGGGGTGCTTTGCAAGGATGTTAATAAAGCAATAGCCTTATTAGACAGTGTGTATGGTGCAACTTCAAAACAGGAAATTTTAGAGAAAGCAAGACCTTTACAATATGGAGATGAAGACGAAAATACATAAAAAAGTGCAGAATATGCACTTTTTTTAAAAAACTCTTGACAAATCCCCCCCCGCGTATAATAGAGGTATGGAGGAGAAAGTTATGGAAAAATCTTTACAGAAAGAAATAAAGGGCTTGTCAAAGGAAGAAGTTATTGAACTTCTTAAACAAGATGAATATAAAGAGGTTAAGGACCAACTTATTGAAGAAAATTGTAAACGTTTATTAGAAGATATCTTTGATAGGCAGGTGTTACGATACGATGAAAGTTGCTATGATAAAATTTTATCTGCCCTCTCCTCCCGTTTAGGTATTCAGCAAAAGGAGATTATTATTCTACTGTATGGTTTAAATAATGAATGCCCTATAAAATACACTTGGAAACAAACTGCAGAGCACGTGGGTCTATGTACTAGTAGAATGTCATTCGTAAGGAAGAGAGCTTTGGCTAGATTGCGTGATCCTAAAAATAGAGAAGATGGTCTTTTTGACTATGTTGCAACTGAAGCAGAAATTGCTGAAAGAAAAAGATATCTAGCAACGTTAGATAGAAGTAAGAAAGAATGGAATAATATTCTGGAGAGAGCGAGAGCAACTATACCTGAAATGAATGACATAATTATAGATGTGTTGGATTTAAGCGGGCGTTCATGTAACTGCTTGAAGCGTGCAGGAATACAAACTCTTAGTGACTTGCTTGTAGTGACAGAAGATGACCTTCTACGTGTGAGAGGTTTAGGGAGGAAAGATGTAGATGAGGTTTTGGAAGCAATTAAAAATGTTCGTTCTTTGATAGAAAAGGAAAACGACCAAGATGGAGAATCTGAATAACATATAACAAAAAGTGGCAAACGCCACTTTTTTTTAAAAAACTCTTGACAAATCCCCCCCCGCGTATAATAGAGGTATGGAGGAGGAAAATATGAAGATAACAAGAGATACTTTGCAGTGGGCTTTGTTACGCTCACATAATGGTCTGACAGAAAAAATGGCAGAGATCAATTTTAAAGAATACATGAGGGATCAATCTAGAGGATGGATGCAAACATCGCATACGATTGTTGGCTGTCCACAAAATCTTTCAAATGTTGTGCTTTTTTGGTTATGTGATTCCCTGTCTAAAAACAAAAAGGTTACAAAAGTAAGTAATAATGTCACTAATTTGGAGCCTAATACTACATCAAAAATGCTATTAGATTTTATTGATTTGTACGCTGACATTTTGCTGGAAGATGATGAGGTGCAACTTCGATTTGTTTTGCCGGACGATGATCAAGAGAGAAATGTGTTCGTAAAGACTGTTGACGCCCTTTATAAAGTATTTGAGCAAAAGTATGCTAATGAAATAAAGGATTTTAAAGTAAAACAAGTACAAACTCAAACCGAGTTGTTAGATTACTTTGATAAACAAAGCAACAAAAAGCAAGAAGACGAGACCGTATAATAAAAAGTGGCAAACGCCACTTTTTTTAAATGTCTATATCGTCAATCTGGGAGCCATAGAGGGTAAACTTGCAGATTTTAAGGTTTTTATTTGTTTGAAGAGCATAGGTGGTTGGGGAGATATAATAAAAATCTAGCATATCCACAAAGAAATTTTTGAGGGTGTCTTTTGTGATCTTCTCTTTTAATGACTGACTACAAAAAGCATAGGCGTTTTGATACTTTTTATTTTTAATTTCTTGTAAGAACAAAAAGCCTACTTTTTCGGGTTTTAAAGAAAAATCATTTTCGGGCTCTTCTTCATTTTGTGCTTTAAGTCCTTGTGCATCAATGGTAAAACTTTCCACGCCATTATTTTTAATATCAAAGCCGTCATTTTTGACAATAATTTCTCTACCTTTAAATTGACGCACGCCTGCCGACTTTATGTTAAAAGCATAGAGAGTATCTGAGTCTATTGAAGAAAGTTTTATATATGCGATATCATTTTTATAGCCAGTCGAAAATTTTTCAAACTCTTGGTCAAGAGTAATAATTTTACGCCAGTCTTTGGAGGTGACTACAAGTTTATTCTCACTTACTTGAAATTCTATTTCCTGCCCTTGCATTTTTAATTTAGAGATTGAATAATTCTCACAATTTTTATAGTTTGACAAGCAAACAAGGGTGTCACCTTCAAAACTTGCGAAATTATAGTAAGGGCAGTTTGCAAGTGTTTTGCCGCTTACTATAAAAGGTAGAAAATCTCTAGGTTTACCAAGGGGGTAAACTAAAAGTTCGTCATTTTCATCAAAGGTTAAAGTTTCGCAAGGGGAGAAAAGAATTTCTTCATCCTTGTTTTTTATTAAACAGTCATATTTTGTTTTAAGAATAAATTTGTTCATACCATAACAATATGTAAAAAAAATTAAAAAAGAAGGTTAAAATCAATTTTTTCTGTCAAGCATTACTTATCAAAAGGAGTAAGGTATGAAAAAAGGATTATGGAGAGATGAAGAGGTGAAAAGTCTTTTTCAATATGTTGAAGAGGTTAAAAGAAGTAATGAGCCTCTTAAAAATGCTTTTATGCTGCACGCAAAAAAGTTTGGCAGAAAGCCAAACAGTGTAAGAAATTATTACTATCACGAGGTGGACAATCTGTCAGAAGATGTAGCAAGAGCAAAAAAACTTAAAATTGACATGAAAAATCATGAGAAAAATGAGATAAGTTACTTTTCCGAAAACGAGGAACTTGAACTCATGAAAAAAATAGAAAATCTTGTAAAGGAAGGCAATTCTGTGCGCAAGGCCTGCCTTACTCTTTCGGGTGGGGATGTGGACAAAATGCTCCGCTACCAGAACAAGTATCGAAACTATCTTGCAAAAAACAAAGAAAATGAGAAGAGTAACATTATTAAGTTTACAAAGAAAAAAGCAGAGATATTGACGGAAAGCGATATCAACAGTTTATTTTTAGGACTTGTAAGGCTTGTAAAAAGAACGGCGGTGGAGGAACTTGCTGGCAAGATGAAGGAGGAACGGGAATCATCAAACTATCTCCTTAGAAAGGCGTTAGTTGATTTAAACAAGAAAGACAAAGAAATAAAACAACTTAAAGCGGATTTTATAAATTTAAAAATGGAAAACTCAAGGCTTATGCAAAACATGATTAAATTAAAGTGTGACAAGGCAAGCAAACTTACAAAGGCACTTAATCATGAAACAGTGACTTAAAAGTAAAATTTTCTTTTCTTTTGAGTACGAATATGATAAAATATACCTATGAAACTTAAAGTGTGGGAAGGGGGCACCTTAAATGATGCCACTTTAAATCTCGTTAAAAGCATAGATAACTCTGACATGGATGTTGAACACATCATTATTGTGCCAGATAGATTTTCTTTGCTTATGGAAAAACTTGTGCTTGAAAACCTGCCACGCAAAGCCATGTTTAATGTTTCAGTAGTCGGGCTAACATCACTTGTACGCAATTTATTTAAAGAAGCAAAAATAAAAGATTATCAGGTTGTTTCAATGACGGACGCCTTGCTGACTATGGCAAACGCAATAGAGAATGTTGAGACAAATGTATTTAAAAAGAAAAATATTAATTTCTGCTATGAAATGTATAAAATTATCTCTCAACTTAAAAGTAGCGGAGTTGAGCCTAAAGATTTAATGGGCTTTTCTGGTGTAAATCAGAAAAAGTATAATGACATTGCACTTATTTATCAGGAATATGAGAGAGGGTTGTCAGGAAGGCTTGACGCAAATGGGCTGCTTGAATATTTTAACGAAGTGATGAAAAACAGCAGTGTGCTAGAAAATAAGGTATTCTATTTTGCACAGTTTGACAGTTTTACTCATGAAACCTATGAGGTGGTCAAAACATTGGCGTCACTTTCAAAAGAAGTAAACATCTCTTTGGCTCGTGCAGTGTCACAGGGCAATGCCTACATATACGAAAATGATATTTTGGACAAGTTAAAGGCTTTATCTAAAGAGCTTGGAGCGGTCATTGAAGTTGTTTCACCTAAAATTTGT
>CANBAL010000015.1 GCA_947366545.1 uncultured Clostridia bacterium
GTTAATGTACTGTTATCTGTTTGTATCTCTGTCTCATATAATTATGGACAAGATTTGATTTTTGCGTTTTGCTCAAATGCCTTGTGAAACACCTTTTACACCCCAATGAATGGTGGTTTATGCTCAATTTATGAGATTTTCAGTTTTTCAAGTTTGGGGTCACAGGGTAACATCGAATGTTACTTTTCAGACCTGTTTTATCCTAAAGAGTTGTGCATGAGTTTGAGCGTTCTAAGCACATCCTCTGGAAAACCCATATTTTTCTCTCGATAAAATGAAACAATGCGTTTTGAGCTATCAGGCTGTTTCTTGAATACATACCACTTCTTTAATGCCTTGCGTAATACCTCAGTATCTACAATGAGTTCCTTACACTTAATCAAAGTTTCGCTTACTTCCTTTCGTGGAGTAGAGCAAGTTAAACATTCAAATATCTCTTGCACACAAGCATTCAGCATAGGCGTAATATTCTTTTTGCATATCTCGTCAAAGGTTTCTTGGTACTGGTCAATCAGCGTTTTGATTGCTTTCCTTGTGAGAATGTCCTCTAATGATTTCTTGCTTGAATACATACGGTCAAGCATTCTGTCTAAGAACACCAATTCCACACGAATCAGATTTGACTCAACTTTAAGATTGCCTGCTTGCCTTTGCTGAAAGGTTTTGTCATACACCTTTAACACCCATTCATGGGGCTTGGTTGTTGTGATTCCTCGTTCTGGTTTCCTGTGTGTTTTTCCGTTTGGGTCGGTTTCCTTATAAACAGTAACCTTTGCAAATGACCTCTCAAACAATCTAATCACATCCTTTGGCTTACAATCCCCAACGCATTTTATCGTTAGATTGCATTCCATTTTTGTGACACTCATCATTGAAAGAAATTCATCAGAATACTTATCCTTTAAGTGCTTTTGCAAATATGACCTCATGTGCTCAATGACTTGGTTTCTTACCAATTCGATTTTGATACAATCAGATAGTTGAAATGGCTGAACATTGTTTGGCCTGATTGCGTTAGGCAAATTAACATAAGCAGACAGTTTGCCACCCCAACAAGATATTTTCATTATGTCATTTCCAGATTCATTCGTGAGATTTTCCTCTGGAAGATTTATGCTCTCTAAGCCTTTTATTGTAAGTTGCAGTTGAAAATTCATTCCGTCTGCACCTTGTAGTTTCTTCGTTCCCATTTTCACACCTCACCCATTGCTTTCTTTATATCTTTAATCAGTGAAGCGGTTTCCTTAATGATTTCCTCAATTAAAGCAATGTAGCTTTCTGCATAATAGTTTCTTTCGTCAGTCTTTGCTCCGTTCATATTCAATACCTCACATTCTTTGCTCACATATATTCATCAATGCAATTCACATCAATGCTGTTCAAGATTTCCCTTAACTTGATAAACTCTTCCTTAGAGAAAGTGATACCACGCAAAGGATATTGCAATCCGTCTCTGTCAGATACTCGCCATGCTCTAATATCAAACACAGGATTCTTGTCATTCCATTTTACAATCGACACTTCCTTTGAGAATCCACGAAAACCCACCATGATAGTGTCAATATGTTCCTTTACTTCGTACTCGGTAACCTTACCAGCATTACACGCAAATTCATGCTTATTTGTTTTGTTATCCATTTTCCTTGTTCCTTTCCTTTTGATTTTAGGCAACAAAAAAGAGAAGCCAGTTAAACCTCGTCTAAAGGTAACTTTGCTTCTCTAAGCATTCAAAATATTAAATTAACTGGTCTTTTCCGACCTGTATATATTATACCACATTGTTTTCTGAAAGTACATAGGCAAAATAAACTTTTTTCCTTATTTTTCCGAATGTTTTCTTGAGGTCCTTTTTATATATAATCCTCAGATTAACCAGATTGACCCCAGATTGATTTTAATGGATTAACCTATATTTTATATATCCTATTCCTAAAAGTCAATTCTGGATTATCTGTGAACTTCTGATGATACCTCTTAAATAAACAGTAATACAATAGTATAAAGTTGTTATGCCTATCCACAAAATACAAAGAGAATTAAGGGCAAATAAACCGAAACTCATTTGTTCAGTTTTGCGTTGTGCAGTATGAGAGATAATTGCTATAAAAGCCTTTAACTGCAATACTTTGTTGACCTTTTCTGCCTTGCAAAAAATGAAACTCAATGCTATGCTTTTGCTATATTGCTTGTGATGTCAGTATTACGCTTGCTGAACAAACAAGCACAATCGAAAAAAGATTAACAGGCACTCGCCCTATCTCTCCATAACTCTCCATAAGTGATACCCGTATTACCTTTTGGGGATTTCTACTTTCCCTAACTCGGTCTATCACACCATATCACGCCGTAAGTTTAGTATTACGATAGTATAAAGAAAAGCCTTGACTGGTTGTTGTTCCTGTCAAGGCTCTCTTTGTTTTCCCCATTTATTTTAATGTAAAGTTTTCTGATGGGAAGTATCGTCCACCTGCTTCATTTTCTTTTATGCTGTCTTTGTCACATACGACCTTGCCAACATCTCCAAAATCAACTGTTATCGTGTTCCATTGACTGTCGTAATCAGTAAGTTCAAGTATAGCGTCTGTGATTGAACTTGTACGAGAGATTGCCAAGTCCTCTATTGTAAGAGGGCTGGGGTCTGCTTTACTCAAATCAACTGTTACACATAAATCTTTGTCTTTCAACGAAACATCTGTGATTGCTTCATTGTCACTGTCAATAGCACCAGAAATAGCGGTTTTCACATCTTCAACGAATTTGCCAGATGTTGCTTGCTGTTCTGTTGAACTGATAGCGTCTTTTGCTCCGTCCTCAACACCGTTCTTTGCTCCTGTGTTTCCAAAGATAGCGGCCAGAATAACAACAATAATTACCCAAAACCACCACTTCTTGTAAATCGGCTTTTTGACTCCGTTTTTGGTTG
>CANBAL010000016.1 GCA_947366545.1 uncultured Clostridia bacterium
GCTAACAATTCTAAAATTTCATCTTTCATACTTTAAGTATATCATATTTAAACATGATTGACAAAAACTTTTATTAAAAAAGAAGGCAGTGCCTTCTTTTTTGTTAGTCAAAACTTAAGCCAACTTGTTCGCCGACGATGTCTGTTAGGTCGGGGAGGCGTGGGTCGACGAGTGCAAACTTGGTCAGTTTATTTTCTTCAAATTTTTGAATGATTTCTTCATTTTCAAAATAGCCGCTGTCAAGGAAATTTTTACTTCATTTGCAGTGTGTAGGCCGTTGATGTCAACAAATAAGCCTTTTCCAACATCCACACAGGTGTGGGTGGCATATTTGCCATTTCGCGCGGTGCTTGCAGAAAATGTGAATGAATTAATCTCTTTGCCAAAACAAGCGCCAAATGTCATTCTAATTGCAGAGGCAAGGCTGCTGCAGCCGCCCAAAGTGTATTTGATTTTGATTTCTTCGTTTGTAAGCCCAGCCGCGCGCTCTAATCTTTTAACAGTTTCTATCATTTTTAGCGCTGAAATGGCTGTTTCGTCTTCAGGTGAAAATTTTATCTCTTTTTCCATAATATGATTATCATATCATAAACATAGAAAACTTTCAAGCAAATGATATGGCGTAGGGCTATGCTATTTGTTTAGTTTTAAAGTTGAAGAGGCTTCGGTTGCCATTGGGGGAACGCTAAGAGTGCTTTCTTCCAAATTTGCTTTTTCAAGAGCGGCCTGAAAATCGTATTTAGTTTTCTTTGACTTTTTAAACTCTTCCAGCAGTTTGTTCTTAACTTTTGACAATTTATTGCTGAGGCTGACAATAAATGTTTGTGCATTTGTTAAGCGAAGGTTTTCCTCCCACAAAGTGCCAAGTTCTTTTTGCACATTTGCTCTTCGCTCTTCAATTGTTCTTAGTTTGTAGACAAGTTTGCCGCCGTCAATCATTTTTGTTTTTATGCTTTTTGCGGTGAAATTAGAAATTTCTTTAGTTTTCCAACTGTTGTCTGGGTCGGTGAGGGTGTAGGTTCTGCTTGGGAGTTTTTCGCCAAAGAGTGTGATAACATCTGTGATCATTTTGCCGTTTTGGTCGTAGAGGCGAACGATATCTTTAAAGCCAGGGTTTGTGATTTTTTCTCTTGTTTCGGAAATTTTGATTTTTGGCTCTAAGTGATTATCTTTTTCGATTGCGGCAAGTTTGTAAACGCCTCCGAATACAGGCTGAGATTTTGCCGTGATAAGGTTTTCGCCCACGCCAAAGGAGTCGATAGGTGCGCCTTGGCTTAAAAGGTCTTCGATAACATGTTCGTCAAGTGAGTTGGAAACACAGATTTTAACATCGCTCAGTCCTGCCTGATCAAACATTATTCTTGCTTCCTTCGAAAGATATGCAAGGTCGCCGCTGTCAATACGAATTCCTGCAAGTCTTTTGCCCATAGGCTGCAAAACTTCTTTAGCAATTTTGATTGCGTTTGGAATGCCGCTTTTTAGCACATCATATGTGTCAACAAGAAGGGTCGCTGCGTTGGGGAAAGATTTGGCATAGGCTTCAAATGCTTCATATTCGCTGTCAAAACTTTGAACAAAACTGTGAGCCATTGTTCCCAAAACTGGCACGCTATATTCTTTTCCGGTGACAGTGCAAGCCGTTCCTGCGGCGCCTGCGATATATGCATCCAGCGCCCCGTCTTTTGCGGCCTCGTAGCCCTGAGCCCTGCGTGTGCCAAATTCCATAACTGGTCGGCCTTGTGCCGAGCGAACAATTCGGCTCGCTTTTGTTGTGATTAGTGAAGAGCGATTGAAAAGCAGTAGCAGCGCTGTCTCAATCATTTGTGCTTGGATAAGCGGCGCAACAATAGTTATAACTGGCTCATTCGGCAGAACAACAGTCCCGTCGCTAACGGCATACACATCACCGGTAAATTTAAGGTTTGAAAGATACTCGAGATATTTGTCCGAGAACTTGCCCAAATCTTTTAAATAGTCTATATCTTCCTTTGAAAAGCCGAAATTTAAAATGTGCTCCACACATGCTTGCACACCATTAGCAATCACAAAACTCGCTTTATCTGGACATTTTCTGAAAAACACATCAAAGCATGCAAGTTTTTCGTGATTGCCCTCATTAAAATATGCTTGACCCATGGTCAGTTCATAGAAATCGATTAACATATTGTTCATAATATTCTCCTTTTTTGTGCCATTTGCACTCTGTAATTTTTTTAAAATGTCGGCATGCGCCTCTTCGATAGCAAATTTGAGTTTTTCGGGATCTTCTCTAATATCTGTTCCGTGGACGGGAATTAAATCTCTTTCAATCGCAACAAATTTACAATCTTTAAAATATTTCTCATTAAGTTCGCGATAAGTTTCATCAGCATATTTTACATTCACCTTTTCGTTTATCACTCTTCTAAATAACTGGCTATATTCTTCCATGTCGAAAGGTTGTTTTTGCAACTTGCTTTCATCGATAATGTAAAATTCCATGTTCTTCTGGTCTTTGTAGTGATCTTTGATCCAGTTTAGTCGCTGCTGCGAAGTGAAATATGGAAAGTTAGCATTTTTACATAACTGCTCGGAGCGCTCAGGGTTGTCGGAAAGTACCACCACAACTTTGTCACATTCTTTGAGTGCTCTATCTATCACGCTTATGTGTCCAATGTGTGGGGGAAGAAACTTGCCAACGAAAGCGCCAATCTTTTTTTCGCTCGTCGCTTCTTTAAGCAGAGTTTTATACACGAA
>CANBAL010000017.1 GCA_947366545.1 uncultured Clostridia bacterium
ATTACCCAAAACCACCACTTCTTGTAAATCGGCTTTTTGACTCCGTTTTTGGTTGCTTTATCTTTCATAATGCCATACCTCCAAGTTTTGGTTGATAGTAGCATTATAGCAGACAGTAACACAAAAGTACAGTGAAATTTCAACTCATTATTGTGTCATAGTTTTAAGGGCGCTGTCAATACTATAATGTAGTCAAAAGCAATGGAGGAACTGCATTATGGAGAAATTTATCGTCACACCTAAAGAAGATAAGTCTGTCACTATGACGATTCGCATAGATAGAGCCTTGCAAGAGGAGTATAACGATTTAGCAGCTAAGACAAATCGTTCCCGTAACGAACTAATCAGCATGGCTTTACAATATGCTCTTGACCACATGGAATTGAAAGATGAATGATGACTAAATGAGAGCCTTTGGATTTTGTCCTCTGGCTCTCAATTATTTTATGCGTTCATTCGCAGGAAGTCATTGACCTTTGTTGCGACTACCTCTTGCTGTTCCTCAAAACTGTGTGCGTAGATGTTCATTGTTGTTGAGCAGGTGGAATGCCCTAAAGTCTTTGAAATTTCAATGATGTTGACTTCCAGATAATTCAGTAAGGTAGCACATGAATGTCTCAACCCATGAAGCGGAATCATTGGCAATTCCTCAAATCCACCAGCCTTTGCTTTATCGGGATTGTTCTGCACCCATTCATTATAGCGGTTTAAGTGCTTAACAAAATACTGGTAAGGGGTAGTATGCCCCATGAGCTTACCGTCAGACTGAATAAAGAGATTTCCACCGTTTTCTCTATCCCCTTGCCATGCAGTACCATGTTTCCAGAGGGTTTGCACATACTCGCTGTGATATTGCTTTAAGAGTGGTATCACATCATCTGGAATAGATACCTTACGCACAGACTTTTTCGTTTTAGGGTCCTTGTAGTCAAATCCGTGCTCGGTCATACCTACAGACTTTGAGATTGATATGGTTTTGTTCTTATAATCAATATCATTCCAGTGTAAAGCAAGGGTTTCTCCTTTTCTGAACCCACAAAACAGAGATAGCATGAAGAACACCTTAAACTGCGTAGGTACTGTATAGGATTCGGTGTATTCCTTTACATAGTAGGGTTTTCCTGTATCGTCAATTCGTTGGTGGCCTTTATACACCACATCATAGGTCAAATCTAAGGACTTCATAAACATGATTGACTGCTTGGGTGTGAAGAACTTTAAGCCTGTTTCTTCGTCCTTATTTTTCGGTTTCTTGGCATCTTCGCAAGGATTGCTTTCTATCATCTGATAACGCCTTGCTGTCTTAAATATCAGATTCAACACATTAGCAAATCTTTTTATTGTGCCATACGAGTAATCAGTAACCAAAGTCTTATAAAAGGCTTCAATGTGCGGTGTTTTAATATTGGCTACCTTATAGCCTTTGAAGTAGGGAAGAATCCTGCTTTCTAATACCTGCTTATATCCTGCGTATGTTCCATAAGCTAAGTCATCTTTGACACTTTCAAGCCATTTGTTTGCAAAATCTTCAAATGACATTTTTTCTGCGTTGAAGTCATAGCCATATTTCAATTTATCTTCCATATCCATAGCATACTTCTTCGCTTCTCGTTCTTGTTGTTTGGGGGTTGCTGACTGATTAACTGAATATGTAAGATTCTTAACCAGTTTATTGCCCTTTGTGTCGTATCCTTGACAAATAACTATGCGGTACACAACTCTACCGCTTTTATACTCAACTCTTTTTACTGATGCCATATTTAACACCCTTTCTCAATTTGATTTTTGTAACGATAGAATGTAGGCTTCGTCATACCTAATTCTTTCATCAGTTCAAATGGTTTCTTTTCCCCTTGCTGTACTAAGCGATAGTGGGTAGCAAATTCTTCAAGTTCCATAACCCTTGGCCTGCCATAATCGTCCCATTCTCCACGAGCCTTTTTCTGTTCAATGCCTTCTCGCTGTCTTTTCTCTTTTTTCTCAATCTCTGCTTGCGCCATACTTGCATATAACTCAATCATCATGTTATTGATTGTTTCTAACATCATGCGAGCCATTGAGTTTTCCATAGCTGATAGGTCAATCAATGTTGTGGGTAATTCTAATACCATAACACGAATACCGTTATCCTTATAGAAACGAAGTTCTTTAAGTGTAGCTTCTTTGTTTCGTCCTAATCGGTCAAGCTCTGTGACGATCAGCACATCTCCGCTTTCCAAAATCTCGTCTTTCAGCATTGTGTAGCGTGGTCGGTTGAAATTCTTTCCTGTCTGTTGGTCTGTGTAAACCTTATTCTTATACAGAGAAATTCCGTTATCAGCACAATACTCGGTAAGTTCTGCGATACCTCTGTCTAAGTGCTGGTCTTTCGTGCTTGTCCTGTGATATGCTACATATTTCATTCAGACACCCCCTTATCGTATAAATCACAGTTTCCACCATCAATAACGGTAGAGGGCTTTTCTTCGTACATCTCACATTTAGAAACATTGCATGGCATATTCGTATCGTCATATTTGTATAGGCAATC